>PBZD01000036.1 GCA_002729875.1 Chromatiales bacterium | reverse complement strand
GGCACCGATCAGGACGCCGTGGTTCCAGTCTTTGGCCTGGTAGACGAGTGGTGCGAGGGTACGTCGTCGGCCACCGAAAATAATCGCACTAATCGGCACACCTGCCGGATCCTCGGCCAGCGGTGAATAAGCCGGGTTCTTCCTGGCCGATACCGTAAACCGGGAGTTGGGATGCGCGGCTGGGCCGTTCTCGTCGCTAAACGGGTTGCCCTTCCAGTCAACGGTTGGTACACCGGAGGTTTTATCTTCCCACCAGGGTTCGTTGTCGGCGGTAACCGCGACATTGGTGAAGATCGTATCAGACTGGATCGTTTCGTAAGCGTTAGGGTTGGTGTTCTCATTGGTGCCGGGAACGACGCCGAAATAACCCGCTTCGGGATTAATGGCACGTAGCTGGCCGGTTTCGTCAAGATGCAGCCAGGCGATATCATCGCCAATGGTGCGAACTTTCCAGCCGGCCAGAGCTTCGGGTGGAATCAGCATGGCCAGGTTGGTTTTACCGCAAGCCGATGGGAATGCGGCGGCCAGGTAATGCTTTTCGCCCTCGGGGCTTTCTATTTCGACAATCAGCATGTGTTCCGCAAGCCATCCTTCCTTGCGTGCCTGTGAACTGGCTATGCGCAGGGCATGGCATTTTTTGCCCAACAGGGCATTGCCGCCATAGCCTGAGCCAAAGCTCTGGATCATCAGTTCTTCGGGGAAATGCATGATGAAGCGTCGCTCCGGATCGAGTTCACCGGTTGAATGCAGACCACGTACGAATTGTCCTTCCTGCTCGATTCGTTCAAGTGCCGGTTGGCCCATCCGGGTCATGAGATTCATGTTGGCAACAACGTATGGGCTGTCGGTAATTTCGACACCACAGCGAGAATACGGTGAATCGATCGGACCCATGCAATAGGGGATGACATACATCGTGCGGCCCTGCATGCAGCCGGAGAACAGCTCATCCATCATTTCGTGAGCTTTAGCTGGCGGCTTCCAGTGATTATTTGATCCGGTGTCTTCTTCTTCCGGAGTGCAGATGAAGGTCAGGTGTTCAACGCGCGCAACATCAGTTGGATTAGATCGGTGCAGATAGCAGTTCTGGTAGTTGTCATTGAGTTTGATCAGATCGCCACTATCGAGCATCTGGTTGATCAGGCCCTGGTATTCTGACTCACTGCCATCACACCAGTGGATGTCGTCGGGTATTGTCAGTGCGGCGACCGTGTCGACCCATTGCTGAAGTGATTTGTTGCTTGTCGTCATACCGTTCCTTGGCAGGCATTGCCGTTGCGTGTGTTCAAAGTAGATTAAAGGGGCGTCTGTGCTATATCGTCTGTGTCATTATTCATGCGGCCGACTGCAGGGAACGCATATTATACAGATGCGTCATCGAGGGTCAGCCAGGATTGAGCCTGTTTTGGCCCCTGATGCGACAATTAGGATTAGATAACCTCCACAGGATGGTTGGAAGGTTAGGATTCGCCCCGGGCTGCAGATGAATCTGCAACCAGGGAACATTTTCAACGTTTTTGATATTTTATTTAATATTCGCTTTTATTAACGATGACTGATGCTAATTTAACCGCCCTGTTCGGTGCAGGGGGCCCGCTTGCTGCCTGCCTGACAGGTTTTCGGCCGCGACCCGAGCAACTGGCCATGGCGCAAGGGGTTGCTGCAGCATTGGTCGAGGGCCACAGTCTTGTAGTTGAAGCGGGCACGGGTACCGGGAAAACTCTGGCCTACCTCATACCGGCCCTTGATTCCGGGCTGCGAGTCGTTATTTCAACCGGGACCAAGACGTTGCAGGATCAGTTATTTCATCGTGACCTGCCGATGCTGGGCAAGGCAGTGGGGCGACCGGTCGATGCTCAGCTACTGAAGGGAAGAGCAAATTATCTGTGTCTGTATCGACTGAATCAGTTGACCGCTGCAGCCGATGAGTTACCGATGTCGCGTCATGGTGACGATATCCGCCTGCTCTCACGATGGGCAGAGCGAACCCTGACCGGTGATATCGCCGAGGTCAGCGAATTGTCCGAAAATTCATCGCTGTGGCCCCGGGTAACCTCCACCGTTGATAACTGCCTCGGCTCACGTTGTCCGCTGTTCGATGATTGTCATGTTGTGGCAGCCCGGCATGCGGCCCGCGAGGCCGAAATGGTGGTGGTTAATCATCATTTGCTAATGGCTGACCTGGCCATGAAGGAAGAGGGTTTTGGACAACTCCTGCCGGGTGCCGATGCGCTCATTATCGACGAAGCGCACCGGTTTCCCGATGTTGCCCAGGGCTTTTTTACGATCGGACTCGGCACCGGGCAGGTACTCGATCTTGCTGGAGATGTGCGCAGTGAATTGGTTCGTAGCGGTGCGTTCGACGGCTCACTTGATCAAAGACTCGATGAACTGCGCAAGACAGCCGCTGATGCGCGATTAACGCTAAGTGATGGGGTGGCAAATCTGCCCTGGGATGCGACCCGGGATGATTTCAGATCCGCCTTTGCGGCGCTCGGGGCGTCGCTGGACGAGCTGAGTTCTGCATTGGCTGCGTTTGAGGATTTAAGCCCGGGGCTGCAGCGATGCCGCCAGCGGGCCGGGTCGATGTTTGCCGCATTCGAGGCTATTGACTCTGCGCGTGATGATCAGGGGCTGCGCTGGATCAGGCTGGCCCGGCGTACTTTCACGGCTAATGTCACCCCGCTGGATACGGCCGAGGAGTTGTCCGCCTTGCTCGAATCGCGCCCCGCGGCATGGGTATTTACCTCGGCGACACTGGCGGTCAGGGATGATTTCCAGCACTTTATCAGTCGTATTGGCCTGCAGGACATCAAAACCCGGCAGATTCCGAGTCCGTTTCCTTTTGCGCAGATTGCCCGCCTGTACTTGCCCCGGAATCTGCCCCAGCCGAATGATCCCAAGTTTACGGATCAGGCTGTCGCCGCTATGCGTGCCGCGGTCATAGCCAGTGGTGGTCATGCTTTTCTGTTGTTCACCAGTCATCGGGCATTACGGCGGGCGGCAGAACTGCTCGGTGATGATGAGGATTTCAATTTTCCGTTGCTGGTCCAGGGCAGCGAGCCGCGAACCCGGTTGCTTGAGCAATTTGCTGCCCAGCCACGTGCGGTGCTGCTGGGAACGGCAACTTTCTGGGAGGGGATTGATATCCGCGGCCACGATCTCGTGCTGGTTGCGATTGACCGGTTGCCCTTTGCTGCACCGGGTGATCCGCTACTTGCTGCCCGTCTCGAAGCTATCCGTAATCAGGGCGGTAATCCGTTTCGTGATTACCAGTTGCCACAGGCCGTGCTAAGCCTGAAGCAGGGTGTAGGCCGGCTGATTCGTGACTATGACGATTATGGTGTGGTCATGATCTGCGATCCGCGCCTGACGGAAAAAAGCTATGGCCGCGTGTTTATGTCGAGTTTGCCGCCGATGCCGGTCGTTCGGGAACTGGATATGATTCGTGAGTTCTACGCGGAGCATGGAGGTGCCGGATTATGACCCAGGACGCACACAAAGAATTTACCTGCCTGGCGATCGAACTGGCGGCCGGCGTCGGCAGTGTTGCCGCCTGCATAGACACGCAAACCAGCTGTCGTGAATACCCGGTTCCGTCTTTGCAGTCACGTGAAATCTACTCAGGTGTTAACGAGGTGCTGGAAGACCTGGGGCTGGAGCTTGCGGCATTGGACTGTATTGCTTTTGGTTGTGGCCCCGGTGCGTTTACCGGTTTGCGCGTTGCAGCGGCCGCAGCCCAGGCCCTGGCTTACGGTGTTGGCATACCGGTTGCCCGGGTTTCCAGTCTGGCCTCGTTGGCTGCCGGCGCGGTACGCAGGCATGGTGTTGATTGCGTAGCACCGTGTTTTGATGCGCGCATGGGGGAAGCCTATCTGGGGGTTTATAGCGGCGATTCTTCGACCGGGCTGCAAGAGGTGGTAGCGGATTGCCTGGTTGATCCTGAACAGTTCAGGCTGGCATCGGACCTGTCATTTTTTGCCGCGGGCCCGGGTTGGTCCGCATACCCCGCATTACTTGAAAATCACCCGGCGCAGATCGTCGGATCAGACTTTACCTTAATGCCGTCGGCGGTCGATCTTCTGCTACTGGCCAGCCGGCAGTTTTGTGACGGTCTGACGGTTAGCGCAGCAGAGGCACTGCCAAACTATATACGTGACAAGGTCACTTATTGAGGGTTATTCTGTTAATCGTGATTATCGATATTCTTAATGCGTTGCGCGCACTGCTTTTTCAGCCACGCATCGGTAATTTTGCTGCATTCATTGTCTGTGTCGGCATGTTCGGATTTGCTTTGTTTACACAGTATGTCTTGCTCCTGGCGCCATGCCCGTTATGCATATTTCAACGTATTGCGTTGATCACGCTGGGATGCGTGTTCCTGCTGGCAGCCATACATCCGGCGGGTCGGATGGGTCGGCGTATCTATGCCGTACTGTTGGCTGTCCCGGCCCTGGCGGGGGTTGGTGTAGCCGGTCGTCATGTTTGGTTGCAAAATCTGCCGAAAGACCAGGTACCAGCGTGTGGCCCCGGGCTGGACTTCATGGTCGATACGTTTCCGATGCTCGAGGTGCTCAATATGGTCCTGTCCGGCTCCGGAGAGTGTGCCGAGGTTGTCTGGCGATTGCTGGGCTTATCCATGCCAAGCTGGGTGCTGATCTGTTTTCTGGCGCTGGGGGGCTGGGGCGTATGGCTTAACTGGACGAATCGTCAGCCAGCATGATCTGCAGAGTCTGCAAATAAACATTTTTAATCCGTTCGATGTCACCAACCGGTATACATTCGTTCACTTTGTGAATCGATTTGTTGACGGGTCCGAATTCAACAACATGTGCACCGCTCGGTGCGATGAAGCGTCCGTCTGAAGTGCCGCCGCCGGTCGACAGTTCCGGTGTCAGGCCGGTAATCTCGGTGACAGCCTGTAGCGTGGCCTCAGACAGCCGGTCTTCGGGGGTTAGGAACGGCGCACCGGATAAATGCCACTTCAGGGAATAGTTGAGTCCGTGTTTATCAAGTAGTTTTTCGACAAACTCCTGTAATTGCTTGTGATGCCATACCGTCGAGTATCTGAAATTAAAACGGGCATATAGAGATTCGGGTGTGACATTCGGTGCACCGCTGTCACTTTCGATCTTTACCAGCTGAAAACTGGTCGGAGGAAAATATTCATTGCCGCTGTCAAGAACTCGCTCATACAGGTCTGCAAGCACCGGGGCAAAACGCTGAATAGGATTGTCAGCCAGTTGCGGATAAGCGATGTGACCCTGTTGCCCGTGTACGGTTAGCATGCCACTTAGCGATCCGCGTCTGCCGATACGAATCGTGTCACCGAGTTGTTCGTTGCAGGAAGGCTCACCGATCATGCACCAGTCAATTTTTTCACCCCGTGCATCCAGCGTTTCGATTACTTTCTTCGTGCCTTCACGAGCGCGGCCTTCCTCGTCGCTGGTGATCAAAAAGGCGATTGAGCCAGGATGCTGCGGATAGTTGCGGATGAATTCCTCGGTAGCTTCAACCATGGCTGCGAGACTGGCTTTCATGTCGGCCGCGCCACGTCCGTAGAGGATGCCATCACGAATATCCGGCACAAACGGGTCGGAGTCCCATTGATCTTCCGGTCCGGATGGGACGACATCGGTATGACCGGCAAAACAAAATAATGGCGCAGACTGGCCGCGTCGTGCCCAGAGGTTGGTTACCTCACCGAATTTAAGTGTTTCACACTCGAAACCGGATTTTCTCAGACGCTCGGCAATCAGTTCCTGGCAGCCGGCATCATCGGGTGTTACCGATTGCCGACTGATCAGCTGTTGAGTGAATTTCAGCATATCAGTCATGATTTACGCAGCCCGTTTCATTCTGAACGCAGCAGATCGTTAATGCCTGTCTTGGCGCGGGTTTTGGCATCGACGCGTTTGACGATGACAGCAGCGTAAAGATTGCATTGACCTTTGCTTGACGGCAGCGTTCCGGATACAACGACGGATCCGGCCGGAACCCGGCCATAGATAACTTCATCTTTGTCCCGGTCATAAATTCGTGTGCTTTGGCCGATAAAGACGCCCATCGAGATTACAGCGCCCGATTCGACGATGACACCTTCAACGATTTCCGAGCGGGCGCCAATAAAACAGTCGTCTTCTATAATGGTCGGGCCGGCCTGGATGGGTTCAAGAACGCCGCCGATGCCCACGCCGCCGGATAAGTGAACATTTTTGCCAATTTGCGCGCAACTGCCGACTGTGGCCCAGGTGTCTACCATCGTGCCACTGTCAATAAAGGCGCCGATATTGACGTAAGAGGGCATCAATACAACACCGCTTGCGATATAGGCACCCTTGCGCGCAACTGCGTTTGGCACGACCCGGATGCCGGCATGATCGAAATCAGCCTGGCTCATGCCGGTAAATTTCAAGGGCACTTTGTCAAAGTAGTTTGTATGGCCGCCGTCGATACAGCGGCTTTGTTCGATGCCGAAATACAGCAGTACGGCTTTTTTAAGCCACTGGTTGACGATCCAGCCGTGCGGGCCTTTCTCCGCGACGCGGGCCTGACCACTGTCCAGCAGTTCAATGGCTGACAGGATGCCGGCCTGAAGTTCCGGGTCAGGATTGCTCAGGTCGAGAGCTTGTCGCTGGTCAAACGCCGTTTCAATAATGGTCTTCAGGTCTTCCATGATGGTTATCCGGTTTTGGTTGGCCGAATTATAGGGTATTCGGCGATCACATCGTCTTATCTGATAATGCGCTGAGTAAATCCGCTTCCAGTTTCCGGCAGGCATCGGCTGATAACGGGTTGCCCGAGCGATTGGTAATGAAGAAAACATCTTCTGCCCGTTCACCAATGGTCAGCACTTTTGCCGTCTGAATTCCAATTTCATGGTTGCGTAAAATCTGGCTGACTTCATATAGCAGACCGGGTCTGTCCCCGGCAACAATTTCCATGATCGTTCTGCAATTGGTGTCATCCTGGGTGAAGCTGATGAGTGTTGCGGTGTCAAATAAACGCACCTGACGGGGTGCGCGGCGGGTTACGGTTACCGGGAGACTGGGGCTGGAGGTCAGGGCGTGGGTCAGTCGGCTCTTGATTAATTTAAGTCGTGCGTGGTCTGAAATTCGTTCGCCACTTTGTTCGATGATGACAAACGTCGTCAGTTGATATTGGTTGTGCAACGGGATGATCCTGGCATCGACAATATTCAGGCCGAGTTCATCCAGTACGGCTGTCGAGGTGGCAAAGGCATAGAATGGTTGCGGTGTAAACAGGAACAGGGCTGTGCCGCCATGATACGCCTGTTCCATGAGGTCGATCATAATGGTAGGCTGGTCGCCTGCCTGGCTGGCAAACAAGCGTGTATGCGAATCAATTTCTTCCGGCCGGCAACGCAGGAAATATTCATCAGTGAAGTAACTCCAGACCAAATCTGTTTTTTCATCACTCAGTCCTGCCTGGGTCAGCAGTATGTGTGCTTCTTGTTTCCGCTTGGCGATGAGTTCATCTTTGTCGATCGGGTTGGTAAGACCACGCCGCAATGCCTGCTTGGTCAACCGGTACAGACCTTCAAGCAGCTGTGCTTTCCAAGAGTTCCATAGTGTCGGGTTGGTGGCACGTACATCGGCTACGGTCAGCAGGTACAGGTAATCCAGATGTTGTTCGTCGCCGACCGTTGCAGAAAATTCGTGAATGACATTCGGGTCGCCGATATCTTTTTTTTGTGCGGTTATTGATAACGTCAGGTGGTGGCGCACGAGCCAGGCGACAAGGTGTGCATCATACCGGGCCATGCCGTGTTCCAGGCAAAAAGATTCGGCATCGACGGCGCCGAGTTTGGAATGATCGCCGCCACGGCCCTTGGCAATGTCATGAAATAGTCCGGCGAGATAAGCAATCTCGGGATTCAGTAATGATTGCATAATTGCAGAACAGTCGGGAAATTCGTGATCAAAACGCGACAGTGCAAAACGGCGTAGATTGCTGACGACAAACAAGGTGTGAGCATCGACCGTATAACTATGAAACAGGTCGTATTGCATGCGGCCGATGATGCGCCCAAAGGCCGGGATATAGCGACCCAGTACACCGTAGGTGTTCATGCGCCGTAATTCATGAGTAACACCTTCGGGTGCGCTGATAATTTGCATGAACAATTCGTGGTTATGTGGATCCTGTCTGAATTCATCATCGATTAAATGCAGGTTGCGCTTGATTGCGGTAATCGTAGATGCGCTGACACCCTTGAGCTCCGGATGTTGCTGCAGTAGCAGAAAAAGCTCGAGCAGGGCGGATGGTGTCTGCTTGAAAACATCACTGTTGGCAACTTGCAGAAAACCGTTCCTGGTTTGAAATCGCTCGGTCAGTTGTTCGGGAATGACCTCGGGATTCATCAGGATTTCTTCCTGAAACCGCTGCAAAAGCATCTCATTCAGCCGACTCAGATCCATGACGGTACGGTAATAACGCTGCATCAATTGTTCGACAGCCAGCATGAAGGTTGCATCTTTGTAACCGAACAAATGAGCAATTTTCATCTGGTAATCGAATAGCAGGCGATCTTCACCACGCCTGGTCAGTACATGCAGGGCGAAACGAAGTCGCCACAGGAATTCCCGGCCCTGCTGCAGCAGGCGTAATTGTCCCGGGGTCAGGAACCCGTGGCCAACCAGTTCACTCAGATTGTTGGAGCCAAAGTGTCGTTGTGTAACCCAGAGGATCATTTGAATATCGCGCAAGCCGCCCGGACTACCCTTGATATTGGGTTCAAGGTTATAAGCCGTATCACCATAGCGATGGTGCCGGGCCTGCTGCTCTCTGAGCTTGGCCTCGAAGAAGTAACGTGCGGGCCATATCCGGTCAGGCATCACGGCAGTTTGCATGGCGGCAAACAATGGCTGAGAACCCGTCAGCAAGCGTGATTCCATCAAGGTCGTTACTACCGTAATATCCCGCTCGGATTCACGGCTGCACTCGTCTATTGTTCGGGTGCTGTGACCGACTTTGAGACCGAGGTCCCAGAGCAGGGCCAGGAAACCAGACAGGGGCTCTTCAGCGTTGTGCTTGTCTGCATCATTCAGCAGGATAAGTACATCGACATCTGAATGTGGGTGCAGTTCTCCACGGCCATATCCGCCGACTGCGACGAGGCTTGTCATGACTGTGGACAGGGTGTTGGCGGTAGTCAGTTGCCACGCTGAGCAGACCACGAGATCGACGAGGCGAGCACGATCCCTGACGAGTTGACCGGCAGATTCACCGAGCCGAAACAATTGAGCCAGTGCAGCGCTGCCGCAGGCCAGCACATACTTGAGTTGCCCAGGCTCCGGAGCCGTCAGCATCCCTGTTATGCGTTCCCATGCAATGGTTCGGTCGCCGACAGTGGTGCGGATTTCGTCGTTCAGGACCTGGTTGGTCAGGACTTCGTCAGCCAGCCGGAGTTCCTCGACGGGTTGCGATAAGGTCAGATCTGCAACTGGGGGGTTGGTGAAATCCTTCATTTAGCGCGTTCTGCCGCTCCGAGGGTCAGGATCTCATTGCCGTCTTCGGTGATAAGAATGGTATGTTCCCATTGTGCCGACAGCGAGTGGTCCTTGGTGACCACGGTCCATTTGTCAGGCATCAGCCGGACATGTCGTTTGCCGGCGTTGACCATTGGTTCGATCGTAAAAGTCATCCCCGGTAAAATCTCATTGCCGCTATTTGGCTGGCCGTAGTGCAGCACCTGCGGATCCTCGTGAAAGTTGCTTCCAATCCCGTGACCACAATATTCACGCACGACAGAACAATGGTGTGCTTCGATATGCTTTTGAATGGCATGGCTGATATCACCGAAACGGGCACCGGGCAGAGCCTGATCGATGCCATGCCATAACGCATCGAGTGCAACTTGAGCCGTGCGCTGTGCCTGCAGGTTTGGCTTGCCGACATGGAACATGCGACTGCTGTCCCCGTGGAATCCATCCTTGATCACAGTAATGTCAATATTGACGCAATCTCCGTTACGCAGTTTTTTATTGCTGGGAATGCCGTGGCAGACGACGTGGTTGATTGATGTACAGATCGATTTGGGAAACCCCCGATAATTCAGCGGTGCCGGGATGCCTTGCTGCGTTTCGACGATATAGTCATGACAAATCCGGTCAAGTTCATCGGTTGATACACCAGGCTGGACATATTGGCCGATCATATCCAGCACATCAGCTGTCAGGCGACCGGCCACTCTCATCAGGTCCTGTTCGGCGGGAGTTTTGCAAATGATTGTCATAGGTTGCAGTAAAGTCCGTTTGCCGTGCCGGTTAATGCCGGCTCCGGGTAGTGTGCGTATTACCTGGGACCCCGTCCATTCAGGCGCAAAGTTGTAATGAAATTCGACAGCCTGTATCCGTTCAACCGATATGGATGGGTTGCAAGCCGTTCGGGTAGTTCAATGCCTGCACATTGTTGCTGGAACCCGGGTATGGTATAAAGCGCGCGCCCTTGAGGCAATTAAATCCACACATACACCGACACAAGCGGCTGGGTGCCTGACCAAAAAGTCAGGTTGTTGTTTGGGGTGTATGGAGGCCCAACCCATACAGGAGTAAATCATGGCTCAGGTCAGTATGCACCAGATGCTGGAAGCGGGTGTCCATTTCGGACACCAGACCCGGTACTGGAATCCCAAAATGGCACCCTATATTTTCGGTGCACGAAATAATATCCATATTATTAATCTGGAGCAGACGGTCCCAATGTATCGGACCGCGTGCAATTTTGTCAAAACGCTGGCATCGAATCACGGCAAGGTACTGTTTGTGGGTACCAAGCGTGCGGCGGGTAACGCCATGCGCGAACAGGCCATGCGTTGCAGTATGCCGTATGTAAACCACCGCTGGCTTGGCGGGATGTTGACAAATTTTAAAACCATCAGGCAGTCGATCAAGCGCCTGGAAAGTATCGAACTGATGGAAGATGACGGCTCATTCGAACGCCTGACCAAAAAGGAAGTTCTGGGGCATCATCGCGAGAAGGCGAAGCTGGAACGGACGCTTGGCGGTATCAAGGATATGGGCTCGTTGCCCGATGCCGTATTTGTCGTCGATGTCGGTTACGAGAATATTGCCGTTCATGAGGCTAAGGTACTCGGCATCCCGGTTATCGGTGTGGTTGATACAAATTGTTCACCGGATGATGTCGATTACATTATTCCGGGTAATGATGATGCGATGCGGGCCGCCGATTTGTACGCGGCAGGCATTGCCGATGCTATTTTGGACGGCAAGGATGCGCTACCGACCTTGCCGAGTGGCGAAGACGAGTTTGTTGAACTGGATGCCGAAGGGCGACCGACCAAGCAAACGCCAAAACGCGCGGGTCGCAAGCCTCGCAGCGGGACAGCCGCCAAGATTGATCCCAGTGAGAAACGACAGGCGAGTGCAGAGGCCAATGCGCCGGATGCTGTTGCAGAGACCGATGTGCCGGATGCTGTTGCAGAGGCTGCTGCGCCGGATGCTGTTGCAGAGGCTGC
>PBZD01000035.1 GCA_002729875.1 Chromatiales bacterium | reverse complement strand
TGGAAAATCTGCGCTATTTTGCGCAGCTTGGTGGCCACGATTATACCGAAACCGAGTACCAGGCATTTCTCGATCATTGCGGACTACAAAGCGGAGCCTACAGCCAGCGCGTGCATCAGTTCTCAAAAGGCATGCGCCAGAAAGTTGGCGTTGCAATTGCACTGGCCAAACAGGCGAAAGCTCTGCTGCTTGACGAACCAACCTCAGGCCTTGACCCGAAAGCCAGTAATGAATTTTCGGCGCTGCTGATGCAACTAAAAGGTGATGATGCGTCGATTCTGATGGCCACTCATGACCTGTTCAGGGCCAAAGAAACCGGTACCCGCATCGGTATCATGCGCGAAGGCCGAATGATGCAGGAACTGGGTACTGATGATGTATCTCATGCCGATATCGAACGAATTTATCTCGAACATATGCACGGCGATTCCAGTAAATATGCTGCCTGATCGCTGCGATTCAAGACACCTGTACCTGGCCAGGGCCAAGAAGAGGAAATTAACATGATTATTTCGATTGCACGCAAGGAGTTTGCCGAAATCGTGCGTGATGGTCGCTTCAAATGGACCGCTGCTATCATGGTGCTGCTGTTGCTCACCGCCATGATGGCGGGCTATCAGAAATACACCACTGCCGTACGCATTCAACATGCCGCCCAGGCAGGTACGAATCAGCAATGGCTGGATCAGGGCGACAAAAACCCTCACTCAGCCGCACATTACGGCAACTATGCGTTCAAACCTGCCGGACCACTCTCATACTTTGACAA
Source organism: Chromatiales bacterium (assembly GCA_002729875.1). Lineage (GTDB taxonomy): Bacteria > Pseudomonadota > Gammaproteobacteria > Steroidobacterales > SMWD01. Next base: position 10,407 of record PBZD01000035.1, on the reverse strand, counting down.
CGGCATCAGTAACTACACCGGCACAGCCGTGTTCATGGAGGCTCACAAGCAGAATTTTGCAATCGGCCGACCGGCATCGGACCAGAGTGCGATAGCCCGCTTCGGTGATCTGTCCGGGGCCAATATCCTGCAGTTATTACTCCCTTTGCTGATTATTTTTCTCGGCTTTACCTCTTTTTCGGGTGAACGAGAAAGCGGCACACTAAGGCAGGTCCTGAGCATGGGCGTCACCAACCGACAGCTTTTATGGGGCAAGGCACTTGGTGTCGGCAGCGCGGTCCTAATCGTTGTCCTGCCATGCATCCTGGTCGGAGCACTTGCGCTGTCGATGGCCCAGTCGGTCGATCATGCTGAAGACATGGTCACCAGGGTGATGACACTGTCGATTGCCTACCTGATGTATGCAGGGATATTTCTGTTCCTGACGCTCGCCGTGTCGGCACTGACCAGGCACGCAAGAACGACGCTCATGGTACTGGTGGGCTTCTGGGCTTTCACGGGCTTTCTGATGCCAAAGACCGCCAGCGAAATCTCAAAATTTATCGAACCAACCCCGGCCTTTGGTAAGTGGATGGCCGACATGCGTGCACACCAGTTGCGCGGTTTCGACGGTGTGCCGCCGTTTGCAAAGTTTGCCCGTTACACGAAAGAATTATTCAAGGAGTATGGTGTTAGCAGTGTCGGTGAACTGCCAATGTACTTCGTCGCCGTGCGCCTGCAAAAGCTTGAAGAATATGACTACCCGGTATTCGACCAGCACTACGGCATGATTCGTGAAGCCTATACCTCACAACGAAAAGTGCAGGACCAGCTGGGGATTCTCGCGCCAACACTGCCGCTGCGTTCAATATCGATGGCAATATCCGGAACCGATCTGATCCAGCACGTTAAATTCATGACAGATGCAGAAACTTACCGGCGAAATATGGTCGTCAAGATGAATGACTATCTATCCAGGGCATCCGTGCACCTGAATACTACATATAGCTCAAGTAATTACATGCGCGCCGATGAAGAAGTCTTTGCCATTGTGCCACCGTTCGAGTTCGAACCGCCCAACCTGAATACAATGCTGACTGAGCATCGCAGTAACTTTATTTTGCTGTTTCTCTGGCTTGCCGCCAGCATCGGCCTGGCTGTATTTGCCGCCAACCGAATCAGCCTGGAGAGGAACTGATGCTAAAACTGATTATTTCCCATGAAACCAGGCAGGTCATGCGCACCGGTGCGCTGTGGTCAATCCTGACCCTGCTGGTTGGCGCCATCATTTTCGCCTCCTGGTCCGGCGGACGCTCAATCGAACGTCAAACCAAAGGCGCAGCAGCTGCCGTAGCCTTCGAGGATGGCCTGCGCAACCACCTGCGCAAGGACACCGAGAAGTATGCAGCCGAGGTTGAAGCCGCAGGTGGTGAATACAAATTTGCCTCCGTGCGCCATTCCCCGGGCTCCGGACCCCCGCAGGGCACTAACGCCGGGGCAGTCGGCGCCGAGACATCGAAATACGTAACGCTACCTCCGACCGGACTCGCGGCATTGTCGGTTGGCCAGAGTGATATCCAGCTTAACTACCTGCCAATTTCACTGGCGACAACGCTGGACGTCACCAAGAACCTGGAACTCGAGAATCCGATCAACCTGTCCACGGGGAGCTTCGACATTGCATTCGTGGTGATCTTTCTGCTGCCGATCTTCATTCTTGCAATGAGCTATGACCTGCTGTCGAGCGAGAAGGAACGTGGCACGCTGGCCATGATCCTCGCACACCCCATTTCGATCCGCGAACTAATGGCCTCCAAGATTATCTCGCGAGCAGTCGTGATGCTGGCTGTGGTTCTCGGCTTTGGCCTCATTGCACTCATTACCGTCGGCACCGGTCTCGATACTGCGGACACGTGGATACGCTTCGCCCTGTGGATTCTTGCCACCCTGCTGTACCTGGGGTTCTGGTTCGCACTGGCGGTACTTGTCAATGTCTACGGCAAGAACTCAGCATCGAACGGTACCGTGCTGGCTGGAATCTGGTTGATTCTTGTGGTCATCACGCCGCAATTGGTCAGCATGCTGGCCACGACAATCTATCCAACGCCATCTCGCATGGAACTCACCATTGCCGCTCGCGAAGCCCAGACTGAAGCAGAGAAGAACTTCATGTCAAAACTTGATGAGTACTATTATGACCATCTTGAATTTGTCCCGGAAGGTGATGCAAAGGCAATGGACTTCCTGACCCTGGCCCAGGCCAACAACAACTCAATTGAGAAAGCAGTCCGTCCGCTTTACGATAATTTTCAGAATCAGCTCAACAAGCAGGAGGCACTCGTGCAGCGCTTCCAGTACCTGTCACCCGCCATCATGATGCAGTTGGCTCTGAATGAAGTTTCGGGAACCAGCGCTGATCGTTATGAACATTTCCTGAATCAGGTTTATGTTTTCCATGTAGAATGGAAAGAATACTTCAGCACAAAATTCCTGCAACGCTATCCGCTGAAACCGGCTGATTATGATAATTTCCCCGAGTTTCATTATCAGGAACAGTCGCTCGGACTCGTCATTGCGAGACTGGTTCCGTCGTTAATCGGTATGCTGATTTTGTTCCTCGGCGTTATACTTGTGCCATTCCTGGCGTTACGAAACTACCAGGTCGCTTCCCGTTAGAGCTACCAAAAATCTGTTTTAAACCTGCTGTAGCGACAAATATCACCCTGGCGGTTGTTGGGTGTTCGATCTCTGCAGAACCTGCGTTACCTGCTGGCTTCTCAACATCTTGTGCAATTACCGCTACGGTGCGGTTGTGATTCCACGATACCGGGTATGTGAAGCAGTGCATGGCATCTGACATGGTTAGACACTAGATTATTAATCTTTATTGTTTGGCTTTCCTGCGTTATGTTAACTGCCGTCATTGCATCGGTCTCTTTTGCTGTCGCCTTCGTCTGCGGCTGCCTATTGTGCAAAGCCTACTTTCTAACCAGTGGCGGGGCTGATTTAGTCCATCGCAACAAGGTTCACTCACTGCTGCAGGCTCAGCGGGTTCGCTACCGCAAACGCCTGCTTGCAAAGAACAATGTCATTCGTCTCCACAAGGAAACCTGCGACCAGATTCGTGAAACGCTCACGAATATCGAGAACGAGCATGCAAAGCACGGCGAATCGCTGCACAAAGCAGAAACTGAACTCAAGCGGGAACAGGCAAAAAGCCAAAACCTGCAACAGCAATTAGCCGGACTCAAGAACTGCAGTACAAAATTACAGCCTGACGAGACGCATACCTCGGCGCTGGAAAATGAACTCGGGATGCTACGCATAGAAAAAGACGAACTGGCGGCACGGATCAAATGCGCTGAAAAAGAACAGGCGCAGACTCCGGCTACAGCTGAGACCGATGAGAGTGAGGACGTAATAGCACGGATGCGTGCCGATATGGGCGAACTACGCGAAACTCTTGCAACACGTAACCGACGCATACACGATCTTGAACTCCAGTTACAGGAAAGCGCGCAACAAACAAGAATACTAGAAGCCAAACTGGACAATTGGAAACAACACTTGACGCCTCTAACCCGCAAACTCAAACAACAGAAAAAAGTGATCCAGAATTTCTGCCTGAATAACGATACAGAGCATCAGAGCGAAGAACCCGGCGAAATTGTCTGAACAATAACCCCACGGTTTCCGGTATGATCCGCTGTGATCTGCTTCTCTGACAAATTATATTCAGGATCCCAGCATGGCTAATTATTCTGTTCCAGACAGCGCGCCGGTCAGTGTCGTCGTAATCGGCGTTGAGAATCTCGAATCATCACTGGCATTTTATTCAACAACGCTTGGCTTGGAGATCATTGAAGACCTTACCTGGGAAGGCCCTGAATTTGAGCGGCACTGGAACCTGCCGGCTGGCTCCTCCGCCAAATGTATTTTCCTGGGCCATGGCGCCGACCCGGTTGGACGTATTCAGATCATGGAATTCAACGCATCCGACAGAAAACTCGTCCGACCACAGGAAATACGTTGTGCCACCGGACTCTTCAACCTGAACATCTACAGCAAAGATATTGGCAGCGATTGTGAGATGCTCAAGTCGCAGGGATTCAACTTCTGGAGTGAACCGGCACGTAACGATTTCGGCCCGGCTGTTGGTGAGATCAGTGAGGTTGCATTTGATGGTCCGGATGGCATCGTCATCAATATGATTCAACTAATCACCGAGGACCCGAATACTCTGAGCGGCAAGTTACTCGCATTCCTGGATGATTACGGCTGCACCAGCACTGGATTCACGGCTGTTGCAACAACCTCCCATGGTGTACGGGATATGGACAGGGCGCTTGAATTTTATTATGGGCCACTGAAGATGACGTTGTTCATGGAAACGACCCTTAAGAGCGCCGCAAACAACATCGCCATCGGTCTGCCGGCAGAGGCCGAATCCCGCAGTGTTTTTGTCCAGGGCGGGCATGAATACGGCAAGATTGCATTGTCGAGCCCGATTAATTATGAACTCCCCAACCTCATACCCGATGCCCTGCCACCGAATATTGGCTATCTCGCTCAATCATTTCAGGTCAATGACCTGAACCTCGTGGCCAACGAATGTATCAATATTGACGTCGATATCATCTCCGGACCTGAAGAAATTACTCTGCCGGGTCGCGGATTATGCCGGGCAATGGTGGTTCGAAATCCGGGCTCCGGGGCATTGCAGGAGATCTTCCAGCAAATCCGGCAAACCTGACCGTAATACCCGGCAAATTGCTCACCTAAATCCGCACCACCGAAGCCACAACAACATACAACCGGCCTTTTGCCATGCCGGTTACCGCAGGAAGATTTGCCGCCGAATCAATGCACGCTCCTCCAGATAATCCAGCGTATCCTTGTACAATCCCTCTCTTGGCCTGAAATTGACACCAAACTCCATGACCAGGTCCGTGGCCGGCTCGTAGCGCGGCCAATCAGGCAAACCCGGGCCATTGGGGTCGCCGGTCTTGGCAAAATTCAGCCAATAGGACTGTACGCTTTGACCCCAGGCCAGGTCTTCGGCGGTTACCGCCTTACCCACCATTTGTTCTGGTCGCTGCCATTGCGGGTGTTCACCAACATGCCCGAAGATAAACGGTACTTCTATGCCATGCCCGGCACCCGGAACCTCGCCGCGTAAATTTGTCTGCACGTAGGTAACATGGTACAGCCAGGCCGGAGACCGGACGTTGGCCATCTGCTTGCCGAGATAACGCGTCGAAGTCAGGAACAAGCCCTCGGCAAACCACCGCTGTGACAGGCCGATGCGGGTCCACTGATCGTCAAACGGCGCGAGATCCTCGTCGGTCAGTCCCGCAATGAATTCTCCGCCGAGAAACCATTTGCCGATCAGAGGAATCCCGTCGATCTGGTTCCATTCCCAGCTATTGGCGCCACCTATATACGGCACATCATGTTGTGCGCCGCGTTCGAATACCCTGGCGACATGGTCGGCGACCACACGTTCATCGACGACCGGGTTAAACGGCACCTGTTTTTTGGTCTGGTATTCAACCATGGATTCCCAGGACATGGCGCGCAGGGCGTCGATTAGTTCCTCGTCCGTATCCGCCTCAATTTTAAAATGCTCGACGAACTCCACACCCATGTTCTCACGCGATTTTTCCGCTGCACCCGGTGGCCCCTGTTCGAATGCATGCTGAGTCACATCCAGCAGAATACCGCTGCCCTGTGCAATGGCCTGGTGAAACAAACCTTTCGACTGTGGCGTCGTCATCAGAACATTGACCGCCACGCCGCCGGACGAGTGCCCGAAAATCGTGACATTACCGGCATCGCCCCCGAATGCGCCAATATTCCGCTGCACCCATTCGAGTGCAGCAATCTGGTCGAAAATCCCATAGTTGGCCAGTGGTTCCGATGATTGCACCCGGCTTAATGCGGGGTGGGCAAAACGCCCCAGGTAACCGATGCGATAATTGATCGTAACCAGCACAACGCCCTGACTCGCCAGGTATCGTCCGTCGTAAACCGGAATCGAACCGGCACCATATTGAAAATTACCGCCATGAATGTAGAACATGACCGGCAGGGCGTGATCACCGCGCTCAACCGGGGTCCAGATGTTCAGGGTCAGGCAATCTTCATCATCACCTACCTCATCCAGGTGTGCATCAACCCATTCCGGGTACAGGCCTCTTCTCTGCGGACAGGCATGACCGAAATTTAAGCTGTCACGCTTATCTGTCCACGGCTCAACGGGTTGCGGCGGCCGCCATCGCAGACTACCGACAGGCGGCCGGGCATAAGGAATACCCCGATACGTCTCGATGCCATCCTCGACGACTCCCTGCAATACACCGGAATCAATCTGCACGATGGCGCCTGAGTTCTGCGCATGCGCCGGCAAGCAACTCACCAGCATCAGAATCACAAAGAATTGACAGTGGACAGGCATGATTTTTTTCATTTGCTCAGGATATCAACGTGCAACATAAACAGCCAAATACTGCATGATTAATCATTCTCACAGCAAATTACCTGAACAATCCTCCCGCTCACAAGTTGTTCATCAGCAAGAGACCCGTCCATGAATGCGCGGCGGCCAGCGCACTGCGGCATGATCAATTGTCATTCTTACTAAAGAAGTAGACGTTAGAAATAATTAAATTTGTACATTTTGAATGACGCTCACGAAGTAACAGACCAGTTCGCCGGCTGGTAGAACGGTTTTCCGAGAATCAAATCACGGCAATTACCTATTAAACTGGCAACCGATTTATAACAATCTATGGTTGTGGTTACCCCTAACCACAACTATCCTCCAAAAATGACTTGGCCTCGCAATGCGAGGCCTTTTTTTATGTGCCGCCTCCCTGCTTAAACCAATCAAACAAGATCATGCAGAATTAATTTGGCAGCATTGCGCCCACATGCGCCCATCACACCGCCACCCGGATGGACGCCGGCACCACACAGATAAAGGCCAGGTAAGGGCATCCGGTATCCACTGGCCGCCGGTGTCGGACGCATGAACCACAAACGGTCTGGTGTCATGGCTCCATGAAAGATGTTGCCACCGGTAATAGCGAAAATACGCTCGAGATCAGACGGAGCGAGAATCTCGCGATGTATTACATAACTGCTAAAACCGGGCGCAACCTCATCGACGAGCGCAAAAACACGATCGGCAAAATTCTCACGTTCCTGGTTCCAGTAAGCATCACCCATATCATTTGGCACATGCTGGACAAACAACGAGGCTACGTGTTTTCCGGGCGGCGCGATACTGTCATCAACCGTCGATGGAACGGTCATTTCTATCATCGGTCGCCGGGGCAACCGACCAGCCTGTGCGGAAACAAAGGATTCTTCCAGGTCCGGCATGGACGTTGCACCAATATGGATGGTGCCCTGTAGCTCCTTGCAAGCCCCGGGCCTTGATTTAAACTCCGGCAACCGATCCAGTGCGACATTAATCTTCATGACCGGACTGCGAAAGTCCAGATTACCCGTCTGCTCAAGTACATCATCCGACAGCAACCTTGCATCCAACAGTTTGAGCAAAGTAGTCTGTGGATCAGCGTTGGAGACTATAGTATGGGCTGAAAGCTCGGCTCCATCCTCAAGGACGACGCCATTGGCCCGCCCGGCAGCCGTACGGATTTCTGCAACCTCTGCTGAACACCTGATCTCAACTCCATAGCTTTGTGCGGCAGCTGCGATCGCAGCCGAAACACTCCCCATACCACCACGTGCATAGGCCCAAACACCACGCATACCATTGGTTTCACCCATGACATGGTGAAACAATACATAACCGGTACCCGGTGTCGGCGGCGCCGCCCATGCCCCTATGATCGCATCAGTCGCTAACGTCGCACGCAATGGTTCACTTTCAAACCATGAATTTATTATCGGTGCCGCTGCACCGGTCATCATCGCGATACCCTTGGGTAAATCCGTACCAAGCCGCCGCGCTCGTCCGAGCAACTTTAGCAAGACTCCCAAATCACGCCAGCGCGGTCGAACAACGTCCAGCGGCGGGACATCTAGTAATGGTTCGACCATCTTAACGATACGCTCAAGAAAATTTTCGTAGTCCGGATAGCGCCGCGCATCTTTCTCCGAGAAATAGCGAATCTCATCAAGAGTCGCAACACGATCAGGTGAGAGCATCAGCCCACGATTGTCAGCCTGCGGTGTAAAAGAAGAAGGATTTCTGGGCAGCAACCTAAGACCATGCTCGGCAAGACGAAGTTCACTGACCACTGCCGGTCGCAACAAACCAGCAACATATGAAGCACGCGACACATGAAAGCCCGGCCAGAGCTCTTCCGTCACTGCGCAGCCACCAATAATTTCACGCCGTTCAAGAACCAGCACCCTGAGACCGGCTCGGGCCAGATATGCGGCTGCAGTCAAGCCATTATGACCGGCGCCGATGATGATGACATCATGACTTGTCGCGGCATTCATCCTGCAACTATACAGACCTGGCACACGGCAAAAGAACAATTTACTGCTTAACTTTATGATACATGCTCCCCCCCCTTTTATTTACCTGAGCATCTGTTATAGTGCGCCCCGTCTTGGCGCACTTCGGTCTGCGCCACTCACTTCAGACCCGCAATTCCGCGGCTCTGAAGCCAATCAAGAAGATTCACCCTTGACCGACCCATGCCGGATGAAGATCTGTTGCGTTTGGGTAGGGCAATCTTGGAGTATTTACTACATGTTATTTTCCAAACTCGGCCTGTCGGCCGAATTGCTGCGTGCTATTCAGGAACAAGGCTACGCTGAAGCCACCCCGATCCAGCAGCAAGCAATACCACTCGTGCTGGAAGGGCGGGATATCCTGGCCGGCGCACAAACCGGTACCGGCAAAACTGCCGGATTCACACTACCGTTGCTGCAGCATCTGCAAATGACCGCTGCTGACGGACGCAAAAGACGCATCCGGGCATTAATCCTTACACCAACGCGCGAACTGGCGGCGCAGGTTGCCGAAAGCGTTCGCACATACGGGCGGCACTTGCCGTACAAGACTGCAGTTATTTATGGTGGCGTCAGTATCAACCCGCAAATTTCAAAGCTGCATAAAGGTGTTGATATCGTCGTTGCCACACCAGGGCGCCTGCTCGACCACCTGCAACAAGGCACTATTAATCTCGGTGCCGTCGACATGCTGGTGCTTGATGAAGCCGATCGCATGCTCGATATGGGTTTCATTCGAGATATCCGCAAGGTACTGAAAGTATTACCGGCACATCGCCAGAACCTGTTGTTCTCGGCAACCTTTTCAAAGGAAATCAGAAAACTGGCCGACAACCTGCTGAACTCACCAATTGAAGTTCAGGTAGCACGTCGCAATACGACGGTTGAACTTGTCACGCAAATCGTGCACCCGGTTGACCGGCGTCGCAAACGTGAGCTTTTATCACATCTTATCGGAGCAGAAAACTGGCAACAGGTACTGGTGTTCACCCGTACCAAGCACGGCGCCAACCGTCTTGCGGAACAACTTTCAAATGACGGACTCAAGGCCACGGCAATTCACGGCAACAAGTCACAGGGCGCGCGGACACGAGCATTGGCGGACTTCAAATCAGGAGCCGCCAGGGTTCTGGTGGCAACCGATGTCGCAGCACGTGGACTCGATATTGATCGACTACCGCATGTTGTTAACTACGAATTACCCAACGTACCGGAAGACTACGTGCATCGTATCGGACGTACTGCACGCGCCGGTCATGAAGGTCATGCCATCTCACTGGTCTGCATCGATGAACTAAAGCTGCTGGAAAGTATTGAACATTTGCTGGAAAGCAAAATTGAACAGCAGACCATCCCCGGCTACGAACCGGATCAGCGCATCAAGGCAGAACCAATCAAGCGCAGACGTTCTAAACGACCTGCCCGTCATAGCGGCGCCCGCAAGAAAGGGCATAGCGGTTCCCCGCAGGGCCGTGGCGGACAGCAAAAACGCTCCTCAGGTCGTCGTCAACGACGCACGGGGTAATGCACTGAAAACAGCATCCAGCCACGTTCCGCATCGTGCGAATCGTGGCTGGCAATCACCCCCTTACTCCAGGGCTATTCTTCGCTGGGACGAAACTCAGCGCAGAGCTGTTTCTGCACATCAGGTGGCACCATGCCGTAGTGATCGAACGACATCGTAAATGCACCTTCGCCTCCGGTCAGTGACTTAAGTGTGGTCTGATAATCGCCCAATTCGGCAACCGGGACATTTGCCTGAATCCGGATACGGTTGCCCGACAGTGTGTCATTGCCATTAATTCGTCCACGCACACCCGACAAGTGCCCGGTAATATCGCCGACGTGATTTGCCGGCGTTGTAACCTCAACATACGCGATTGGTTCAAGAATAATCGGCTTGGCCTTCTCGATAGCATCCGCAAATGCCTT
>PBZD01000034.1 GCA_002729875.1 Chromatiales bacterium | reverse complement strand
GGATTTAAGTTCGACATAGCGTGAGTGTGCAGGGAGTTGTGCACTGCTCGTAATCGCCTCGATGCTTGCCGATCCGTCATCAGCAACTGCCTGGTACGATGCTACCCTGACGGTTGCAACAATAATCCGTTCCGGCGCGGCAACTACGGTGATAATGGCATTGCCGGCATAGATTGGGCGTTTGAAGGTCTGCGCATCGACAACTTCCATGATATCGCTGATCTGACCGGTACCGAGCAGGGCGGCAACCCTGGGCATCAGGTCTTTGCCGAAAGTTGTTGACGGACCAAATACATAGTTATAACTATTGTCCTTGGCCAATGCGGCGAGTTGTGGCGCGATAATCGCAGCCAGCGGGTTGCTGTTTTCGCTCCGATCACAGGCCAGGACGCGGGTCACGCCATTCAGTTTTGCAGCCTGTTCGGCAATTGCGTCTGCCGAATGCCCGCATACCACGACATCGATTGAATCAGCATTGAGCGACTGCGCGCAACTGACGGTTTTCGAGGTACTCGGATTTAGCGTCGCTCCGTCATGTTCGGCTACGATCAATACACTGCTCATAATGAAAATCCTTTTTCCTTGAGAGCCCCGACGAGTCCGGCAACATCATCCACCATTTGTCCTTTGCTGCGCACCGGCGGGGCAGCATAGTCAGAAACTGTAAACATGGGCGTTGTATCAATGCCCATGTCGTCGATCGGAATGACTTCAATAGGCTTCCTTTTGGCTTTCATGATATCCGGAAGTTTGACATAGCGCGGTTCATTCAGGCGCAGGTCCGTACTGACGACTGCGGGCAGATCGACATCAATGACCTCAAGCCCGGCATCGACTTCTCGAGTGATGCGTAATGTTTCATCGCTTATTTCAATTTCTGAAGCAAAGGTCGCCTGCGGGCGATCCCATAACGCTGCGAGCATTTGTGCCGTCTGGTTGCAATCATTGTCAATGGCCTGTTTACCGAGCAGCACGAGGTCCGGACTCTCAGTTTCAACCAGTTTTAATAAGACCTGCGCAGCGGCCAGCGATTCGATGTCATGATCGGTTTCAACCAGGATCGCACGGTCTGCACCCATGGCCAGGCTGGTTCTGAGTTGTTGCTGGCAGTCTGATGAACCGATCGATACTGCTAATACTTCGCTTGCCTTACCCTGCTCACGGAGACGTAAAGCCTCTTCCAGGGCAATTTCGTCAAACGGGTTGACGCTCATTTTGACGCCCTCGGTCACGACGCCCGATTGATCGGGTTTGACGCGAATGCGCACGTTGTAGTCGACAACGCGCTTCAGGCAGACCATAACTTTATCCATGCAGAGACTCCCGAGTCCTTTCTAAACCTGGTTTCGTGAGAGGAGCAAGCCGTTTACGAGCAGTTGTTACCTGCACCCGTATCCGTTTGCGGGGGTTCAGTCACGAAACGTGATATTTTCCACAGGTAGCAAGTTGGTGACAACCCGTTGATACGAATTACAGGAGAAAAGAATTTGCAAAACCGTCGGAATAAAGCCCTTGTCGGCGTGGATGAACTGCGCGCCCATCTCGATGACCCAAAATGGGTGATCGTGGATTGCCGATTCGACCTGATGCAGCCGACTGCCGGGAGGACGGCCTACGAGGCAGGGCATATACCCGGTGCCGTCCATGCGGATCTTGACCGGGATCTTGCGGCGCCGCTGGCTGCGGATGGGGCGGGGGGCCGGCATCCGCTGCCTGATCCGGCCGACCTCGGACGATTGTTCGAAAGCTGGGGGATAGGCTCAAATTCGATGGTGGTGGTCTATGATGACATCGGCAACGCCTTATCGGCCCGTCTCTGGTGGTTATTGCGCTGGATCGGCCATCAGGACGTTGCAGCGCTTGATGGCGGGCTGACTGCCTGGCTGGAAGCAGATGGCCCCATGACGGCTGAAATACAGCTGCCCGAGCCCAGACAGCTACAACTGCAACCCGGCTCGATGCCGGTGGTCGATGCTGAAATGGTTGCCGCCGGGCTGTCTGCCGACACGCTGCTGTTGCTTGATGCTCGAGCGGCCGCCCGGTTTGCCGGGCAGAGCGAGCCGATTGACCGGCTGGCCGGGCATGTGCCCGGAGCTGTCAACACGCCATTTCAGGAAAACCTTGGCGCTGATAAATGTTTCCTTCCGGCAGCAGAATTACAGGCATACTACCGCGCAAGGATTAGCGAGCGGCCCATTGAAGAGGTTGCCTGCATGTGCGGTTCAGGCGTTACCGCGTGTCACACGTTGCTGGCACTGGAGACGGCGGGTCTGCCCGGGGCATCACTGTATGTGGGTTCCTGGAGCGACTGGATAAGCAGTCAGCAACGCCCGGTTGCCGGCGAATAAAAATTTACCCCGGAATGTAAAATTCCAGATACGGGATGAAGGAAAAGCAGTATGAGTGACGATATTTTACAAAGAGATCATCGGACGATTCGCGGCACAATCAGTTATACCAGCAAAAAGCCTGAACGCATGGACCAGGTGAGGGGTCGTGAGTATTTCCATGTCGATGTGCACAGTGACGGCAAGCGCACCATTACCGCGCATTGTGAAATTGATGATCGCCCGAGTGTCATGCGCGATATCACCTACAGTATTGATGAAAACTGGTACCCGATGGATTGTTTCGTGCGCTTGTCGGTCGACGACAAATTCATGGGCAGCGGCTGGTTCCGGTTCGGCCCTGATTTTGCCGAGTGCGAGACCAATTCGTTACTGGATGGCCGGGTCTCGCAACGGATGGAAACCCGGGGTCGTCTGCAGACATTTCAGAATCACGCCATCGCCTGTGATTCCTGGCATATGCGCCTGTTCGACCTGGAGAAACCGGCAACCGAGGTGCAGAGTATTGATGAAATGCTGCTCTCGTCTCCAGACCACCGGGGCGCCACGGGACCCATGCTGTTTCGCATCGGTTTTGGCGTCGAGTACATCGGCGAAGAGACTATTGAAGTGGGTGCCGGTCGCTTTAATGCATTACATTTTCGTTTTGTTTCTTCGCCGGGATTGCCCGAAGCGCCCCCGCCGTATGATATCTGGTGCACCAACGACGGGGATTTTACGTTCCTGCGCGGCGACATTGGCGGCTATATGCAGACTTATTACGAACTCACGGAACTTACCTGCGACAACTGATTGACACCGGCCCGGTTAGTTACCGGGGAGCGGAGCGGGGGTTCTTTCCCGGGCAAAGGTTTCCCAGGTCGTCATATTCGGTTCGACCCACTCTTCGGGAGCATGCAGGTACTTCGGGTAATGTTCCTGCGTATAGGCCAGCACGTGTGGCGGCAGGTCATCGGTACTGTCCAGTGAAAATACGTTGGTCACGCCGAAGATCCCGCCATCACGATTGTCCATCAGCATCCACGGATGCCAGGGTGCCACTTTTTGCCAGGCTCCGGTATACGGAACTTTCAACATGGCCGGATTATTCAGATCGGCCAGGCTTGCATGGATCTGGAAATACTCACTGGTCCGATACCAGGGCCCGAAATGTTCGCGTGGCCACTCGGCTTCCGGCAACGGGGTTGGCCAGCGGGTATTGACGGAAAAAGACACGACAGTTCGATCGCCAAAGGTTTCCCAGGGCAGCACGAACGGGAATTCGACGGTTTCAAAACCGGTTTCTTCGCTACCGAAACGCTGTTTGAACTGGGTCGCATAATAGGAATTGACCGGATCATTATGGGTGGGAAAGGGCTCGACGGTTTCGCCGGTATACGGGTTTTGCCATTCATCCAGGATACGGTCTTCCTTCAGATCCAGGTAATAAACAACCTCGCGGTGCAGGTTCTGATAACGTCCATCCGGTAGTTTGGTAACCCGGCTCATGCCAAACCCCTGAATGCGAAACAACGGTTGAATGACCTCCTGGCTGCCGATTACGGCATATTGCGTACCGGAGAAAAATCCACAGGTTTCTTTGCCGTCTTCCAGGCTCGAAGCGAGTTTGACCCAGGCCGTCAGATTGTCTTCGGGTTTGCTGAAATCGAGACCAAGGCTTGGTGCCGGTGCAGATTCGGGTTTACCGGCTGGAGCGCAACCGGACAGCGCCGAGACACCAAATAAAGCACCGAGGCCCGCCAGCGTTGAACGGCGCGATATGCCGTGTTCATCACGAACCATTTTCGTCGGATTAAAGTTTGCAAACATTATCCTGCCCCCGTTGTTGTTTTTTTGTATAGTGCATGGGTATTAATACAGCACTTACCAATGTCCGGCAACGGCAACAGTCACGCAGTTTCTGATTAAAGCAGATTCTGCGGGAGTGACATGCGGCGCAACCGAGACCTGCACGACTGGCAGCCATTGCTACGGATCAGGAGCGCTCAGCAGGCGGAGCATGAAAATGAGCAGCATCAAGCGTTGGTGGAGTTACGACTCTGAGACCGAGAAAAACAGTGCAGATAATCCGGTTGCTCCTCTAAGCGCCGATCAACGCAGAGGTACCGGCCCGTTGCTGACGCTGGCTTTTGGTTGGGGATTCCTGGTAACCGGCCTGTTTATCGGCGGCATGCTCGGCAGCGGACAGGTCTTCTGGCCGGATATCGTTGCAGCCACCTTCGCCGGTAATGCGGCTAATTTCGTGATTGGCGCATTGGTGGGTTACATCGGGTATCGCACCGCGTGTAACAGTGGCCTGCTGTATCAACTGGTCTACGGGAAAATTGGTGCCTTTATTCCCGTCCTGATCATTGCGCTGCTTTTGATCGGCTGGCAAGGGATTGTGGTCGGCGCATTCGGCGTTGCCTGGGCCGGCAATATGGACAGCATGAGTTTTTATGTCGTTGCCATCCTGGCCGGAACCTTGTTTACCGTAACCACCTACTTCGGCGTCAAGGGCCTTGAATGGGTTAGCATGCCGTCTGTATCTGTGCTCGTGCTTGTCGGTTTGTACTCGATCTGGCTGAATGTTGATCAGGCCGGTGGCTGGGCTGCATTTCTTGACCTCTCAGCTGCACGAGTTGCCGGGGCCGATGCGCCCCTGACGATGCTCAAAGCCGTCAATATCGTCATCGGTTCATGGATCGTCGGCGCAATTGTGATGCCCGAATATACGCGTTTTGCCCGCAAGGCCTGGGTTGCTGTTGCGATTCCGTTTATTGTCATGATCATCGCGCAGTGGTTCCTGCAGGTCGTCGGCGCGCTCGGCGGCGTTGTCTCGGGTACGTTCGATTTCACCGTTTACCTGCGCGAGCAGGGCATGTTCATCATGTATGTCGGCATCATCGGCATGAGCCTGGCGCTGTGGACGACCGGCGACGCGAATCTGTATCTGCCGGTAATTCAGACCTCAAGCGTATTCAGGCGTCCGCAACGCGTCATGACCGTGATCTGCGGCGTGCTCGGTACCATCCTCGGCCTGGGGATTTACCAGCATTTCATGGACTGGATAGAATTTCTGGCGAGCATCGTTCCGCCGCTGATCGGACCGGTCATCGCTCATTACTATATCGTTCAAAAGATGCGTTTCGAACCGGCAATGCTCGACCGGGCGCCTTCATGGAACCCGGCAGCGATCATCGCATATCTCGGCGGGGCGGCTGCAGCGATCATGAATGCGAATGACATCCTGATCGGCGCCGATTCGATGGTGCCGGCCCTGACCGGTTTGCTGGTATCGATCGTCATCTACATCTTTGCAGCTTTTGTCGGGCGGGTGGCGCGGCCGCATTAGTACCTTGCGTTCCTGCTACTTGGACACGGGGGGCTTATCCGTTACTGTGCAGGCTGTATTTATCGTTAATCGCTGAAAGGCCAAATTGAATGACTGGTAGCACACCCGAAATCCGCGCCTATCGATGGGTTATCTGTGCCTGCTCGTTCCTCGTGTTGTTTGTTTCCCAGGGCATGACACTTGGCGGGATGGCCGTGTTTGATATTCAACTGATCAATACGATCACGGCTGTTTCCGGCACCGAGGTCAGCGTATCAGACATTAAATGGCGCGATACGATCATGTTTCTGACTGCGGCGGTCAGCGGCCTGGGTTCCGGTTGGCTGGCCGATAAGGTGGGCGTCAAACCGCTGCTACTTGTAGGGCTGGCCATGCTGGCGGCCGGCAATTTGCTCTACGCGAGAGTTGACCAGTTGGTTGAAGCCTACTGGATTAGCGCAGGTCTGGGTGTTGTGCTGGCGCTGTGCGGCTTGATGATCAACGTCTACCTGATCTCTAGCTGGTTCGACAAACAGCGTGGATTGGCCATTGGCATCGTACTGTCCGGGACCAGCCTGGGCAGCGCATTCTTCCCGAAACTCAATACCTGGATGATTTCAACCGCAGACTGGCGCCAGGCTTTTGAATGGTTGGCTTTAATTCCACTGATTTTGGTGCCGATTTCATTTGTCCTGCTCAGGAACGGGCCGATGAGCGCCGGCAAACCAGACGGCACCCGGGCAGGTGGCCCGACCCCGGAACTGACCGGTTACACCCTTGCTCAGGCATTGAGAAGCCGGAATTTCTGGCTGCTCGCGATCATTGCGATGTGTACTTTTTATTCGATTCTCGGCATGACGACGAATGTCTTTATTTACATGAGCAAATCAGATTATTCCCCACAGGTTGCCTCAACGGGTGTTTCGATCCTGTTTATCGGCGGGCTGATCGGCAAGCTCATCAGTGGTTACCTGGCCGAGAATCTTGGCCGCAAATTAATTCTGCTGGTCGGGCTTTTTCTGATGTTATCGGGCGGTATTTGCCTGCTGCTGGCGATTAGCTGGACCAGTGAAATGGCTTTATGGTGCGGTCTCGTGTTGTTTGGCTTTGGCTGGGGCGGTATTTATACCCTGATCCAGTTGCTGTCTCCGGACTTGTTTGGCATGCGTTCGCTCGGCAAGATCCTGGCTGCAATTAATATCCTTGATGCAACCGGCGGTGCTGCCGGTCCGGTCGTTACCGGTGCTTTGTATGGCTCATCGGGTTCATATTTTCTACCGTTTGCCGTTATTACCGGATTTCTGCTAATTGCTGGCATAGCTGCCACATTACTGGATATGAGCAAAGCCGCCGGTTACGAAACTGCGGGCACGCAACCGACCTGATGCCAGGTAGCTGAGGTAATCATGACGACTCCGGTTCAAACCAGCACGGCTCTGAGTGACGTTCGTTACGAGATTCGCGGCAAGCTCGCCAATCGTGCGCTTGAATTGGAGCGCCGGGGCTATGAAATAGTCTCGTTGAATATCGGTAATCCGGGTGCTTTCGGTTTTCGCACACCTGAAACCATGCGCCTGGCGATGATTGAGAATCTGCAGAACAGCGAAGGGTACTGTCACCAGAAAGGTATTTTCCCGGCCCGCGAAGCCGTCGTCATGCAACAGCAGGACCGGGGCATTCCCGGTGTCAACGTGGAGCACGTCTTCATCGGTAATGGCGTCAGTGAACTCATCGACATTACCCTGCGTGGTCTGTTGAATTCTGGTGACGAGGTGCTTGTACCAAGCCCTGATTACCCGTTGTGGACCGCTGGTGTGACGCTAAACCAGGGCAAACCGGTGCATTACCCGTGTCCGCCAGAGACCGGACATGAGCCGGATCTGGAAGCACTGGCCAGTCTGATCAACGCCAGGACGCGGGCGATTGTCGTCATTAATCCAAATAACCCAACCGGTGCCGTTTATTCGCAAGCAACACTTGAAGCAATCGTGCGGCTTGCCGAACAACATGATCTGGTCCTTTTCAGCGATGAAATCTATGACGACATGATCTACGACGATGCAACATTCGTACCGCTGGCAACGCTTGTCGATGATGGGGTCTGCGTGACCTTCAGTGGTCTGTCAAAAGTTTATCGGGCCTGTGGTTACCGGGTCGGCTGGGCTATTGTCAGTGGTAACATTGATCATGCTCAGGATTATCTGAATGCTCTTGAACTGCTGGCCTCATTGCGTTTGTGCAGCAATGTTCCCGCTCAATGGGCGGTGCAGACAGCATTGGGCGGTTATCAGAGTATTCACGAACTGGTCAGGCCGGGCGGCAGGCTGTATGAAACCCGCCGGGCCGTTATCGAGAATGTTGCAGCCAGCCGTTTTCTGCAAATGGTAAAACCGAATGGCTCGATGTATGCGTTCGTGGGTGTTGATCCCGGGGTGCTACCTGATTTTGACGATAATCTGTTTGCCCTGGATCTGCTCGAGCAAAAGCATGTGCTTGTCGCACCCGGCGTCAGCTTCAATGTTAATTACAGCAACTATTTCCGCATTACATTATTGCCGGATGTGACGACAATCACCGCCGTCTTCAACAAAATCGATGAAGTTCTGCAGGCTTACGCCGAGCAATGAACTTGAAAATTCTTTATAATGGTAATGTATCTAACTGAATATTAACAATAATATATTTTCAATATTCCCCGAACTAAGGCACGGCGGAAGCGTTGCTGGAATCGTTGATGGTTGTGCTGCTGGCGACGGGCCTGATCATCGTAATACAGAAGCTGTTTCCGAGAATCGC
>PBZD01000033.1 GCA_002729875.1 Chromatiales bacterium | reverse complement strand
CGATCGAGATTGGCGCGGTTGCAATTCATAATTTCAGCGCTGGTGCCTCGACTGGTCGCGGCGAGGAAACCTGGGCCAGCCGGACGGTGATCCTGGCACCCAAGGCGGCCGACATCGTAAATGGGAACGAACTAATCATCGGTAGTTTCGGGTTCCCGGCCTATCTGCAACCGGACCCGGGGCTGCCAGGCCTGTTCGGGGATGAATTTACCAGCGAACAGGGTGCCGACAGCAACGGCAGTAGCGCTGACATCCCTTATTGGGATCCGGCATCGCATTCCAATGTGGGTATAGCGACCTGGGAAGACGAATCGGTAGCTGCCACCGCTACATTGGGTGGTGGCAACAGGACGCCAGGCACCGTGGCCAGTATCGGTACAACAGCGACTCACAGTTCTACCGGTTATGGCTGTGTTGACACAGATCTGGGCACCGGCGGCGGTGGTGGTGCCTGCAACAGCGCGAGCGCTCTGGAGAATCGTGGCGGTTTCGAAAATGTCCTGTTGAAGGTGCAAACGGATGGAGCAGGTGGCATCACGGGTGTGGAAGGCATACTGGTGCAAGAGACATTATCCGTAAGAAATGGTCGATCCTGGGTTGCTTGGAGATTCAGTGCTGCACCGGCGGATGCCATGGACGATGTTTATACTGTTATTCAGGATTCGACAAATAATATTCTGGACGTTGGTGCGAACGACGTCAATTTCGGAAGTTCGACAACTGCATCGATTAGCCTGGCTCCCGATCAAAGCGGGCAAGCAATGGAGCAGAACTCACCCGGTGATCCGACCGCTATTACGGTCAGCTACTCTCCGGTCGCTGGATTCTCCGGCACTGAGACATTCGGCTACACCATGACCGATACGGAAACTCCCCCGAATACGGACGCTGCAACGGTGACGGTTACCGTCATTCCGTACGGCGCGACCGACGATAGCGCGTCTACCGCGCTGAACACGCCCGTAACCATTCCGGTCGGCGCCAACGATATCGGGTTTGCTGAGCCTGCGGAGGCAACTATTTCCAGCCCTGCCGGCAACGGAGTCGCGACCGTTACCGCCGGCAACTCGCCCGGCGATCCATTGAATATTACGGTGGACTATACGCCGAATCCGGGTTTTGCAGGCATGGATTCGTTCGCCTATACGATGGACGATAGCGTGAATCCACCGGATACGGCTACGGTGACTGTCAACGTTGTCGGCAACTTGGTTCCGGTTGCACCCGATGCGGCTGTGACGACCGGCGAGGGTTTCGGCATAAGAATCGTCGTCGATGACTTGTCAGGGGTTGATTTTGGTGATCTGCCGTCGACGGTTGTTATCAGCACTGATCCGGTCAACGGGTCGGCCGTCATCGATTCCGGTGGTGGTCAGTGGGCCGTAATATATACACCTGATTTGTTATTCGATGGCGCAGATGCGGTCGGATACACGATTGAGGATATTGATGGCGAAATGGCGACCGGAACGATCGGTATTTCGGTCGGACCACCTCTTGTTCCGAAGGCCGTTGACGATTCCTTCGTCGTTCCGCCTGGAGTTGCGACGACAATAGACGTCCGTGGAAGTCAAGACCAGCAGGGCAGTGGTGCGATGATCAATCACACGGTTCAGATTACGCAGCAGCCGGATCATGGTTCTGCTACGGTGGATGCCGATAACCTGGTGATCTATACGCCGGATGATGGATTCAACGGCGATGTTGATACCTTCCAGTATGAACTTACGGACGAGAACGGGGACTCGGACACGGCAACGGTAACTGTCACGGTTACCTCGTTCGCGAATAGTCAGTTGCCGGCGGCCAAGGTCTCGGCGTTAAGTCCTTTGAGCCTTGTCTCCATGATTGGATTCGGCTGGATGCTGCGACGGAAGCGCAAGGAATCGTAATATGGGGTTTGTCGAAGGTATTCAGCGGAAATCCCATGACGTTCAACGGGCTACCTTCACGAGATAGCCGATATACGGTTCTGCTGTCGGTGTTGTTCATCGGCAGCGGTTGCGCAGCACTTATATACGAGGTCGTATGGTTTCATCTGCTGAGACTCGCGATCGGATCCTCGGCTATATCCTTAGGCATATTGCTGGCGAGCTTTATGGGCGGCATGTTTTTGGGCAGCTTGCTTTTTTCCAGGTTTGTGTCGGCTCGATTTCACCCTCTTAAAGTCTATGGAGTGCTGGAACTCGCCATTGGTGGGTTCGGCATTCTTCTTCCCTCGATACTTTCCGTTGTTTTCAGTGTTTACGCCGTGAATACCGGATATGGGCATGCCAATGTCATGGTGCGCGCGTTGATCTGTGCGGTCTGTCTATTGCCGCCGACGATTTTGATGGGCGCAACGTTGCCCGCTGCGTCCCGCTGGATGGAGACGACTCGTACGGGGGTAGCAAAAATCGGTTTTTTTTACGGTGCAAATACCTTCGGAGCAGTTATCGGTACTTTGTTGGCCGGCTTCTACCTGCTGAGAATTTACGATGTAGTCGTAGCGACGAGAGTTGCCGTCTTGATCAATGGCGTTGTTGCTTTGGCTGGTTTCTGGCTTGCATTCAAAGCGGAATACACAACGGCTACATTCAAGCCAGTTCGAGCGCAAAAGCATGCCGGCGCTGCAAACGTCTATTGGGCGATTGGGCTTTCCGGGTTAACGGCTTTGGGGGCGCAGGTAGTATGGACACGCCTGATGTCACTGTTGTTCGGGGCAACGGTTTATACGTTTTCCGTGATCTTGTCCGTGTTTTTGGTCGGACTGGGAATTGGTAGCACGATCGGTTCGTTCGTTGCTCGGTGTACGCAGTATCCGCGTTTAATGCTTGGCATGACACAGGTTCTACTGGTGCTGGCTATTCCATATGCAGCATTCACGATCAAGGTGGTCATTCCATTCTTGAATCTGCCGTGGGCAAAGGATGCGTTTCTTCTCGCTAATGAGCAGGGAGGCAATTCCGCGAGTTGGCTGTTGTCTTCTGCCAATGACATTGTTCGTTGCGCCGTCGCCATTTTGCCGGCCACAATTCTTTGGGGTGCCAGTTTTCCGTTAGCATTGGCGGCCGTCCGCAAGAATCAAGATCCGGGGGCGTTCGTCGGCCGCATATATGCAGCTAATACAATTGGGGCTATTGTCGGTGCGCTTATTTATAGTCTTGTGTTGATTCCCGAAACGGGGACACGATTTGCAGAGCAATCACTGACAGTTTTGGCGGCACTTGCTGCGCTGCTCATGCTCAGTCGGCTAAAATCGGAAGAGCAGTTGTTTTTGCGGTTATTTCCATTCGGCAAGAATAGGAAATTCATGGTGACAGCGGTTTGGGTTGCACTGCTTGCAACGTCAGTCGTTTTGTCTGCGGCGATACCGTTTCTCCATCCGGGTGCAATCAGTTATGGCAGAGATGTCCAGGGCTGGAATGTGCCGGCAGAGTATCTGCATAATGAGGAGGGGATTAGCGCATCGGTTAGTGTATCCCGTGATGCACATGGTATTCGCACTTTTCATATCAGTGGAAAGGTCGTTGCTTCGACAACGCATGAAGACATGCGCCTGCAGCGAATGCTGGGGCATTTTCCGGCGCTGTTTCACAAGGATCCCAAGTCGGTTCTGATCATCGGTTTTGGTGCAGGAGTCACGGCCGGATCTTTTGTTGTTCATCCTGGTGTCGAGCGCATCGTCATTGTGGAAATTGAGCCTGTAGTACCGACCGTTTCCGGTGTGTATTTCCGGGATGAGAATTTTGATGTTCTGGAGGACCCCCGTGTTGAGGTCATATTCGATGATGCGCGACATTATATTGCAACGACGTCGGAACAATTCGATGTAATTACGGCTGATCCTATACATCCCTGGGTTAAAGGTTCAGCGGCTCTTTATTCGAAAGAGTTTTTCCAGTTGACCAGGAAACGCCTGAAGCCAGGTGGGGTTGCTGCGCAATGGATTCCTTTTTACGAGACCAGCGAAGCTGCCGTAAAAAGTGAAATCGCAACATTTTTTTCCGTTTTCCCCGAAGGCTCGCTCTGGAGCAGTGACCGAGTCGGGCGTGGCTACGATGCTGTAATTATTGGCGGAGTCGATCTTTCGAATATCGATTTTAATGCCATGCATAACATGTTCTTCGAACAGCCGGCCTTGCGCGATTCGCTAAGAGATATAGATATTTTGAATTCCATGGATATTCTCAAGACATATTCCGGGCAACGATCGGATATGGAGGGATGGTTGAAGACGGCGCAGATGAACCTGGACATGAACTTACGTCTTGAGTATCTCGCCGGCGCAGCACTGAATTCACAGGTTCAGGAAGAAATATTTTCCAAAATGGTTGCCGAAATAAACTATCCATCCAATTTATCACGCTTGGTTCCCGGAGATGAGAAGCGCTATCGGCAGTGGTTTCAAAAACGGTTCACCACCGGAACTCCATGATCGGCTGGGTTGCCTGCGGTCGGGAGTTTCCGGTGGCCACAGTTCGCTTCTTTCTGCTTTCTTTCATGGCAGCGAACTGTTTTGTCCACCGTTGCGCGGCAAATTTCATGGCCTTGAATTATTGCTGCAACAATATTTCCAGTGCGGCACGCTCGCCGGACTCCATCGCGCCTTCCATGCCCATCATCATGACGGCTGACTGCACGCCCGCAAAATGGATTCGACCATGAACCTGCGCAATGATATTCCCAAATTTGCTGATATTGCCCGGGGCGCGATAAGCATTGCCGCCCAGGAGCCACGGATTGCGGCTCCAGTTCACGACGCCGGTTGGTTTGATGCGCCCGACCGTACTTGGGCGCAGCCTGTGTAAATCGGCCTCCGCCTGTTTCAGGATATCTGCATCTTCCATCGTTCTCCAGGGTAAATTATTCGGGCCGTCTTTAAAAACCCACAGGTATTGTCCATCCTCAGAGTGATAGCGCAGTACCCAGCCGGGCATCGTGTCACTCCACATGCCTGACGGAAGTCCGTCTTGTTCCCAGTAGGGCTCCTCGATGTGAAAGAAGACTGAGGTTGCATGGCCCTGCGGGATGGTGGCAAAGGCCTCGGCTTGCAGCGGTTGTAGAGGTGGGTTGAATTTTATTTTCTGCATGATCGGTAGAGGAACGGTACAGACTGCATAGCTTGCGCGGTATGCCTTTCCGGACCGATCAGTGATTTTGACAAAGTCCTTTTTTGTGCTGATGCCGGTAATTTCGGTTCCGAAGCGTACTTCGCGCTTTAGCAAACCGGCCATTCCTTCTGGTAGTTTGCTCATACCGGCCTTGATGCGCGTCAGGCCCGTGATGCCACCGCCGTTTTTTTCGAACCGCTGTCTGCGCAATCTCCACAGTGCGGAAACAGCGCCCAGGTTATCGCCCGCTGATTGCGCTGCGATCAGACGCAGCGCTTCTTCGCTGGCACCTTGCTGGCGCAGGTAAGTACTGAACGGCACGTCATATTGCCGTGCATCGACCTCCAGCCAACTCGCCAGATCCAGTAGTGGAGATTCTTTGGGCATGAACATTGACGTCAGTGCAATCGGCGGGGTATTGCGCTCGCGATCGGCGAGATGATTCTCGGCGGCGCTGGGCCAATCCGCTATCGTTATGTTCCGACCGGCAATATTCATGCACATCTGAAGATCGGCAATCTTCAGCCAATCGACCATCTCGGGTGATCCGATACGCTGGATCATATCGAGTACGCGGGCGTAGTCAGAGCCGATTTCCGATGCGCCGGCCTCCGGATGTCCCGGGATATTGTCCTGAGTAAAAACGCGTCCACCCACACGCTGATTGGCTTCAAGAACCAAAACATCAAGTCCGGCATCCTGAAGATTGATCGCAGCCTGCAGACCTGCAAGACCTGCGCCGATGATGATGACATCAGCGTCCGGCTGTCTTGAGCTGCAGGCCGTCAGGGCTAATGTCGGCACTACAGATAATCCCGCTACTGTCCTGCCGAGTGTCTTCAATGTCTCTCGACGGGTGATCGTCTGTCGCTGAGCTGTTTTTCCAGAACTTTTAGGGTTGTTCATTCGGAATGTCTCGCGCCTAGTATTTTTTGCATCATATGGTTATAATGACAATAATACAAGTTATATGTGAATCTAAGTTATATTATCCGCTTCTAAGTGGCTGCGTCGTCTTTAACATGCGACGGATCGTTCGCTTGTTGCGGTTAAAACCGGAGAGACCTGAGAAATACACATGAAACCAACGCTAATTTGTTCATCGGCATCAGCCCTGAGTTTGATCACCATGCTGCTTTCGGGCGGCGCATTTGCGGCCGAAGAAGCAGAACAAGGTCAAAATGTCGGCGGGGGTGAGATGGGTATTGATGCGGTTGTCTTTGAGGGCCAACCCATTACATCCGATCAGGTCATGAGTGACAGTCACCGTTCTTACTCGAGAGGTATGATCTGTGCCGAATGTCACCATGTTTCATTCGATCTGGTAACGACGTCAACGAAACAGTTTACGAAAAATTTTCCGCAATTATCGAATGATGAAATCTGGGAAAAGATCGAGGCATTCCTGCCTGGTCGGGAGCGATTTGCGCTGACAACTTCGTACCAAGGTATACCGACAGCAAGCACAGTGGATATGGTGCTGGACAAGGCGCAGAAAGTTTTCTTTGTCGTGGCCGAAAAAGGAACCGAGAAGTTGCTCCATATCCAGCAGAACCCAAATGTCAGTGCCGTGCGTTTCAAGGGCTGGACGGTTGCTGATGGTGGCAAGAAGGAATGGCGCAGCACACAGATTAAGGCGACAGCAGAAATCATCAAGAATGACGATCCTCGGTTTGATGAGTTTCTCACAACATACAACCTGGTCCGCATGGGTCTGAAGCGCGCCCACCTTCGTTTCGATCTGATTCGTGTGAAGCCGACAGAGATCTATTACTTCGACACGACTCTCGGTGGCGATAAGCTTTCCGTATACCAACGCTGGCAGCGCGACTAGTGTTGTCAGCCATTCAGGCTTCCTCGGCCTTGTCTGCATGTGCCGGGCAGGAGCCTGTACGTTCGTCTTTTGTGGCCGGTTGATAGAGCATGCATCCCGGAACCCGTATATTGGTTTTCATGTTGCTGTTACTGGTTGCTTCGTCGGGTCGGGCCGAGTGGTTTCAGGAAGGTCAGAACAAAATGGGTACTCGCGTCTTCGTGAAGTTGTGGCACGAAGACGCAAACAAAGCGAGTGAATTGCTG
>PBZD01000032.1 GCA_002729875.1 Chromatiales bacterium | reverse complement strand
GCTGTCACCGTCATCAAACGAATCGCTGTCACCGTCATCAAACGAATCGCTGTCACCGTCATCAAACGAATCGCTGTCACCGTCTCCAAACGAATCGCTGTCACCGTCATCAGACGAGTCGCTGTCTTCGTCATCAGACGAGTCACTGTCACTGTCATCCGACGCATCACTATCGTCTTCGATGCCATCACTGTCTGCATCATCAAGAACCGCATCCATCGACATGATCGTACCTTCGATTGAGCTTTCATCGTCCAGAACATCCATTGTAATGTCATCAAAGTCATCCGTATCGCTGGCAAACCCTGTCGAAAACACCGCCAAAAGCGCGCTTAACAGCAACCCAGGAAAAAGATCCCTGATAATGTTTTTCATAATTAACTATCCCTATTAAATTACTGAAATTCTGATTGAAAAAGTTTTTTCCCGGGATTCATGCTTCACTGTTGCAGTAAAAATCCTGCCATCAACAAGTGCGTCATGAACGATCACCGGCAATTCCAGGATATTGGCACCATGCTTAATAGTCGTATTCCAGGCGATGCTGCGTTTTCCATCAGCGCCAATAACGTCAATGCCTTGAGGAATCTTCAGAGTAAGACGCGCCCCGGGTAATTCGGCATTGGAATTAAAAGACAGCCGTATGGTGTCCGGTACGTTGAGTGACAGTGTCAGCTCAGGAATTTCCGCAACCAAAGCGTCATTATTCGGCGCCTCCAGGACTCCGAGTAATGCGAGTATGACCAGTCCGGCGGCGATTGCACTACCCACTGCTGCCCTCCAGTTACCGCCTTCGATGCCGGCCCTGTCAATACCGGCTTGAATGCTCTCATTCATGGATTGATCCAGCGCCCGATCAAGGAAATCTAGCGTCGGTTCGGGAACCGGGAGCTTTGCGAGTAATTGCAACAACTCGCGTTCACGCTGCAATCTCGCCGTGCAATCTGCGCATTCAGCCAGATGCTGAATACATGCCAACCGCAACGATTCTGCGCAGGTCTCATCGAGATAGTCGTCAATATATTTTGTAAAGTTATCGCAATTCATAACAAACCCGTGTCTCTAAAGTAGGACACGACGGGAATCAGCAAAAGGTTCCCTCACCGGCAAGGAATTTTCGTAATTCTCTGCGACCACGATGCAGACGGGATTTCAGGGTCCCCAACGGAATGTCGAGAATATTTTCCAACTCGACCAGAGTATAGCCCTCAACATCATGCATCAGGATCACAAAACGCTGATCCTCATTAAGCTGAAGGAGCCCGGCCTGAATATCCAACAATGCAGCCGAAGAATCGTGTTCAGAGCCCGATTGACCCAAATTCCGTAGTTCCAGACTCTCTGGATCACTGCTGGCAACCACATACATTGATCTGCGCTGCTTTTGACGGTAGTTATCAATAAATGTACGGTGCAAGATCCGCGCCAACCAAGGCTCGAGCTTTTCGATATTCAGCAAATCTTCACAGCGTGGATATAGCTTGATCAGCACATCTTGCACAATATCTTCAGCATCTTGCCGGTTACGGGTCAACCAATAGGCTTGCCGGTAAAGCTTCTCAAGATACGGACGGAGTAGCCGGGCAAATATCCGTTGTTGCAGTTTTTTTTCCGCGTCCATGCTATTTAAGAATATTTTACGCAGTTCAGATAGCATAAATCACAGCAAATGTACGCTAGCGGCATTAAGTTTCTACATTTCTGCCAGCCACCAGTGTACTCTGGCTGTGAAACAACCTTTATGCTCCCCGATATCCGACACAGCGCCAGGGTTGCTTCAGGATTCACGTACATAACCGGCAGGAAATCGAACAATGACAAACTTCAACATGCGCGCGATTATACCGTCACATCCATTGCCCATGCATACGGACAATGATTGACACACCTGCGAACCTGCACACGATATAGCCGCAGTAAATGAACATGAATATTCTTATTAAATAGATCAGGACAGCTTCAACAGGGGGGCATGTCACTGTTATTAATGACTTGATGGTTTTAGTATAATGTTACGTTTAGGAAAATTGCCGGATTATGGCCTGGTGATTGCAACCATTTTTGTTGATGCCGAAGGCCTGTTAACCACCAAACAGGTAGTTCAACGTTCCAAAATCCCATTGGCAACCGTACGCAAACTACTCAAATACATGGTCGATGCTGGTTTGATCAATTCTTTTCGCGGCAATAGAGGCGGATACAAGCTGGCCCGCCAGGCATCAGAGATCAGTGTTGCGGATATCATTCAGGCCATTGATGGCCCGATTTCACTGACTGATTGCGCCGGCATTCATGCAGATAATCGCTGTTCTCTGGAGGCCACCTGTCCCTTGGCGCATATATGGTGCAAAGTTAATAGAGAGATAGTCGAAAAACTACAATCGGTTTCCATTAAGGAGATGACAACCTGACCTGTAATCTCCTGCCTGCATTTGCCTGCCGGCCGCACTGACAACATCCCCTGCTCGACGCCATCCTGGCTTCAGTCACTCATGATCGCACTTCTAAATCTCATGGAAATTTATTGTATACTATATTAGTATGGTTACAGTGTTTTCGTGAGGCCTTGGTATGAACAATGACAGTAATAATGAGATACGCAATGAGCGGAGAATGTTTCTGATCGGCACAAGCTGCTCATTATTTGCCGTTGGCGGCGCCGGATGGATGACCCCCTACATACGCTCCTGGAACCCGAGCGTTCGGGCCAGAGCTGCGGGCGCGCCAATAACCATCGACCTGACCACAATCCCTGCAGGCACCTTACTGGTCGAGGAATGGCGGGGACGACCCATCTATATCGTCAAACGAACGCAGGAAATGATTGCATTCGCCCTGGAACTGAATAGCGAATTGCTAAACCCGGACTCGGCGGATGATCAGCAGCCCGAGTACGCCAGGAACAACTACCGCTCGATAAAACCGGAAATATTGGTGATCGAGGGGGTGTGCACCCACCTGGGGTGTACACCAAAATTCCGCAACCAGAAAAATACCAATGGTTTCACCGGGTTTTTTTGTCCTTGTCACGGTTCAAAATTTGATTTCTCCGGCCGCGTCTATAAAGGGGTGCCTGCTCCGACCAATCTCAAGGTTCCACCGCATCATTTTACGGATGCAAACACACTGGTTGTAGGTATCGATGAAGAGAGGCAAGCCTGATGAGCCTTTTGAGTCAAAAAAGCATGGACTTACTGCATTGGGTTGATTACCGGCTACCCCTTGTTAAAACGTTTAAGACACATATGAGCGAGTATTATGCGCCGAAAAACCTGAACTTCTGGTATTTCTTCGGTGCGCTTGCAATCCTTGCCTTTGCCAACCAATTATTAAGCGGTATTTGGCTCACCATGTTCTACACACCCACATTAGATAGTGCCTTTGCATCTATCGAATACATCATGCGTGATGTTGAATCCGGTTGGATAATTCGTTACATGCACGAAGTCGGTGCTTCTTTCTTCTTTATAGCAGTCTATTTGCACATTTATCGTGGCTTTCTTTATGGCTCATACAGGAATCCACGTGAATTAGTGTGGCTGATCGGCATGGTGATTTACCTTCTGATGATGGCTGAAGGTTTTTTTGGCTATGTGCTTCCCTTTGGCAATATGTCTTTCTGGGGCGCCAAAGTAATCATGAATATAATTGGCGTCATTCCGGTTATTGGAGAAGATCTGCAAATCTGGGTACAGGGCGATTTTTTTATTGGCGGCGCAACACTAAGCCGATTTTTTGCCTTTCATGTTGCCCTGGTTCCGATTATTCTGATTACAGGCATTTTCTTACATGTGATTGCCTTGCATCAGGTAGGCTCAAACAATCCTGAAGGGATAGATATAAAAGCCCATACCGATGAAAACGGAATACCCCTGGATGGTATCCCTTTCCATCCCTATTACACCGTCCACGATCTCATCCCGGCAGTCTTATTTATCCTGGCTTTCTTTGTGACAATATTTTATTTCCCTGACGGGGGAGGATTTTTTATTGAACCCCCCAACTATATACCTGCCAACAACCTGAGCACACCCGACCACATCACGCCGGTTTGGTATTTCACCCCGTTCTACGCCATGTTAAGAGCGGTAACCATTACTTTTCTTGGCATGGATGCAAAGTTCTGGGGCCTGATAGTGATAACCGGAGCTATTCTTGTACTCTTCTTTCTTCCATGGCTGGATCGCAGCCCAGTCAAGTCCCTGCGTTACAAGGGGAGAATCAGCAAAGCATTTTTAATGATCTGGACATTCTGCTTTATTGGCCTTGGGGTGCTCGGCATCAAACCGGCTGATTGGGCGCCTGAATGGGTATCACCCACATTTACAGTAATTTACTTTGCCTACTTCCTGCTAATGCCTTTTTATACGAGATGGGAAACCTGCAAAACAGTGCCCGATCGAATTACCACCGATGGACAAGGGCTCCAGCAATGAAATTGCTGTACCTGATGATCGCGCTAATGCTCAATTCCATGGTATTGCATGCAGCAGAAGACTCAACGATAGAACTAAACAGCGCGGACACCGATATTCATGACAAAGAGTCTTTGCGTCGCGGCGCATATCTTTTTATCAATCAGTGCACATCATGTCATTCTGCAAAATATATGCGTTATTCGCGCCTGGCCAAGGACCTTGAAATCAGCGAAGAAGATGTAATGAGCAATATGCTGCGTTTCGGCGCAACCAAGATCTCGGATACCATCTCCTCGGCGATGACACCGGATGCAGGTAAAAACGTGTACGGGGTCGCACCTCCGGACCTCACATTAGAAGCAAAATACCGGGGAGTCGATTGGGTTTATTCCTATTTGATGGGATTTTACAGGGATGAAAATTCGACCTTTGGTTACAACAATCGTGTGTTAAACAATGTAGCCATGCCATGGATCCTGGCGGGAAACCAGGAAACCATGAGTAAAGAAGAATTCTCCAGGGATATGCGCGATCTGACTAATTTTATGGATTACATGGCTGAACCCATAAAACCCTGGCGTCAGAACTTCGGAAAATACGTCATTATTTTCCTGCTGGTTCTATTGCTTCCCGTTTGGCTGTTAAAGAGAGAGTATTGGCGGGAAATTCACGGTCTCAGATGACCGACGTCAGTGTAAAGTATTTACATTATCAGTCTGGATTGGTAGCCGAATCACAAGCCGTGTCGAGCAAAAATATCCGCTAAGATCCGCCGCCAGAACAGAAAACACCGAGATCTACAGGTTTTTTAGCAGACAGTTTTCCGGTCCTCGGCAGCAATGCGATGTGGCGTGGGCGCAAGACGCAGAACCGTTGGGCGCAATACGACCCCAACCATCAGCAAAACAATACAGACCGTTACAAACGTGATCCAACCATGGGGCTGTCCTGTAATCCCACTCAGCATACCCCAACTGGCCACCAGGAACCCGACGCCGGCCGAAAGAGTTGCGAAACCGTGCAGGAACTGGGCACCGGTTCGCACTATCGCTGTGATGAAATACATGAGAACTGCCGACGGCCCGATGACCAGGAAAAATATAAGCGGGTCACCGAATATTGCGTACATCGCAAGCACCGCCGGTATGCCGCATAGCGCGAGGGCCGGATAAGGAATCCCCCGCAATAAATAGACAAACGGGTAGACTACTATTGCGCTACAGGCAGTTCCCACTAACCAGGAATTATCACCCCGAGCCGCAACGGTCAACGCCACCATTCCCAGGACCATGAAAAACCAGAACAGAAAGTCGCACAATCCTACGCCGTAGACGCTGCCGCATTTCTCAGTCAGATACCATTTGTCAATATTGTTCTGGGCTACCTCGAACGGGCTTGAACACAGGAACATTGCAGCTGCCACATAAAACATGTGCGGGGAAAATGAATGCTCCAACAAATAGTCCCAATGCTCATAAACAATCCACATCATGTACAACGGTGTCACGGTAGTAACAAAGTGGGCGAGAAGTACCCAAGCCGCAGTTTTGGGCGGCAGATCGACCTCATTCGTAATTATCCTGTATGGCGGGATTGGATCTTGTTTATCGAATTTATTGATAGACACCATTTCAGTACCCCGGTTGTTTTGTGTTTTAAGCTACACCCTAAAAAAGCGGTTCAGTTGCATCTTACTTCAGGAAATACGTCATTAATGTTCCTGCTGATTCTTATCATCCCCGTCTGGCTACTAAAGCAGGAGTATTGACGAGATATTGATTAGATTCTGTTGACCATTCAGCGTAAATTATTCAACATCGAGCGCAACAAAGGAACATCACCAAAGCGCTCCAACGAAGCATTAAGGTAGTTGATCGCCTCATCGGTTTTCCCCTGCTTTTCCAGTATCAGCGCATACGCCAGCGCCATGCGCGCATCGGCATCCTGCGCTGCTGCGGCTAACTGCAACTCTACCTGCGCCTCTGCTGTCCTGTCCTGGCGCACCAGGGACAGCCCCAGAGAATAATGCAGTGCCGGCTGTCCGGGCAGCTTGACGATAGCCTCCCTTAGCAACATCTCACCGGCCGCTTCATCGCCCTGTTGCCGATAAAGATCCGCCAGGTTCACGTAGGCCGGCACAAAAAATGGATTCAGATCCAGGGCTGTCTGATAAGCCTGCTCGGAGCTCTCAGGACGCCTGAGCCGGCGCTGCAGATTACCAATATTGGTATGTGCCTCTGCCCGTTCGTTGTTGACCTGTTCCGCCAGGAGGTATTCATCCAGCACCTCCTGGAGAATGCGCTGGGTATGCGCCGGTAACAACTCCAGTGCTACGGGCGCCAGGGCACTGGCCGCCGCGATCCGGACCGCCCTGACCGGATCTTCAAGTAATGGAGTTGCGTGGCTGGCGATCATCGACGCCGACGCGCCCTGCAATGCACGCGCAACTGCCCAGCGTATCAATGATTCTTCACTCACCGCCTGCCTGACTATCTCCTGCATTAATAAAGCATCGCCAAACAGGGGCGCCTGCACAATAACCGAGGCCCGAACGATGGCGGGCACAGTCTTATCTGCAGCCAGCTCTGGAATCAATGCCCATGCGCCGTCCTGCGCGCTAAGAATCGTGGCAAAATCTTTCTGCCAGTGATCCGCATCATTTAGCCTGCCCTGCTCACGCAACACATCAGTTGCCCATTCTGCATTCCTGTCATCATGGCAATTGGTGCATACATCAGGGGTAGAAAACTTCATACTGAGATCCGGCCGCGGAACACGAAAACTATGATCGTGTCGCGGATCAACCTGCATATAGGTCGTGGACGGCATGTGGCACTCGATACAATCGGCACCGGCAGATTCAAGTGGATGCAGGTGATGCTCGCTGGCAGCAAATTTCTCAGCTGCGTGACATTGCAGACAGACTGCAGAGCCGGATGCGCGCAATTTCAGACTGTGGGGCTCATGACAATCACTGCAGGTCACACCCTGCTGGTACATGCGACTCTGCAGGAATGAACCCCAGACATAGACCTCACCACGAATCTGTCCATCGACGTAATACAACGGCGGCTGGATCAGTGCGGGCCGGAAACCATCCAACAGTTCACTGCCGGGCATGGGCATGACTTCGATCTGGCTGCGACGAGAATGGCAGGCAGCGCAAGTGCTGGTCTCCACTTGAGTCAAGCGGGGCCGGTTGCGCCGACTGTTACCGCTGCCGGGATCCGCTATCCAGCTTACGCCGTCTCGCTCGTTTAATTGTGCCGCAAATCCCTTATCGCCGTTAGCTGTCTGATCATATTCCCTGGCCTCAGAGGCCGCCCACTCAACATGGAGCGAACCGGGACCATGGCAAGCTTCGCAGGCTACATTTATTTCAGCCCAGCTCGTGTTAAATGTATTGGTTTCCGGTTTAAAAGTTTTCTTCAATCCGGTTGAATGACAATATGCGCACATTGAATCCCAATTCTGGCCGAGCCGCGTCCAATGCAACACATCAGTATGATGTATGGCTTGGTCACCATAGACATGAAACCATCGCTGACCGCCCTCTCCTCCGGGCCTGCTGTCCCATGACGCGCCCAAAGTCTGGATTCTGCCCCCGGGCAATTCCAACAAATACTGCTGCAGAGGCTCCACACCGAAGGTATAGCGTACCGGAAACTCGTCGAGTTGCCCGTCCCGCCCATCAGTCTCAATAAAATATCCCCCATCGCGAGTGTAAAATCGGCTGGTGATGCCATTATGAGAAAATTCGGTGTTGTTGAACGCGCCGAGAACCGACATTTCACTCGCCGGCTGCATGGCCAGCTCATGATGTGAACCACGCCACAAGGCAACCTGTTCTGAATGGCAATCAACACAGGCAGCGACACCCATATAGGCCGCTTCTGATGGAACCGCCGGTACCTGCTCATGCCTGCCTTGATCCCCGCAACCTGGCAGCCCTGTGCCATAAACTATCGCCAGGCCTATGCACAACAGTGGTCTGAATCTGTTCATAGAACGAAGTCCGTTACTCAGCACCAGCAATACATTTAATTTATTCCAATAAAGACGATATGCCAATGACAACATCAGGGCATGGTACATTGCATACCATCTAATTGCGTTTCTCACACCGGCACCAGGGATGATGAACAACGGCACCATCAGGAGAAATAAATGACAACCCGGCACACACCAGAAGTGGGCCTCGTCATGGAGGCTTCTCCCGGGTACACCGCCCGGCTGGCCGGGAAGATCGAAGCCATGGGCTTTGACTATCTGCTCTGCCCGGATACGCAAAATCTTGCTCCGGATCCGTATGGACAGCTATCACTGTCGGCTGCCGCGACTCAGACACTGCACCTCGGAACAGGTGTCACCAACCCGGTTACCCGTGATGCGGCAGTAACCGCAACAGCCATCATGACATTGCAACAGGAATCCGGCGGTCGCGCCATCTGCGTGATCGGCCGCGGCGATTCATCTGCTGCACACATAGGCATGAAGAATGCGACCACCGCACAATTGCAAACCTGTATTGAGCGGATAAAAGCCTACACTTCCGGCAAAACTATCGAACGCAATGCAACCCAATCCACATTACGCTGGCTGCAAGGGCAAGATATCGCGCCGCCGCCCATCGATATTGCCTGCACAGGACCGAAAACCATACGGATGGCTGTCGAAGTCGGTGATCGCATCAGCTTCGCGGTCGGCAGCGCACCGGAACGTATCGAATGGGCGCTCAATACGGCTCATGAACATCTGCAAAAAATTGGCCGCGATCGCTCCGGCATCAGCATCGGCGCCTTCGTCAACCTGGTTTGTGATGCTGACGAACAACGCGCCATCGACCTCGGTCGCATGATTGCCGGCATGGTCGCTCATTTTGCCGGGATGAAAGATGCACCTGTCGATCACCTGCCGCCACAACTCAAGGAACTGGCAATACATATGCAAAGCCAGTACGACATGACCCATCATGCGCAAGAGGAAGCCAGCCACGCGACCGGTGTCTCGGATGAATTTGTTGACTGGTTTTCAATCTGTGGCCCGCCGGAAAAATGCCGGGCAAGACTCCGCACGATCGTCGACCAGGGCCTCGATCACGTTTACCTGCTAGGTGGCTCACCTGTCGCGCATCCGCACGGTGAGCGCCAGGCCGGTATGATCCGGCAAACACAATTGTTTGCGGACGAGGTGCTGCCGGCATTCAGAAACAGCAGTTAACCGATTCTTGCGTTTGAAGCCGCTCTTGCGCTGCTAAACACCCACATCAACCATCAAGACAGAATTGCCTTCATCTTCTCGGCTATTTTCCTGACCTTCTCCGGGTCGGCCTGGCTGACCTCGGCATAATCATCGAAACGTTCAGGAACCTTGATCAGGGCATCAAAACCAATTTGCTCGGAACTGAGGGCGAAGCCATGCGCACTTTTTGGCGCCGAGGGATCGAGAATCATCGCCTGTGCCGACTGGTTGATAATCGTGTCACTATACGGCTGAACCCGCGTCTGGATCGCCCACTCGACCGAGGTCAGATCATACGGATCGACATCCGGACCAACGACAATGACAATCTTCGCCACCCGCCCCCAGCGACCCTGCGCACCCCAGACAGCATGCAGCACAAACTTGCCGAAGTACGGGTGCGGCTTCTGCACACCATCGACAGACAGCTGTATGACGTAGGTCATGTTCGGCGTCACGACGACATCTTTGACCTCGGGTATTTTGCGTTGCAGATCGGCCAACACCTCACCTTCAACCGGCAGCAACCCGATGTAGTTGTGATCGAACGGCGGCATCATCTCCATCGTCGCGTACCAGTATGGATTCTGCCGACGGGTGATGCACTTGACATCAATAACCGGAATAAATTGCACCTTGTCGTAATAGCCGACTGAGTTGGAATGCCAGCCGATTGTTTCTTCTACAGTGTCCGGCTCGATAACGCATTCGATGACAAACTCGGCGGTAGCCGGCACTTCCAGGTCAACCGTCTCACATTGCACAAGCTCAACCGGTGCACCACGCAGGCCACCGGCAAAGGAAAATTCATCATGACCAAACGGAACTCCGGTACAGGCAGCCAGATGAATAACCGGATCACAGAGAAAGGCAACCGCTATCTCAAGCGGCTTGCCCAGTCGTTTTGCCTTGGCCACGTGCAAACCAATATGGCTCATCGGCGGGTTCCAGAAAGCGAAGATCGCCAACTGCTTCTTCTGCCGTTCTTCGGAATAGGAACCACCGGTTGGATGCTCGGCATCCCAGAACTGTGTCAGTCGGTACCAGCCGACATTACGTTCACCGGTCTCCGGGTCTTTGCTGACCACGACACCACCGCAAATATATGACGCACCTTCCTTACCGAACCAGACGGCAGGCAAATGCTTGTCGAGAGAAATTTCATCACCGGGGATGATGACTTCTTTGCATGGTGCCTCTGCCGCGTTGATCGTGACCGGCGCATGCCAGCTGGATCGATCAGCAAGAATATTCGCATGCTTCTTTTTGGCCTCCAGCGGATCAGTTTCACCGAGTACCATTGCGGTACGTTCACGGGTACCAAATGGATTAAAGATGACCGGTATCTCGGGCATGTTATAGCCGTCAAGATTGTTCAGAATCAGGGCTGGGCCATCGATCTCCGCCAGGTGACGCATCAGTTCCTGCAACTCGTTATCACCCCGTTGCGCACGCAGCCGTATATCAACCTGCCTGAGCTGACCATGCTCATCCAACAAGTTAAGAAAATCTCGCATATCATTAAAAATACAAGTTTTATTTAACATCTTATTATTTTCCATTTTAATGTTCTTAACCTGAACAACCAACTTCAGCAAGCCGGACCAAGCCATCCAACCTGCCGCCAAAACCGTGTACTAGCTAAATTTGCCCACGGTATTTTTGATGTCCTCAAGACCGGTATTGGCAATCGGAATTGCTTCGGGTTCAATATCGAAAGTCGCACATATTTGACTCACCATCGTGTACACACCGATCACGACCGTCATTTCGAGCATTTCTGCCGGTGACATGAACGCCGCAACGGCATCAAACGATGCCTGTGAAGCACCGCCTGCCGTCACCACATCATCAACAAAGGCGAGCACCATCTGTTCTTGCGCGGAAAACAGGGTCTGATTACCACCCACTTGCAGGGCGTTGATACGTTCCTCCGACATACCAATCAACCGTGCGACACGGTTATGATTACTCACTTCATACTCACTGTCACACAGGTGGCCGGTACGCAAAATGATGATTTCTCGCAGCGTCTCGCTCAAAAGACCATCATTCAGATACGCACTGAACAAGCGGGTCATCGGTTGAAACATTGACGGACTACCGGCCAGCATGCGGGAAATATTCAACTGCGGCAGACTTTTGAGAAAAGCCCGATCCCCGGGTGGCAGACTATCCGGATCCGGGTATGGAATTCTTGGCATGAATTATTCTCCAGGTCATATCCTGTAGTTACCTGACCCAGTTCAGAACTGGTTAGACACTGATTAAATGTGCCTTATTTTGCCGGGCGTTTGTAGACTCCGCGCTCAAACATCCGCTCAACAGCCGCACGCACAACTTTGTCATTTTCGGCATGCTTGAGAGGCGGCTGCTCAATGCAGCGGTTTTTTTCATATTGGGGTTCGGCATAGATCGGTCGATACTGCTCGGTACGCAGATCCTTCAGC
Organism: Chromatiales bacterium; assembly: GCA_002729875.1. Taxonomy (GTDB): domain Bacteria; phylum Pseudomonadota; class Gammaproteobacteria; order Steroidobacterales; genus SMWD01. The sequence goes on along the minus strand of PBZD01000032.1, from coordinate 1,379 downwards.
CAGTTCCCCCACAATGTCTGTTGACGATACTCGCGCAAGGCATCGATATTGATAATTGCACCCGCATAGGAGGCCGCACCACCACTTTGATGCTTGCCTATAATCTGTCCCTGGTAATTGACGATCATCGATTCACCACCGAACATATCCAGCGGGAACCGGCTATCGGCCGACACTGCATAGGCAGCTGGATTCGGGCTGACCATATACACCGTATTGTCCAGCGCCCGCGCCCGATTCTGCACTTCCCATAACCCATTGCCGACATAAGGCTCAGGATAACTGGGCCGGTATATAAGCTCAGCGCCATTCATGGCCAGGCCGCGTGCGGTCTCCGGGAAACTCCCCTCCATGCAAATCAGGCAACCAATACGTCCAATGTCGGTGTCGGTTACCGGGAAAAAAGCATCCAGCCCCTCGCCATAAAGCTCAACCCATTTATCCCAGACATCGTGCGGCACAGTCGAGTGTTCACGGGCAAAAACCTGTAACTTGTAGTGCTTGTGAATCACTTCCCCTTGCGGATTGACGACAAATGCGCAGTTGAAGAATCGTTCGGCAAATTCCGGGTGGATAACCTTGGCCTGGGCAATGATAAATGCGTCAAGGCTACGCGCCAGGTCACCGAGGTAACGGGTTTCCTCACCCGGAACTTCAATGGCGAGGCGCTGGACCATGTCAACATGATCCCAGTCAAAAATTTCGTCAGTAAATCCCTGCAATGCCCCTTCAGGTATTGCGTACAGGCGCACCGGCAACTCGATCTCGGTAACATTCTTTGCCGCAAAGGCCAGTTCGGTAATATGCTCCAGGTTCCGCCCGATATCAGCCTTTTCCTTTGCGCCAACCATAACCGGCTGCAAGGCAAGTGCCATGTATTGCCCGATCGATGTATTCGTGTTGCTCATAGATGATCCCCCTGGTCAGGTTCTATCGGCCGGCAGTCCGATAAAAGCGAGTTGCCCGGCAATTTCTGTCAATATTGCCGGATCGTCGATCGTGGCCGGCACTGTATAAGCATCTCCGTCTGCCATGCGGCGCAGGGTCCCGCGCAGAATCTTGCCCGATCGGGTTTTCGGCAGCCTGGTCACGACAATCGCTTGCTTGAATGCTGCAACCGGGCCGATTCGGGAGCGAACTATTTCGATCGATTCATTCACCACCTCCTCAACGGTCCGTTCAACACCTGATTTAAGGCACAGGAAGCCGAGCGGCACCTGCCCTTTCAGTGCATCACGTATGCCGGTCACGGCACACTCGGCCACATCGGGATGCGTAGCAAGCTCTTCTTCAATCGCCCCAGTGGATAATCGATGGCCGGCTACATTGATAACGTCATCCGTACGACTCATGACGAACACATAACCATCCTCATCAAT
>PBZD01000031.1 GCA_002729875.1 Chromatiales bacterium | reverse complement strand
CGTGGTTGTTTGTTTGCTTGGCCCGACTGCCGCGGGTAAGACAGATGTCGCCCTGCACCTGGCCGAGCATTTTCCCTTCGATATTGTCAGCGTTGATTCGGCGATGGTTTACAGATACATGAATATCGGCACGGCAAAACCTTCCGCCGATATTCTGTCCCGGGTACCGCATCGGCTGGTTGATATCCTGGACCCATGGGAAACATATTCTGCGGGACGTTTTCGTGAAGATGCATTAAATGAAATAGAGCATATTCTGGCCGCCGGCCGATTTCCGTTGCTGGTGGGCGGAACATTTTTGTATTTTCGGGCCCTCGAGCAGGGTCTTGCTGTATTGCCGGCTGCCGATGCTGAAGTACGGGCACAAATAGATGCGCGCGCCGAGCGTGAGGGTTGGGCGGCACTGCACGCGGAACTGGCGACTCTGGATCCAGTGATTGCGACCCGCATCAAACCAACCGATAGTCAGCGCATTCAGCGTGCACTGGAGGTTATCCAGCTGACTGGTGAGCGGTTGTCGGATTTACACGCGCGCAGTGATGCGGAACCAGCTGATTTTGATTTTTTGCGTGTTGCGCTGTTGCCGTCCGATCGCAAAGTGCTGCACGACCGGGTTGCGCAGCGGTTTGATAGCATGCTGGCAGATGGATTAGTGCAGGAAGTTGAACAATTACGTTCGCTGCCACGTATGACTGCCGATAGTCCGGCAATGCGTGCTGTCGGTTACAGACAGATTTGGGCTTGCCTGGAGAATCAATACGATCAGCAGGAAGCGGCGCGTCGCGCGGTGGTTGCGACCCGGCGACTGGTCAAACGCCAGCTGACCTGGATGCGTTCCGCGCCCGGCGCAGCTGAATTTGATTGTCTGCACCCTGATGCTTCGGGGCAGGTCAGACGGTTTATCGCCGAACGTCTCGTCTGAGATCAGGATTAATCATTTTTCAGGATGCAATATTGTTCTTGTCGGGCTAAAATTTAGGCTGTGGGATTTAAAGCGCTGTGCTGGCGTAAGAAAAATCAATAATAATCAGGAGTCGAAGATGACCAAAGGGCAAACTTTGCAGGATCCGTTTCTTAACCTGCTGCGCAAAGAGAAAGTTCCTGTTTCCGTGTACCTTGTTAACGGTATTAAGCTTCAGGGAACTATCGATTCCTTCGATCAATTCGTCGTGCTGTTGAAAAACAGTGTGAACCAGATGGTCTATAAACATGCTATTTCCACGATCGTGCCGACGCGTGATATTCGTCTGCCGAACGAGGATGAGGACGAAGAATAGATACGCATCCCAGAAACGTAACATCCTCAACATCTTATGCCCGGGTTTGCCGGGTAGCTGGATAATAAATATGTTGCCGGAGTTGCCGATTGTTTGACCGACCTGAGCGTGGAGAATGCGCTGTTCTCGTGCATGTACGAGTCGATCCACTGCTATGTAATGAAGACGAGACTGAGTTCTGTTCGCTGGCGCTCGCGGCCGGAGCACAAGTCACTGGTCAGTTGACTGCGCGAGTGCGCTCCGCTAATCCAAAATACCTGGTCGGTGTTGGCAAGCTTGAGGAGATCAGGGCACTGGCAGACGGTAGGGATGCAGACGTCATTCTTTTTGATCATCCGCTGACTCCGGCACAGGAAAGAAACCTGGAAAAGCTGTTGCAACGCCGGGTCGTTGATCGGACCGGGTTAATCCTCGATATTTTTGCCCTGCGGGCGCGTACGTTCGAGGGCAAGCTGCAGGTTGAACTCGCACAACTCGAACATTTGTCTACACGGTTGGTGCGCGGCTGGACCCACCTTGAGCGACAAAAAGGCGGTATTGGCTTGCGCGGTCCGGGTGAGACCCAGTTGGAGACGGATCGCAGGCTGCTCGGGCAGCGCATTCGTCGCTTGCGGTCGCGCCTCGCCAGGCTGGCCAAGCGCCGTGGGTTGGCGCGCCAGCAACGCCTGAAGCATGAAATTCCGACTGTCTCGCTGGTGGGTTATACCAATACCGGGAAATCGACATTATTCAATTGCCTTACCGATGCCCGGGTATATGTTGCAGATCAGTTGTTTGCGACCCTGGACCCTACGCTGCGCCGGGTCGAGTTGCCGGTCGGTGGGCCCTGCATACTGGCCGACACGGTTGGTTTTGTGCGTGATCTTCCGCATGAGCTGGTGGCTGCATTCCAGTCGACGTTGGAGGAAACTGCTGATGCCGATCTTATTTTGCATGTTGTTGACTGTGCTGATCCGTTTCACCAGGAGCGAATCGAGGATGTCAACGTGGTTCTGGCGCAGATTGGTGCCACGGAATGTCCGGTCATTCAGATCTACAATAAGACTGATATACTTGCTGTCCCGCCAAGAGTCGACCGGGCGGAAAATGGTGAACCGACGCGGGTATGGATTTCAGCAGCAACCGGGCAAGGCGTTGGTATTTTGCTGGATGTCATCACGGCTGCGTTGCGCAGAGATATCGTCAGCGGGACCGTGAGACTGGGTGTATCTCAGGCGCGTCTTCGTGCGTTACTTTATGAGCGTGCGACGGTGATCGATGAGCGGGTTATGAAAGATGGCAGTTGGGAGCTGGATGTAGAGATCGACAGTCGCGGCTATCAGGATTTGAGGCGACAGGAGAATTTGCAAATTAATTTAGCGGGCGATGACAGTGGGTCGGTCGCCCTGCATTAAGTGTAAAGTGAGATCGGGATGTATATGGCTTGGAATGAATCAGGTAACGGGAAAAACCCTTGGGGTCAGGGCGGCAAAGAAGGTCCGCCCGATCTCGATAAAATCGTGCGCGACTGGCAGCGGCGTTTCAACTCATTATTCGGCGGCAAAGGTGGCGGTCGTGTCGGTTCGGGGGGGTCAGGTGGTCCCGGTGGTGTTGCGATAGCCGTTATTATGCTGGTCGTGCTGCTCGGCTGGTTGGCGACGGGGCTGTACCTCGTCAATGCCGATGAGCGTGGTGTGGTGCTGCGCTTCGGTGCATTTGTCAACTCTTCACCTCCGGGGTTGCGTTGGCACCTGCCGTGGCCGATTGAAAGCGTTGAAAAGGTTAAGGTCACGAGTGTTAATACGATTCGCCAGCAAACCCGAATGCTGACGGCTGATGAAAATATCGTGGTCGTCGATCTCGTCGTTCAGTATCAGAATGCCGACCCGCAGGCATACCTGTTTAATGTACAGAATCCTGAAGGGACACTTTCAGATATCAGCGAGAGCGTTATTCGTGAAGTTGTCGGCAAAAATCCGGTTGATTTTGTATTGCTTGAAGGCCGTTCCCAGATTGCAGTCGCAACTCAGGAACAGATTCAGGACACACTCGATGAATACGGGGTTGGCATTACCATAACCAAGGTTAACTTGCAGGATACCAATTTCCCGAGTCAGGTAGAGGCTGCCGTGCAGGATGCGATTAAGGCTCGCGAAGATAAGGAGCGTCTGTCATTCGAGGCGCAAAGTTACTCGAACGACATCCTGCCCAAGGCGCGTGGTGAGGCTGCGCGGCGGTCGCAGGATGCCGAGGCCTATAAGGCCCAGGTTATCGCTGATGCTGAGGGTGAGGCGTCACGTTTTGAACAGTTGCTTGCCGAGTATCAGAAGGCTCCTTCAGTGACCCGTGAGCGTCTGTATATTGAAGCAATTGAAGAGGTATACAGCAATTCGAATAAAGTGTTGCTGGATGCTGCCGGCAGCGGCAACCTGCTTTACCTGCCGATAGACAAGTTGATCGAGCAGGGCCGTGCTAACGATAACGCGTCAGTTGGTCAGTCAGTGCAGCAATCGAACAGTTTGGGTACGACCAGTACCTCGCGTCGCTCCGGTGACGATCCCAGAGCGCGGAGGGGCCGCTAATGAATAGTGCACGTATATTTCTTTTTGGCGGTTTGATCGCCTTTGCTATCCTCCTGATGTCATTGTTCTACGTCGATGAGCGAGAGGCTGCGATCAAATTCCGGTTTGGTGAAATAATTGAATCTAATTATGAGCCCGGTTTGCATGTAAAAATTCCGCTCATCAATAACGTCTTGCTGTTTTCGAAACAGATAATGACGGTCAACAATCCCCAGGAACTGTTCCTGACCAAGGAAAAGAAAAATCTTTTTGTTGATTTTTTTATCAAATGGCGAATTGAAGACGTTGCTGATTATTATCGTGCGACACGTGGCGAACAGGTTCTGGCGGCACAGCGGCTGCTGGAAATTGTCAAGGATGGTATTCGTGCAGAGTTTGCCAATCGTACCGTGCCTGAAGTGGTGACTGCCGAGCGCCGCGAGTTAATGGATGCGATGTTGGCAAAATCTCGCGATGATGCCAGGCAACTCGGCATTGCTGTTATCGATGTGCGGGTTAAGCGTATCGAGTTTTCCGATGAGGTCAGTGAGTCGGTTTTTAACCGAATGCGTCAGGAACGTGTCCGGGTAGCCGCCGAACTGCGCGCCGAAGGTGCTGAGAACGCCGAGCAGATTCGCGCCGATGCGGATCGTCAGCGTACCGTCATACTGGCGGAAGCCTATCGGGATGCTGAGAAGATCAGGGGTCAGGGTGATGCCATCTCAGCCGACACGTATGCGCAGGCCTACCAAAAAGACGAGGAGTTTTATCGTTTTTACCGGAGTATTAAGGCTTATAAAGGAGCATTTGGTCAGGGTAACGATGTTCTTGTGCTGGATGCTAATAATGATTTCTTTCAGTATCTGAACAAATCTAAAAATAATTAGTGGTAGCAGCAGCACGAACCGCGGATTGCGATGATCTGGAGTGATATTTTTGCAGCTTTTGCGCTGTATCTCGTGTTCGAAGGTTTAATGCCCTTTGTCAGTCCGGCCAGCTGGCGAAAAAGTATGTTAATGGTGTTGCAGTTCCGGGATGGGCAACTGCGTTGGATCGGTTTGATCAGTGTTGTTGTCGGGTTGGTGCTGTTGTTATATGTCCGAGGTGGCGGGTAGTCGCCTAACATTGGGTTTCCTGAAATGGGTAAGAGTATTGTAATCGTCGGTACCCAGTGGGGCGATGAAGGTAAAGGTAAGATTGTTGATCTTCTGACGGATCGTGCAACTGCAGTTGTCCGCTTTCAGGGTGGTCATAACGCAGGGCATACGCTGCTGATTGACGGCAATAAAACGGTTCTGCACCTGATTCCATCCGGTATTCTGCGTGATGAAGTAGATTGCATTATCGCCAATGGCGTTGTCGTGCATCTGCCTGCTCTGCTCGAGGAATTCGACGAACTGGTTGCCCGCGGTGTGCCCGTGGCATCGCGGCTCAGGATTAGTGCCGCCTGTCCACTGATTCTACCAACCCACATCAAGCTCGATCAGGCGCGTGAACTGGCCCGGGGAGAGCAGGCGATCGGCACAACCGGGCGCGGCATAGGGCCGGCCTATGAGGACAAGGCAGCGAGACGGTCGTTGCGGATATCCGATCTGTTTGACAGTGCACAATTTGCCGAGCGATTGGCAGCGGCGATGGAACTGCATAATTTCATGCTCAAGACTTATTATCACGCCGAAACTGTCGACTTCGCAGCAACGCATGATACGTGGCTCGAGATGGCAGAACGTATCAAGCCTCTGGTGATCGACGTACCCGATTATTTGCATGATCTGCGCAATGCCGGTAAGAATATTTTGTATGAGGGCGCTCAAGGTACGCTGCTGGATGTCGATCATGGGACTTATCCGTTTGTCACTTCGTCTAATACGACATCCGGCGCAGCGACCACTGGTAGCGGGGTCGGTCCGGGGGCTATCGATTATGTCCTGGGTATCGTCAAAGCCTATACAACTCGTGTCGGGGCAGGGCCGTTCCCGACTGAATTGTTTGATGACATGGGTAAACACTTGGCCAGGGTCGGTGCTGAGTTTGGGGCGACGACAGGGCGGCCGCGACGGTGTGGCTGGTTTGATGCGGTGGCGTTGCGACGGGCCATTATCAATAGCTGTGTTTCGGGTCTGTGTGTAACCAAGCTAGATGTGCTCGATGGACTTGATACGATAAAAATCTGCGTTGGCTACCGTCTCGATGATGAGATAATCGATAGTCCCCCATTCCTTGTCAGTCGCTTCGCGGATTGCGAGCCGGTTTATGAAGAATTGCAGGGTTGGCAATCATCCACTGTGGGGGTTACGGATTTTGACAGGTTGCCGGCGACAGCGCAGGCCTATCTGCAACGGCTTGAAGACATACTTGGGATTCCCGTGGATATTGTTTCGACAGGCCCGGATCGCGATCAGAACATCATCATTCGTCACCCATTCAATTAAGTTGAATTTATGATCCGGGTTTTTACTCGACGCTGGTTGGTCTTGTTGCTATGCGTTTTTCTGTCCGGATGCTCGGCGACGCGGGTTATTTATAACCAGTTTGACTGGGCGTTAGCCTGGTACATCAGTGATTATTTTACCCTGGATGATGAGCAGGAAGACTGGTTGGATGAAGCGATCAAGCGCAATATCGAATGGCATCGACGTAATCAGCTACCGGGATATGCACAACTCCTGCGTGAATTTGAGCGTGGGGTGTCATCAGGCGAAATGACACCCGAAAAATTGGAGTATCACTATATAACTTTCATCACCCTGTGGGATGAGTTTGTGGTGCAGGTAATGCCGGATGTGTCGGCATTTTTTCTGATGCTAAGCCGGGTACAGGTCGATGAGTTTTATGCCAATCTTGAGGAGTCGAATCAGGAACTGTGGGATGAATATGCTGGTAAGACGCCGCAGGAGCGCAAAAAAAGTCGTCAGGATGTCGGGGTTAAAATTTTTGACCGGGTTTTTGCCGGCCTGACCCCGGGGCAAGAGGATCTGGTGCGATCTTATCAGTCGTCTTTGCATGATTTGTCGCTGGAATGGATGGCGGGTCGTCGTCAGTGGCAACAGGATTTTCGCGCCCTGGTTCTCGAAAGACCGACTGAACCGGAGTTCAGTGCCCGGTTAAAAGATCTGTTGTTAAATCCTAATGGCAAAGACTCGTTGCAATATCGTCAACGCACCGATGAAAACCGCAGGATTATTATGACCATGATAATCGCACTGCGTGAGGAGTTAACCGATAAGCAACTCAAACGTTTCGCTAAACGGGCCAGGAAGATTGCACGGAATCTGGAAATCGTCACTGCGCAGAAGATTTGACATAATTTACATAAAGTATTGATATTTATGTAAATGTTCACGCATTTCTGCCCAAAGAATGAGTATGCTAGGGATGCGGATGCCTGCAACGGGTAGTCGTAATAAATATAAGATCCCGGCAACAGGGACGTAATAATGAAAAAAATAAAACTCTTTCTTATAGGTGTTTGCACCGTTATCGGCATGGTCACAGTCGGGGCTTCCAGCGCCGAGCCGGTTACCTACTCTGGTTTGGCTGCGTTCATTGATGCATTACCAACAGAGCCGAGCATTCTTGACTTTGATCTCATGCCGACCGGTATGACTATCGAGGATTCTGAATCGGCTGGTGGTATTACCTTTAAATATGATTTTGACGGCTTGCCGATGAAAGTTGCCCATTTGTATGCAACTACGTCTGCACCGAATTTCCTCGGTACCGGGGACAGCGGCATGTTTCATGACGGTGATAATTTCATCTTGTCTTTCCCCCCGGGCCATGGGATCGGATTGTTTTTTATTTCAGCCGACCCGTTACTTGATGGTGATATCTCGGTTACTGCAGGAAGTGTGACCGCTGAACTCATAGCGGAGAATATTCATGCCACGCTGGCCGACGGTTCCCGGGTATATTTTGTCGGTATTATCGACGCACAAACGGCGATGACGTCTGCGTATATTGAAGCACTGGAGGGCGGGTTTTTCCTTTACAACGTCGATGACATCATTACCGCCCCGCTAAGCGAAACCTTAGCCGCCGACTCCGACCCGGATAAGCCGCTACAAATAGCGGTCAAGCTTTAATCCCTGGCGCCTGTCAGGCCGGCGGGATGCAGGTCATCGTAATGGTCGGATCGTCGTCGTTCCAGGGCGAAAGCTCAAGATCAACTTCGAGATGCCGTGCATAACCTTTGAAACGGGGCACGGTCCATTCTTCATGAATCTTTTTTTCGGTAACCGACGTCCAGATATTGCGTAACCAGCCTTTTTCCAGGATGCGCTGATAAGGGGATCTCCAGGAAACCTGCATCGGGCTGTGCCAGGTAAACCCGGTGCCGACCGTCAGGTTGCGAAAACATGTTGGTGTGGTCACAGCGTCGAGTGCGAGGCTGTAATCACCGGTTTGTTCAATCCAGTACACGCGCTCATGCAGGATTTCATACATAGAGGCAATATCGTGCTGGACCATCGCTTCCATGTTGCCGGTCTGAAATCCCCAGTCAATGGTCTTGAGTTGTTCTTTGATCAGTGCGTCATTGGCCTGGTGGTGATAGGGCATGCGCATCTGAAAGGTGCGGAAGGTATCGCCGAGCAGTCGTCCGAACTCAGCTTCGCGGCCACCGATGATGTCATCGGTAATACCGGTTTTCTCGGCAACCAGTTCTGCAACTGCTGCCGCAATTTCTTCGGCTTTTGCGTTGAATGCATCTTCATTCGCTTTGGCGTTTGCATTGAACGCCAGCCAGCCTTTCATGATGGCGTCGGCGCGTGCCTTTTCCTGTTCGGTCATTGATTCGACCATTTTGCCTGCTGCACTCATAGGATATCCTCCGCAATAATTGTTATTAGCCAGGGTATGTTGAGTATCGGCTGTGCGACCGGATTGATCAAAGCAATCTGCCTCGGATTGCAGATCCGACCGAAAGATGAACAGATTCAGCCCCCCTGCCGGTTGGCGGAGTTAGTGCTCAGGCAGGTCAGTCAACAACACCACAGATTTGTCGAACCACGTGGTCGGGGGTTTGCTAATGCGTTGATCTGTTAGCATGGAACTTGTTTTGTCCTGCAACTGACGAAAGTGACTCGACATGAAATGGTTTAAGCGACTGCTTGGGCTAATGGTCTGTGTGCTGGCCGTTTACGGGCTGTACAGTCTTTGGCCGCGCAGCGAGCCGGTTGTTGATGTGTTCTATGCAACCGGTTTTGATGAGGTGCCGCACGGTGTGGTCGGGTTTGCCTCTTTCAATGCAAAAAGCGGCCGCGACTTCCATGACGGCGGCGCCAACGCCGTAAAACAGACGACCGGTGGCATACTCGTATTGCCCGATGCTGCGTCCGCAATCCACAAGGTTCCGGCCATGGTCATCCTGCATGGTTCCGGCGGTGACTGGGTCGGGCGAAATACCAACCTGGCGATGTTCCTGGCCCGTAACGGTATTGCCGGCCTGGGTGTTGATACTTTTACGGCCAGGAATCTGCGCAGTACCGATGATTATCTTGAGCGACTTAACAAGGCACCCATTTACACTCAAATGGCTGATGCATTGAGTGCACTGCAAGCATTACAAAATCATCCTTATATCGACGCCAGCAGGATCGGCGTGACCGGCTTTTCACTGGGGGCCGGTTCGACGCTGTACATGATGTTTGAGCCGGTCATCGAGAACGTACTGGGCAAGAATGGACCGCGTTTCTCGGCCTATGCGATGTTCTACGGCGGCTGTATGGCGGATTTCACGGATTTTCGGGTCGAAGGTAGCCCGTTGTTAATCATGATGGGCGAAGCGGATGAATCGATGTCGATCCCGGCGTGTGAGAAATTCCGTGACCGGTTAATCGGTATGGGCGTTGATGTCGAGTTGATTACTTACCCCGGTGCCGGGCATGGCTGGGATGCGCCGTATCCACAACAATTTTTTCCTGACTCGATCATGACACGTGATTGCCTGATGCACTGGGGTCCGGAGGGCCAAGCCACCGAGTTAACCAGCGGCAAGTCGATGGATAACGCTTTCGGCGCCATGTCGGCCATGTCACAGTGTGCAACCAGCGATGGTTACACGATGGGGCGAAATTCGGCTGCGCTGGAAAAGTCACGGCGTGATTTGTTGGATTTTTTACGCAGAACGTGGGAACTGGACAATAGTTGACGCGTTGCAGATTCGGTGGGAATTGGGCGCATGGCAGGAACCAGCGCTGATCACAGGTCATGATGGTGCCCAGGAGAGGACTTGAACCTCCACGGGGTTGCCCCCACTGGCACCTGAAGCCAGCGCGTCTACCAATTCCGCCACCTGGGCACT
>PBZD01000030.1 GCA_002729875.1 Chromatiales bacterium | reverse complement strand
TTTAGTTATCTTTCTACTCTTCACGGTCTCATTACTCAGGCAACCCATCTACAAAAAAACCTGTAACGGCCTGTTTAAACACCTAAAACATTACCACCAACACAATCATTTCAGCTACAGATATGATACAGGTCTGACCACATCGTGGCGGCAAAATCTCCAATTCATTTATTCAGTTGCGTTATAGTAGTGTTCGTCTGGATCAAAACGGTTTGCCTCATCCTGCAAATAGCAGCGACCGACTTCCATAAGGAAAGCAATGATCTTAAAAACCGCGCACTTATCTTTTTTCATCCCGCTGCTATTTATCGTTTCTATTGCGGAAGCACAAATGTGTGGTGGACTGACCGTTACAATCACCGGCACGGCGGGTGCGGACGACATCGTCGGCACAACCGGAGCGGATGTTATTGACGGACTTGGCGGCGACGATCGTATCGACGGCCGGGAAGGCGCAGATGTAATCTGTGGCGGCGATGGCAACGATGATCTTTTGGGCGGTGATGGCGACGACCTGCTGTTCGGCGATGCAGGCAATGATGTCATGGAAGGTAATAACGGCCATGACACCTGCAACGGCGTGTCAGGTATCGATTCGGCAGCTCTTGACTGTGAAATACACACGGATATCGACACCAGGGTGTACATGGTTACACTTCGTGCTGCTGACGGCACCGCGCTTGACGGTGCACTGTATGTTCCGACCGGCGATGCGGCCGTGCACGGCACACGACAAATAGCCATGATCGTAAGCCATGGTGCAATGGGCTCTTTCGCTTCCAGTGTGCCAAAGATCATCGGCTTGCAGGCTGCCCCGCTTGGTTTCACTGTGCTGGCACTGAACCGGCGTGACTGGGGCGAGGACAGCGGCGGCGGCGCAGTACTGTTTGAAGAAACAACTCTCGATGTCGGTGTCGGTGTCGACTTTCTGGCCGGACTCGGCTACGAATTGATATATGTGGCCGGCCACAGCCAGGGCACACAAAATGCAGCCATATACCCTTCTTTTGCAATGGATGACAGAGTCGCTGCAGTTGGCCTCTACGGCACGGTCGACGACGGTCGAAGCACTGCTACTAACCTTTTATTCCGTGACACCTATAATCAAGATGTTGCCCACGCAAGACAACTTGTTGCCGCTGGACAGGGCGATATTATCATCGGCTGGCCAACCTTTTTTCTGGTTGATTTATTCAGGTCTCCGGCCAATTATCTGAGCTTCTGGGGCCCTGATTCACTGTCTGTTGTCGTACAGGAAATAACCAAGCTTACGGTACCGGCTTTATTAATGCGTGCAGACGGCGATGACTTCACGCCTGACCAGATGTCCCTCAATGTTATGGCGGCAGCCAACGCCGCCGGCATCGATGCCACCTATAACATTCTGGATTACCCTTTTCCGCTGACCGATACCGGCGGTAACGCACACGGTTTTGTCGGCGTAGAACGTGAACTAATGCAGGTAACTCTTGACTGGTTAACCACCAAACTACCCGCAACCGATCTTTATACGGTCACAACAAAATTGAGCACGCAAAACCCACCGGGAAATATCGAACCGGTCGCCAGCGCCGGTGGGCATCAGGCAGTTACGGGCATGGAACTCGTCAGCTTGAATAGTTCCGGCAGCATCGACCTTGATGGTTTAATTGTCAGCGCGCTCTGGACCCAGATCTCCGGCACCTCTGTGTTACTGTCAGACCCGGAAGCAGCACAACCCTCATTCACAGCACCGCTACCAGCTCGTGACACACTCTTCGAAATTCCGTCACCTGAGGTGCTTAGTTTTGAAGTTACGGTAACCGATAACGATGGGGGCACCGACAGCGACCAGGTTGAGATTACCGTGAGTCAGGAAAAATTCATCGAAACCAGCCAGTCAAACAGCCTGGGGCCGTTGATTTTACTGGCGTTATTCGGCTTGCTCATAATGCGCCGCAGACGAATCATCGGTTAGCAAATTGCTATTTATGCCGGTGGTCACCAGCCAATTACGATGCAAGGATTCCTTTATCATAAGCAGGAAAATATAAACAACAAATATGCAATAACCTGGGCCATAATCGTCCCTAGCGGATGATTCCGTTTTCACTATCGAACCCGGCTCTTTTTTCAGTGCAAATCGACAAAATTGGATCTCCATAATGAAACATATTCTTTTCATATTACCCATCTGCCTGTTTGCAGTCTCCGGCAACCCCGTAATCGCAGCAGATTTTTCCAATGGTTTTTACTACGGTGGCTCCGGCGGACTGACCGATAACAAGAACGTATGCGAGGATATTGGCGACCCGATTTCGCCAAGAAATTGTGAGGATCAGGATTTTGGCTGGCAACTCTTTGTCGGCTGGCAATTTATGAAGTGGATTGGAATCGAAGGCGGATGGACGAATTTGGGCCAGTCATCCTTTATGCAGGTCAACGGGACGATTATACAAAGCGAAACAGAAGGCTTACAGGGCAATGTTGTTGTTACGGTTCCCTGGCTTGAGAAAGCCGGTTTGTATTTCAAGGCTGGCGCATTCCTCTGGGATATTGAAGTATCGCAGGCAGATAACCTTGGTAACAGCCAGGAAATCTCCGACAAGGACATTGATTACGTGCTGGGTGCCGGCCTGCGTTATCCGCTGACCGACTCACTGGGCATCGGCCTCGAATTTCAGCAATTCAGAGATATTGGCAACCGCAAAACCGGTTCATTTGATGCCAATCTGGTAACTGCGGGGCTACTGTTTAGTTTCTAGATTTTGTGGCCGGATAGCCTGAGAATTCGGCACACACACCGCCGCGAACAAACCGCACAGAATTCCTGAATAGCATGTAATAAGTGATTGATTTTGGTGCCGGAAAGAGGAGTCGAACCTCCGACCTTCGCATTACGAATGCGCTGCTCTACCAACTGAGCTATTCCGGCACTGTAACTCCTGAACAATTCACACCAATGACCGCTGCAGACTTTACTCCACCGTCAGGCGGCGCAGTATAGGCAAAGCCCGGCAGTCAGGCAATGGAAATACCGGGTTGGTCGTCAATATCGTAATTTAGCAAACGCTGCGAATCCGGATGATCAGATCGACGCTTTCCTGTTCCATCCCCTCCGGTGGCTCCGGAAGCCCACTGATAGACAAACCGGGCGAATCAAAATCAGTGAGTTCATTTGTATCAGGATTATAAAAGTGATGGTGCGGGCAAATGGTCGAGTCATATACGAGATGCGCGGGATCGATTGCTATCTCGCGCACAACACCGCTGCGGGAAAACAGGTTTAACGTATTGTAAACCGTTGCCTTCGAAATCCGGTTACCGGCTTCACGCAATGTCTTGAGAATCTGATCGGCTGACATATGACGCGGCTTCGGCAGCAATACCATACCGACCTTCATACGTTGCGAAGTAGGTTTTATACCGTGATCAAGCAAGATTTTCTCGACCGACATACGCTGCAAATTTGTCACTCGACTGTAACTCTCCGGATGAAATCAACTCAATATTATTTTACCGGTCAACGCTATGGTCTGTAAATTGAGAAACCGGTAGCTTATTGCGTTGTTCTGCAGCGACCATTTCAGTAACAAAAGGTGGATTTTCAATCTCGCAGCACACCATCAAAACTATTTAGACTCCGGAGACCTACTTTAACAGAGCAACCCTTATGCGCGCGCGTGGCCTGACTCTGATTGAGTTATTGGCAACTCTGGCAGTTGTCGCAGTCATCATGCTGGCCGGCACCCCGGCATTGCACAACCTTTTGCTGGATCAGCGCATGACGACACAGATAAATGACTTCGTGCACAGCGCATTTCTGGCCAAGCAGTCAGCCCATACCCGGCAAACTGAAACCGTAATATGCAAGAGTCCTACGGGTCGACACTGCGAACCCGGGGCAGCCTGGGGCGATGGCTGGCTGGTGTTTGCCAATCAGGATCAGGACTATCCAGCCACCGTCGACGCAAATGAGCCCGTGCTTGCCGTCGGGCCCCCATTTCAGCACGGCAGCATCCACGCCAATCGCCGGGAATTCATCTTCCGCGCTTTCGAGATTCGATCAACCAACGGCACGCTCGTCTTCTGCGATGCACGCGGCGCAAAATACGCCAGGGCCATCGTTATCAGCTATACGGGAAGGCCCCGGATCGCCACTACCCGCCCTGGCGGAAACCCCTTGCAATGTTCTACATTATGACAACTTACGCGATTTTTTTAACCGGCTACATGAACAAACTGACCGTTTGTCGGGACAGGATGCCAGACAGGCATAAACTCGCGATGATATTAGGCGATGGACAAGATGCACCAAGAAGGCGTCACCCTCATCGAGTTGCTGGTGACTTTATCTGTCGCCTCGATCCTTATCGCGTTCGGCACTCCGCCCTTGCGCAATTTTATCGCAATGCATCAAATGAGTGCGACCGTCAATGACCTCGTCACGAGTCTACATGTTGCCCGTTCCGAAGCCATCAATCGTGAAACTTCGACCCGGTTATGCCCAAGTACCAACACAGACACACCCGTTTCAACCTGTGCCCCACTGGCAAGTCTGGCCGACGGCTGGATCGTCGTGAGCGACCCCGACGGGGATGCCATTGTCTTACAGCGACATGAACCCATTCCGGGACGCATCCGGATCAATCACGACTTCATCGAGTCGATCGATTTCACCGCCAGCGGCCGCTTGCCACGTATTGCAGATGCCGACATTGAAATCAACCTGTTGCTGTGTGATGAACGTGGCGACCAAAATACCGGCAACAACATTGCGGCTGGGCGCTGGATTAATATCCGCGGCACCGGCCGACCAAGAATCTATACCAAACAGAGCGATGTGCAAATCGCACTCGGTGGTTGTTAACCCGCTACGGATCATTTCAGTGACACAAAGACAGCAACAAAGAAATCACCGCACTGCAGGATTTACACTTATCGAAGTGCTTGTTGCACTCGTCGTCCTGACGATTGGCATACTCGGTGTCGCTGTCCTGTTTACCGAGGGACTGCGATTCAACCGTACTTCGATGCTCCGTACGACCGCCGTCGCACTCGCCGCTGATATGGCGGAACGAATCCGCGCAAACCAGGAGGCTACCGGCTACGCAGGGACCGGACCCGGCGCAGACGCTGATTGTGGAATTGCCGGCAACTGCACGCCTGATCAGATCGCAGCCGAGGACTGGTTTCTCTGGCGTCAGGAAATCAACAGCCACCTTCCGACCGGCTCTAGCGCGAAAATCGACCGACGACTGGCCGGACCCGACGACCGGATGCACCGCTTCGATATCGTACTGAGCTGGCCTGAGGTCGGCAGCCAGGAACCGGTTTCATACACACTGTCGGTACAACTGTGAGCATCGACATCATGCGCGCTGCAATTCAAACAACTCCCCGCCGACAGCGCGGTATGACCCTGATAGAATCGATGACCGCGATGACGATCAGCAGCGTGCTAATCCTTGGGTCCATCCAGATATATACACAGGCTCGCTCCACCTATCGCCCCACCGAGAGTATCGCCAGAATGCAGGAAAACCTGCGCTTTTCTATCGACATTATTGATGAGAACGTACGCCTTGCAGGATACTGGGGCAAGTCGAGTTCAGCCAACGCCGAGCTGCGCAACGGGGAAGCAGTCACCATAACTTGCAACGGCACCAACAGCACCGCCTGGGTTCTGGACACGGAGGTTCCAAACAATAATCTGATCAACCCGATTTCGGCCCTGCAACAGGTAAGTGATCTACCGATCGAAGACTGCCGCGGCACCAACCCACGCATCAATTCTGATGTACTAATCGTACGACATGCCTCAACCGATCAGGAAGTGCTGGCACATGAAGACATCATTCAGATCCAGACAAACGGTCGCCTCGGCTCTTTTTTCGATAATGGAATTCTACCGGAAGACGCAAAAGTAAATAGCCAGATCTTTAATTTTGCGTTTAGTGCATATTACGTCAGCAACGAATCGAAGCATGACTCGGACCTGCCTTCATTGCGACGACTAAGCCTTGTTAAAAACCGGATCGTAAACCAGGAAATTATTTCCGGCGTTGAGAATCTGCAGATAGTGTTCGGCATCGACAGGACCGGTGATGGTTCTATCGACATGTATATCAATGGTGATGACGTACTGGACAGTGACACTATTATCAGCACACGGTTGTGGCTGCTGGTTCGCTCGGAACAGAATGGGGCCGGCCAAGGATACTTCGATGCCCGGCAATACCAGACCCCGGATGCAGATCTGCCATTGATCGACCCGAAAAATGATGCCGCAAACTATCCGCCCACATTCCGCCGCATGGCACTGAGCCGAACAATTGTCATGCGCAATCAGGTGAACTGACCAAGAATAAGAAAATATGAACAAGGTTTACAATATTCCTGACCGCCAGTGCGGAGCCGCACTGATAGTCGGCCTCATCCTGATGATGGTCCTGACGCTTCTGGCTATCTCAACGATGCGCACTTCGACACTGGAACTGGCTATGGCCGGCAACGCGCAACATCACCAACAGGCGATTCAACTGGCCGAAACAGGCATTCAAGATGCCGTCAATCGGATTAACAGTCGCGCTCAGGATCTGGTTGTTGCCGATAACTGGCAGATGAGGTTTTCTGAAACCGTACAGACATCGAGCGGTGACAACCTCGGCCGGTATGACGTCACTATCAGCTTTAAAGAAAAAGGCAAACCGCCTGCAAATTATAGTGAAGATATCAATGCTCTTTTTTTTGAGATTGAATCGACAGGCAGGAGTGCGGCACGCAATGCGCGGTCAACCTTTCGCCAGGGATTCTGGGTCGTTGAATAACGCCTGGTAAAGGGATGCCACCATGGTCGCCAATCTATTCAAACTGCCTAGAATCCCACTGACAATGCTCTTCATGCACATGGTTTTCAGCACCTCTGCTCACGCAGCCCTGGAAGTATTCGAGGAAGCCTATGAACTAAACTCCACGCAAATTATCCGCTGGCCACTTAGGGCGGGAGACAGCCTCATCATTCGACCATGCATCGGCTGCAGCACCAGGGCTCTTAGAGTATCTGCAGAAACCCGCTATGCAACCGGGTTCAATACGGCACCCGTTTCATTGCGTGATTTACTGCGGGTAAAGTCCAAGTTACACGACACAGAAAATTACCTGATCGCCGTGTTTTTCCTGCCGGACAAACTGCTCGTCACACATATTGTCCTGCAAACAAACCTTAAATGAGAATATTCCGGACAGCAGTTATGCATGACACGTGGGGCACAATTTACCGATACCCATTTTTACTGTTTATCAGCATCCTCCTCTGGCCATCTGCACAAACTCTGGCCGACGATGTTGAAATTTTCGTCAACACGGGTGACCAGGAAATTTCCTGCGCAGCGCCCAATATTTTATTCATCATCGACACCTCCGCCAGCATGGACACCAAGGTATTCACACAAGCACCGTGGGACCCAACCGAAAACTATTCCGGCTGTTTTGATAGCTCACGAATCTACTACCTTGAAACCGCCACTACACCGGACTGCGACACCAAGACATCTTTCAGAAAAAGTAATAATTTCTGCCAGGCATCCTTCCTGAGTACCGAATACACAGGCCTGTTTCAGGCCTGGAATGAAGAGCGGGAAGCCTGGGAAAGAATTCCTGATGACAACGATTCAATGCTGATTGAATGTGCCGCCGATGCGGGCGTACATGGAGGCGAAAACGATGAAAAAACCTATGCCGCAGACGGCGGTGAAGGTAATAAAGCGTGGTCGAACGATGCAAAAAAAAGAATTTCCTGGGGTGCAAATAGCACCGCAGCAACGCTGCACGATGGCAACTGGCTTAACTGGCAGCAAACCACCCCTGAGACCCAAAGAACCCGTCTCGATATTGTCAAGGAAGTCGTAAATTCGACACTCAACAATATGGGCGATGCACACGTCGGAATTATGCAGTTCAACAACCAAAAAGGTGGCTCTGTAATCGCACCGGTCAAAAACATCAATGGAACACGGGATCAGCTCAAGCAAACAGTAAACAACCTTCAGCCAAATGGCTTTACACCATTATCAGAAACTCTTTTTGAGGCTGGTCAGTACCTGGCAGGCAGGCTCGTCCATTTTGGTGATAAAGACAACCACATCCGCAGCCATGCCGCATCTCGCATCGGCAACTCTTTATCAAGCGACAGATATCTGTCACCGCTTACGGCTGCCGATCAAAACAACTACATCGTTCTGCTTACCGATGGCGAACCAAGCAAAGACACGAATGCAAACAATAAAATCGAGGCACTGCCCGGTTATGCCGGGTTAGTTGACGAGTCCTGTAACCATTTGATCGAAGGCGATTGCCTTGACAAGATGGCCAATTATCTTTACCTGGCGGATTTACGCAGCGATCTGCCCGGAAAACAGAATGTCATCACCCACACAATTGGTTTCAACGCTGATTTCAAACTACTCAAAGATACTGCTGCACGTGGTGGCGGTAAATATTTTATAGCCGACAATACAACAACACTCACCCAGGGATTAGCGGATCTGGTCAAAGTTTTGTCGCGCAAAACCAGCCTGTTCATGTCACCAACCATATCGATTAACAACTTCAGCCGCACAGAACGGATTAACGAGGTTTATCTATCGCTGTTCAAACCGCAGGCAACGCACCACTGGCCTGGCAATCTGAAGAAATATCGACTAATAGATACAGCAAATGGCGCGCTGCTGGTTGGCGCAAATGGACAGCCAGTACTTACCCCTGATGGGAGCTACATCGACAAATCGGCCGTTAGCTTCTGGTCGGCTCCTCTCGTTGATGGCGCGGACGTGCAACTTGGCGGTGCCGCAAGTCTGCTGCCGGATCCTGACAGTCGGAATCTACTGACCAATGCCTCGGGCGGTACAACACTGTCATCACTGAACACCGGCAACTCGGCGATTACTGCAACCTTACTGGGCTCACCCGAAGCAGAGCGCAACGCGGTAATTTCCTGGGCTCGCGGCCTGGATGCACACGATAACGATACCGATACCGATAATGTTAATGATGATCTCGCGATAAACCTGCGCCATTCGATGGGTGATTCGCTGCACGCGCAACCGGTTATCGGCAACTATAACGAGACTGAAGACAAAGACGAGTCGGTGGTATTCATTGCAACCAACGATGGATACCTGCATGCCATTGATGCTCGGCTGGGCAAAGAGATCTGGGCTTTTGTTCCACAACGTTTACTTAAACGCCTGCACCCACTGTCCCTGAATGAGGCGGCTCAGAACAAACAATATGGGCTTGACGGTGAACTCGTATTAATAACCAAAGAGAAAGATGGTAAACCCGAGACATTGTTGTTTGGAATGCGCCGTGGAGGAGAAGCGCTCTATTCAATGGATGTATCGAATAGTAATGCCCCCAGGTTGAACTGGATTATCGACAGTTCAATGCCGGATTTTCTTGATATGGGGCAATCCTGGTCCCCGCCCGTGGTAAAACAAATCAAGGTCGGCAGTCAGGTCCGATCAGTTGCCATATTTGGCGGCGGTTACGATCCGGGCCAGGATAACCGTGATTTCAGATTCGACACCAAGGGCAACGCAATCTATTTTGTCGATCTTGAGACCGGCGAAGTCATCTGGAGTGCCGGCAGTTCAGAAACTGGGCGCAGCGACCACGACCTGCTGCTGGAGAGGATGAATTTCGCAATTCCGGCCGGCATTCGGGTCATCGACCAAAACCAGGATGGTTATGCAGATCGCATGTATGTTGGTGATATGGGCGGACAGGTCTGGCGCTTCGACATTATCCCCGGCAACAATCCCAGCAGCCTGGTTGAGGGCGGCGTACTTGCATCACTTGGTGCCGCAGACTCAGGCACTTCACCGCCGCCAGCAACCGATTTACGTCGTTTCTACAACACTCCGGATATCGTCAACGTCATCACAGACAAGAATATCTTTTTATCAATCAACATAGGCTCCGGTTATCGTGCCCATCCTCTCGACACCAGTATTTACGATGAATTTTTCTCAATCCGAGATTTTCATTCAACAGAGGTCATACCGAAAGAACTTTATGCCAGCCAGGATTTCCCGCTGATCACACGGAATGATCTGACTGATATAACCAATACCGCAACCACAACTTTGCAACCAAGCGACCTGGGGTGGCGACTTGGCATGGTTCAGAATAATGGAGAAAAAATCCTCGGTGAATCGCTTACAATAGATAATGTGCTTTTTTTCAATTCATTTGCACCACTTGAATCCGTACAACCGTGCTCACCGGGCAGCGGGATCAACCGAAATTATCGCGTCAGCATAATTGATGGCAGCGCGCTGACAAACCTGGACCACTCTTCTGATGAAGAGAACCTGACCGCAGCAGACCGCTTTATCAAGGGAGCTATAGGAGCACCGGTTCCCGGCCCTGCCTACGACCCGGACATGCTAGCCTGCTCCGGCCTGGATTGCCTGAATGGAAAAAGTGAGTTTCTGCCGGAAACCAGCACTGACGGTGAAGACATTGATACAGTTCGGGATATTGTTAATGAGACTTACTGGTACCCGGTTGAAGCTACTGATTAAACCCGCAAATACCAAGAAACCATGTTACTCAAACCAAACGGATTTACGCTGATAGAACTGATCATTACGGTCGCATTGCTCGCAATCATCACAACAATCAGTGTCGCGAGTTACCGGCAATATATGCTCCGCGCAAACCGAACCGACGCCCGCGCCTTCCTGCTGAGAATTGCAACCGCCCAGGAACGATGGTTCCTCGATAACAATGAGTACTCAAATGCCCCGGAAACAGAATTGAGGGTCGGCAAAACAAGCGAGCATGGCTATTACAAGGTCACCATCCTCCAAAATAAAAATCCTGCTACCGGCTACAGAGCCATTGCAACACCAGTTGAAGGCGGCCGGCAGAGCGCTGATACGGATTGCCTGGAACTCAGCATCGATGCTACCGGGTTGCGAAAAAGCGCCCCAAAAGACATCGAAGTTTGCTGGCGCTGAGCTTGCTCAAAACAGTTTATTACAATCGCATCACATCCTCACTGCGTTAAGTATCCAACGTTTATCTGGTGAGATTGGCGAACAGCAGTTTTTTTTGCACAAGGTCTGCTGCGGTTGATTCCTAAAAGTCTGTCGCACGAAAGCTATCCCTTCCCAGGGAGAATCGCACACCAAAAAAGTTCACTTTCCCACTATGCCTTTCAGGATTATTTAATGTGGCTCTTCCGGCTATGTGGCACACATGACAGAGCAAAAGAAAACAATTTATTTGCACGATTCTATTTAACATAATGCTGTGAACTACTTCACAAAAGTAACGGTTATTCATTTGATCCGACCGCTAATCAGGCTCCTGAACTGCACACTTCATATATATGCAATATGCAGTCATGAACAAACGAAACCAATGTGGATTTACCCTGATCGAGTTGATGACGACCCTGCTTGTGGCCGGCGTGGTACTGGGTATCGGCGTACCCACCTTTAACCAGTTTATTGCTACAAATCAGATGGTATCAGGCGTTAATGACCTGACCTCATCTTTACATCTTGCCCGAACGGAAGCCGTCAAGCGTCGCGCCAATGTCACGATCTGCCCGAGCGCCAATCCATTTGCTGACCCGCCCGCCTGTGACAATACCGGCAGTTTTGCCGATGGCTGGATTATCTTTGTAGATTGCACGGTTGCAGCGCCCCCGGCCGGTACTTGTGGCGCACCAAACTATGCCGTGGCTGATCGTACCGACATATTAAACGCGCATGGCCCCATGATCGACGACCTGGCCAATAACTTTTCTACTTTTTCGACAAATCCTAATGTTACCCCCGGTTACATAACTTACTCACCGACTGGATTTACACGCACGATACCGGTACTTGGCGCTGTTCAACCAATTTCAGATTTCCAACTCTGCGATCATCGCGGCAACCAGAATGTTGGCGCCAACATTGCAGCCGGCCGATGGATAAGGATCTCTCCCACCGGGCGTCCGCAGATTTTTCGTGAGGTCGGGGAAATTCAAAGCGCCCAGAATCCCCTGAACGGTTGCTGACAACAACCTGTTCAAAGCCCGACTGAATACGCATCTTTTTAAGAGGATATTCCTTCATCATGGAACGCATCAGGAACTCACATCAAACCGGTTTCACGCTTGTAGAAGCGATGGTGTCGCTGGTAGTCCTGGCCGTTGGTATGCTCGGTGTTGCCGCAATGTATATTGAGAGTCTCCGCTCCGGGCATATGTCCGTATCATATACGAATGCCGTAACACTGGCCGCTGATATGGCCGATCGGATCCGCGCCAACTCCCTCGGCATCCACAGTTATGCCGGCACTGGCGTTGGCAACGGCACTGCCGGCAGCAACAATAATTGCGTCAACGGCCTGGTCGATTGCGCATCAGCTCTTTTGGCCGCAGACGACCTGTTCTGGTGGTACGAGGACATCAAGAACCTGATGCCAGTCAATCGTAGCGCAACAGTCGCTGTCGTCAATGTGCCCCCATTAGATCAATATACAATCACACTGACCTGGCCGGAACGCGGGCAGCCACAACCTGTCTCTTATGTACTGACATTCAGGCAATAGGAATCCGCTGCAGTGTTTACCATCCATTCTATACAAGCGCTGAAAAGGCCTGGCGCTGAAAAGCAGGCCGGCCTGACGCTTATCGAACTGATGATCGCGATGGTAATCGGCGTATTTCTGTTGATCGGTACACTGACGGTTTTTACGCAGAGTCGTGCGAACTTCAGAGTTTCTGATAGCGTCGCCCGCCTGCAGGAAAATGCCCGCTATGCATTGGACGCAATCGAACCGGGCCTGCGTCTGGCACGATTCTGGGGCCGTAATGCGGAGCCCGGTTCAATTCCGGGCCCGACGGATCCGTCCTTCCCGGTCGGCATCAACGTAACCTGTGACACGATAGATTCAAGCGCCGGTCGCATCCCGCCAACAACCTACACGGCCTGGACACTAAACCTTTTGCAGGAGATCTGGGCTGTCGATGAGACCTCGGGTTATGGGCACCCAACGCTGGGCATTCCATGTTCGCCAGCCACTGCCGCGCAACCCCAGTCCGACGCACTAGTCGTGCGCCACGCATCCGGTCAACCAATGCCGACCATCGCTGGTGTCATACAAGTTCATACCGATCATTTAGCCGGTGAGTTATTTAATAATGGGGCCGTCCCTGTAGGGTACAACTTGCTGGCACAAACTCATAACGCTGTCATCAATGTTTATTACATTGATCAAAGTTCTGATCTTGACCCAAACACTCCTTCATTACGAATAAAAACACTTGTTAATGGCGGCATTCATGAGGATCAGGAACTGATCTCCGGGGTTGAAAACCTGCAGGTGCAATTTGGCGTCGATACCACAAACCCGAACGATGGCATAGTCGATCGATATGTTGATGCCGACCACAATATCATCAATCCGACAACACCCGGCACGATCGCAAATGCCAGGATCATGTCAATTCGTCTATGGATGTTAATGCGGGCCGACGCACAGGAAAACGGCTTTCAGGATCGTCCAACCTATACATCGCCGGATCTGGTGATCAACACCTGCGCACAAGGCGCTGGCTGCAATTATCCGGATAACTTCCGGCGCCTGGCCATCTCCAAAACAATTTTCCTGAGAAATAACCGATGAGCAGCATAAATTGCAAATCTCGCCGTGAACAGGGTGCCGCACTAATCACGTCGCTGATTCTGCTGCTCGTACTGACTGTGCTTGGTGTTTCGACAATGAGTACGGCAACCATGGAAATGCGCATGGCGGCAAACGATCAGTTTCTTGAGAATGCATTTCAATTAGCCGAAACAGGCCTCGATACAGAACTGGCTCAGCTAAATGCCGGTTTGATCAGCGCGCCTGCCGCAACGATTGCCGGCAATTGCCAGCCAACAAAGTCCCCCCAATCGATTGCGGAACTCGGCGGCACCTTCAGCAACACCCTGTGCTATATCGGTGAGGGCATTGCTTACAATAACAGTGCCGGTCTCTTCAACAACTACTATTTTCAAAGTGACTCACAGGCCGTTGCACAAAGCCGGGCAAGTTCCCTGCAAAGCCGTGGCATGAGAATCATTGGCCCAGCCGGTTTATAAGAGAGGATATAGGCATGTTACTCAGAACAGAAATTACACTGGTTTTCCTGGCAATCCTGTCACCGGCTACCACATTTGGCGCCATGGAAATACTTGAGGAAGTCACCGAATTGGCAGTCTCTGACATTAGCCTACCCGGCAGTTCAGCGGGCCAAGTCGTATTTCGAGAATGCAGCGGCTGCAAACCAACCATCTGGCAGGTTGATCCAACAACGACCTATTACGTCGGAGTCGATACCTTACCGGTATCACTTGGTAATTTGCAAAAGGCTGTCTCCAGCAAGTCGTATGAATTGATTTATGTGTTCTACACACCCGGTACGAATGCTGTAACGAGAATAGTTCTGGATCTGCTTTAGGATCAATCTGATTCTGATTAAAACCACAGGCAACATGACATAGGCATTCAGCAATGATGGGTTATTGGAAACATATTCTCTGGATCACAATCTGTTCAATTCTTGCGCTAGGATCTGCTTCGACAGGCTATGCCGATGATACAGAACTGTTTTTTCTGGATCCGACTGCAACGACTGGCGGCAGCAGCAATACAGTCAATGCAAATCCCAACGTAATGTTTATTCTTGACACATCCGGCAGTATGCAAGCCGACGTTATGACGCAGGCACCATGGGATCCGGCTGTAACATGGACCGGAGACTATCGCACAGATGCCATATACTGGTCACGATTTGGCGGCGAACCTGATAGTGACAGCAGTCGTTGGTTCTATAAAACCGTTAACCATTGCAACAGATCACTCTCGGCTCCGAATGCAAACCTGCATGACAATGGCGTATATCAGGACAACCTTCTATTTTACAAATCAAGTCAATCGCGATGGAAGAAACTAAACTCAAAACATAACTGGTATCTTGAGTGCGAAGGTGATGGCGGCATCCATGGTGAGGGCGCCAACGGCGCCACAGTGAATCCGGATAAGCTGTACCCCACTAACGGTTCCAGCGGCCCATGGAGCAGCGCACCAAGCATGACCTGGAACAGACAATACACACTTTTTGATGGAAATTACCTGAACTGGAAAAACAGCTCAGGAACCAACCTTGGCACCCGTATGCAGATCGTAAAAGATGTCACAAAGAACCTGCTCGATAACCTGAGCGGTATCAATGTCGGCCTGATGCGATTCAACTACAGTCAGGGTGGCCCTGTCTTGCATGAACTCGCACCCATTGACACAACTCGCGCAAGCATCAAGGCAGCAATCGACACCTTGAATGCCAGTGGCTGGACACCATTATCTGAGACCATGTACGAGGCCGGCCAATACTATACCGGTCGTGCCGTCGACTACGGCGATGAGGATTCCAGTCAACTCAGCGTAGCTAATTCACGAATCAACGCAGATATCAATTCCGAATACTACGAATCACCCATAAATTTCTCATGCCAAAAGAACTATATCGTCATGTTAACCGATGGCGAACCTACACAAGATAGCAGCGCCGACAGCAAAATCAGTGATTTGCCCGGATTCCAGGCAACAACAGGACAAGGATCCTGTTCAGGAAATTGTCTCGATGAATTAGCCGACTACTACAAGAATTATGACATGAGTGAGTTGTCGGGTGACCAGAAAATCATTTCGCACTTCATCGGCTTTGATAATGACTTGCCATTATTAGGCGCTGCTGCCTCCGCAGGTGGCGGCGAATTCAAACTCGCTACTGATACAGCAAGTCTGTCAATTTCATTAACTGAAATCATTCTCAAGATTTTCACAGGCTCCACAACTTTCACCGCACCATCGGTTCCGGTCAATGCTTTCAACCGTATGCAGAATCTGAATGACGTATTTGTGTCAATCTTTGAGCCCAGCAACCATATGCACTGGCCTGGGAACCTGAAGAAATATCGCCTTAAAGACGGCCAGTTGACAGGGATCGGAGGCACACAGGCCGTAGATCCAAACACCGGTTTCTTCTCGACAAATCCACTAGCACACAGTTATTGGTCAACAGAAGCAGACGGTGACGATGCCGCGCTTGGCGGGGCTGCTGAAAAGCTGCCATTGTGGACCACCCGCAAGATATATACGAACCTCAGTGGCACCAGCAATATCGACCTCAGCAATGGCACAAATGATGTCAGCGTCGCCTCAAGCGTCAGTTCCATTAACCTCGGCATAAATGACGATCCGAATAATACGGTTTTACGTGAACAGGTCATTGAATGGGCACTCGGACGTGATGTCATGGATGATGATGATGATGACCTCGATACGGATGACCGTAATGCCATGGGCGCACCCCTGCACGTTACACCGGTAACAATGATTTATGGTGGCACCGCTCAGGATCCTGATGCGCTGGTATTCACCGCCACCAATGACGGCTATCTGCATGCAATCAATTCCATTACAGGCGTTGAAGAATGGTCATTCATTCCTGCCCGGTTACTGGATCGAATCTATGGTCTTTATCTCGACAACGAAACTACCGATATCAGTTATGGTATTGACGGTCATCTCCGAACCTTCATCAAGAATAATGACTACAACCCTGGCATTGACCCGAACGTTGAAACAGCTTACCTGATATTCGGAATGCGGCGTGGCGGACAGTCAATATTCGCCATCGACATTACCACGCGCAGCAATCCGAAGCTGTTATGGATTGCCGACCCGACTACCGACCCGGCGCTGGCCGACCTTGGCCAAAGCTGGCCAGCAGCCTCAGTCGCCAAGGTCGATATAAATGGCACAACTAAACATGTGGTGTTGATGGGCGGCGGCTACGACGATACCCAGGACTCCAGCGGCTACTTCGAAGATACGATCGGCAATGCAGTCTATATGCTCGACCTGGATACCGGCGGGGTTATCTGGAGCGCAGGTGACAACAATCTGCACAACCTTGTATTGAATACAGCAAGTAATGCTGATGCTAACGCCACAATGAAGCATTCGATTGCTGCCTCAATTAAGGCTATCGATATGACCGGCAACGGCTTTATTGACCGGCTGTATGCTGCTGACATGGGTGGGCGTATCTGGCGTTTTGATATTTTCAATGGCGCCACTACCGCCGATGAACTGGTCGGCGGCGGGCTTCTGGCAACACTGGGTGCTGCCGATCTGGCAACTCCCGATGCCACTGATGTGCGACGCTTCTACGCCACACCGGATATCGTACCGATTATCGCCGAATTCCAGAACGACCGGTCTTATATCAACATCAACATAGGCTCCGGCCACCGGGCCCACCCGCTCGCAGAGAATGATAGCGACTGGTTCTTCTCGGTGCGTGACTACGACTTCTTCCATAAGAGGCAAACCGACGAGTTCGAAGCGCCAATTGTATTTAGCGACCTGATCGACATCACCGACTATACGCCGCCGGGTACAACACTGCTGAGCACCGATTATGGCTGGAAACTGGCACTCATAGCGGGCAGCGGCGAGAAAGTACTCACCACATCCCTGACACTTGACGGCACCCTGTTCTTCACCTCATTCAGCCCCAGCGCACGCAGTAACTCATGCACTGAAGCCGTACATGGCGTTGGCACAAACCGGTTGTATCGCATATCGGTATTTAACGGTAACCCGGCTCCTCATCCGGAAGAACCGCCTGTTCCGCCGGAAGACATGACCAGCGCTGACCGAATCACTGAACTGGAACAGGGCGGCCTTGCCCCGGGACCGGTTGCATTCTTTACCGTGGATGATCCGGATCCCGATGATCCGCCGGATGACCCCGATGATCCGGATAGCTGCACCGGGACACAGTGCGAACCACCAACGCCAGATGTCTGCATAGGCCCGGTCTGTTTCCCGTCAGGTATTGGTAACGGTTTTGTCCCGACCTACTGGTTCCAGGACGAAACACAATAGCTACAGGAACTCATTAGCATGTCTAAAACACAATATTTTTCAGGGCAACAAGGCTTTACGTTAATCGAGCTCATGATTGTCATCTTGCTGATGTCGGTCATACTGGGCATCAGCATTCCAAGCTACCGGGCATACACTCTCAGGGCCGGACGCAGCGATGCCATCAAAACACTACTGAGTGTTACTGCAGCTCAGGAGCGATTCTATCTACAGAACGGCACCTATGCCGGGAATGCGGCCCTGGCTCTCGACCCACCGAACGGACTCGGATTCACCAACAGTAAAAGCGAACTCGGTTATTACCACCTGCTGATAGTAGATGATACCGGTGGCCTGACGATTGGGTACACCGTCATAGCTACAGTTGATGCCGCCAA
Organism: Chromatiales bacterium; assembly: GCA_002729875.1. GTDB lineage: Bacteria > Pseudomonadota > Gammaproteobacteria > Steroidobacterales > SMWD01. The sequence continues at coordinate 11,295 of PBZD01000030.1, read as the reverse complement.
CAAGCAAAAAGGCGATCTGGAATGCTACTTTTTGAACATCAATCAAAATGGTCAACGGGGCGCAATGGGTGGCTACGTGCCCTCAGTGGTTGAAAGATGCTGGCGTTAGGCAACCGGAATCGCAACTGATCAGCGAGTCCGCCGATTTACAAAAATAAACTCTGCCGCCGGTCTTCCCGATGGGTGACACCATCGCAAGACCGGTTTTATTTAATGCTGTGATTGTCCGGAACGTCGTTTCTCAAGCACGAAACCGTCATACAGAATTAAAATAACCCCACAGGTAATTGCCGAATCAGCAATATTAAAGGCAGGATACGACCATTCTTTATAATAAAACAGAATAAAATCTATGACATATCCGTACAGCAAGCGATCGATAACATTACCGATTGCGCCGCCGAGTACGAGCGCCAGGCCCAGACCAAGAACCCGCCGACCTTCGCTTGGCAACATCACCAGCCACCAGACGATACCCACGCTGACGATGAAGGCGACCCCGGTAAACAACCCATTTTGCCAGCCGGATGCTTCGGACAAAAAACTGAACGCAGCACCCGTATTATGCAATCGCACGAGATCGAATACCGGCAAGATTGGAATTCGCTGGTAAAGCGTCAGCGCATCGATGACCAGACACTTCGTCAACTGATCAACCGCCACAACACTCAAAGACAAGCTCAACCAGACCAGGTGCCGGGCGGTTAATTGTGGTTTGCTAAACACGTTGTTCTCAGGCAAAAATCCGGCTCTCGACGTCGCCAGCGATATTCGCGGCACACCGCCCGCAAAGCTCCGGGTGTTCCGCCACATTGCCAACGCTATCGCGACGATGCCAGCAACGGACACACTTATTGCGATCGGTAGCCGAAACACTGACGGCATACCCGTCTTCGACAACTGCCTCAGCAGGTATTTCATTCATTGAATGCACCGCGGCTGCAGAGGTGATAAAGACAAACCGCAGTTCGTCGCCAAGTTGCTGCAGTGCTGACAATAACTCACCATCTGCATATATCTGCGCCTGTGCATCGAGACTGGAACCGATCGTCCCTGCTTCGCGCAAATCCTCCAAAGCCTTGGACACTGACTCACGAATCCTGATCATCTGCGACCAATCAACTTGCTGTTCGCCGGTGTTCGGACATTCATACCAGGTGGAAAACAACACGGATGTATCACGATCGCCAGGCAACTCAGTCCAAATTTCCTCGGCAGTAAAACTAAGGATTGGCGCAACCCAGCGCACCAGCGCTTCAGCAATATGCATCATCGCGGTCTGCGCCGAGCGCCGCGGATGGCTGTCTTCACCAGTCGTATACAGACGATCCTTGATGATATCCAGGTAGAAACCACCCATATCGACAACACAGAAATTATGCAATTCCTGATAGATAGCATGAAATTCATACTTGTCATAGGCGGCGATGATAGATTGTTGTAACTGTGCTGCACGCTCAACAGCCCAACGATCAAGGTCAATAAGTTTATCGTCCGCTACCGCATTGTTTTGTGGATCAAATCCATGCAGGTTACCAAGCAAAAACCTTGCCGTGTTGCGAATGCGCCGATATGAATCAGACGTGCGCTTCAGAATTTCATCCGATACATACATTTCGCCACTGTAATCAGTCGCTGCAACCCACAATCGCAAAATATCAGCGCCAAGAGCATTGATAACTTTCTGTGGCACGATCTGGTTACCGAGTCGCTTGGACATCTTGCGACCCTTGTCATCTACCGTAAAACCATGTGTCAACGCCTGCCGATACGGCGCCCTGCCCTCCATCGCAACAGATGTCAGCAATGAGCTCTGGAACCAGCCACGGTGCTGGTCAGAACCTTCGAGATACAAATCTGCCGGTGACTCAATTTCTTCACGACTCGACGACAGGCAATGGTGAACCATCCCCGAATCCATCCAGACATCCATCGTGTCAGTGGTTTTTTGATACAGGGCTGCTTCATCACCGAGTAACTCGGCCGGATCGAGCTCAAACCATGCATCAATCCCAACCGCTTCGATCCGGTCTGCAATTGCATACAACAACTGCGGCATTCGCGGATGCGTCTCATCTGTCTCACGATGCGTAAACAGCGGAATCGGCACCCCCCACGTACGCTGCCGGGAAATACACCAGTCCGGCCGTCCGCTCACCATTCCCTCGATACGTTGTTTGCCCCAACCAGGAATCCATTCAACCTGCTCGATCTCCGCCAAACTCGCGGCACGTAGATTGTTCTTATCCAGGCTTACAAACCACTGCGGCGTAGCCCGAAAAATAACCGGTGTATCATGGCGCCAGCAATGCGGATAACTGTGTTCAACTTTCTCGGCGCACAACAATTTACCAGCATCGGCCAACGTCGTAACAATCGCATCATTGGCTTTATAAATATGCATTCCGCCGAACAGGTGCATACCCTCTATATATACACCACGCCCGTCCACCGGGTTATCAAGCGGCAATTCGTTTGCAACACCGGCCGAGAAATCATCATGGCCGTGGCCGGGGGCAGTGTGTACTGCGCCGGTACCGGCTTCAAGCGTGACATAGTCGGTCAGGATGACCGGTACAGTGCGCGGATCAAATGGATGCGCTAACTGCAGGCCAGACAGGGCGCTGCCTTTTAGCGCAGCCAGCCGGCTTGTATTCTCGACACCATAACGCAACAGCGCACCTTCAACCAGGTCACTCGCCAGCACCAGGCGCTCGACGGCGCCATCGATGGTCACTTCAATCAACTCATAATCAAGATCAGGCCCGAGCGCAACAGCCTGATTAGCAGGCAACGTCCATGGCGTTGTGGTCCAGATCGGTATCGAGACCGGTACCTTACCGTCGTCCGACTGCAGGTCGAGAACCGCATAAAAAGCCGGCAGATCGACGACCATAAAGCGTACATCGATAGCCGTCGATGTTTTGTCCTGGTACTCAACTTCAGCCTCGGCGAGCGCAGAACCACAATCAAGGCACCAGTGTACCGGCTTATAACCACGCTGCAGATGTCCATTCTCGATAATGCGGCCAAATCCGCGCACCTGCTCGGCCTCAAAACCCGGATCCATCGTCAGGTAAGGTCGCTCCCAGTCACCAAGCACACCCAACCGCTTGAAGTCCTCACGTTGGGCATCGACCTGTTTGTGCGCATAGCCACGGCATGCGGCTCGAAACTCCTGAGCATTTAATTTTGTGCCAACCTTGCCCTTTTTTTTCTCAACCTGCAGTTCGATCGGCAATCCATGACAATCCCAACCGGGAATGTATGGCGCATCAAAGCCAGAAAGTGTCTTGGACTTTACGATAATATCCTTAAGGATCTTGTTAACCGCATGCCCAAGGTGAATCTGCCCGTTGGCATACGGTGGTCCGTCAAGCAATACAAATTTCTTACGCCCCGCCCCGCGCCGACGCAACTCACCATATAAATCGCTGGCATACCATTGCTCAAGCATCTTTGGCTCGCGCTGCGCAAGATTCGCCCGCATCGGGAACGCCGTTTTCGGCAGGTTCAAACTGTCTTTATAATCCGTCACTGGTTTTTCTTTCTAAAATCTCTAACTAATTATTCGCAAGCTAACAGGCAAGAATTTGTCGAGCATCTGCCGCATCGATATGCATCTGTTCGGTCAATGTCTCAAGATCCGGAAAGTGCACCTCATCGCGTAACTTCTGCACAAAATCGACGCGAATATATTCACCATAGATCTCCCGGTCAAAATCAAAAATATGCACTTCCAGCAGTGGCACGGTGCCACCAACCGTTGGCCGCGTACCAACGCTGGCAACACCGTTTAACAAAGTCGGCCCCAGTCCGGCGATCCGCACGGCGAATATACCTGCAATCGGACTCGCGCGCCGGTTCAGATTGACGTTCGCGGTTGGAAAGCCCAATTCTTTACCCAGTTTCTGGCCGTCGATGACGCGCCCGGTCATCGAATAAGGGCGGCCAAGCATCCTGGCTACCCTGATCATATCCCCTGCCGCCAATGCCTGACGAATTGATGTACTCGATACTCTGCAGTTTTTCTCCAGGACAGTTTCGACCTGCTCTACAGAAAATCCGTATTTTGAACCGGCCCGCTGCAAATTGGCAACTGTTCCGCTGCGCGCGCGACCGAATACAAAATCATCGCCGACGACAAGGTGTTGAACATGCAGCGTAGCCAACAACAACTGACTGATAAATGCATCCGGCTCCAGACCTCCCATATGTACGTCAAACGGGGGGCAGAAAAACCAGTCAAATCCAAGCCTTTGTAACTCCGTAAATTTTTCCCGAAAGCGTGTCAGCCTTGCCGGCGGTTCCCCGCGAGAAAAAAACTCGCGCGGTGTCGGCTCGAACGAGACAACCACCGCCGGCAAGTCCCGTTTTGCAGCCACCTTGAGGACCTGCCCGAGAATCCGGCGATGACCGAGATGGATACCGTCAAACGTGCCGATCGTGCAGACACTGCCGCCGGCAAGGCCACTCGGATTTGTACCTGGTCGACGAATTAATTGCATGGAGTGCAGCATCCAGGTGAGTCTTCAATCAATGTCTCAGAGCGCATGAAGGCAAACAATTATACGGGCGCATCGGGCGTTGTCATACGCAGTGCCGCCGGGCGCAATCCGACGGCAAGCAATGTCGCGGCATAAATGCCACTACCACCGATAACCGCCAGCGTCAGCCACAGGCAACGAGTCCAGGTGAGCGCTTCAATCCAGCTGGCGAGCGGCGCCACAAACCTGTCGAGCATAATGGCCATGACCCCACAGGCCACTGCTACCTGCAGCAGGAAACGGCGCCAGCCAGGCTGCGGACGCCAGACACCGACTTTATGCAACTGACGCCACAACAAACCTGCATTGATAAATGCCGAAGCTGATGTTGCGATGGCCAGGCCGGCGTGAGGTGCCGCCCAGCCGCCGCTTACCCACGGCACGACAATCAGGATATTCAGCACCATATTGATGATGAGTGCGATGATGCCAATCCTTACCGGGGTGCGGGTATCCTGCCGCGCAAAAAAACCGGGTGCCAGCACTTTGACAAAAATAAACCCGGTCAATCCGATTGAATAGGCCATCAGGCTTGGTACGGCCATACTGACATCCTCAACATCGAACTGTCCGCCATAAAAAATAGTAGTCAACACCGGACCGGATAACATGAACAGACCAATGGTTGCCGGCAGCGCGATCAGCACGGTCAGGCGCATGGCCCAGTCAAGCATGGCCGAAAATGCCTGCGGCGATTCAGCAGCATGGTGGCGGGATAAATTGGGCAGAATCACGGTAGCCAAAGCAATACCGAACACGCCCAGCGGGAATTCCATCAGCCGGTCAGAGTAATACAACCAGCTGATACTTCCGGTCACCAGGAAAGAAGCAATCAGCGTATCAAATAAAATATTGATCTGCGCGACGGAAGAACCAAAGATTGCCGGCACCATCAACCTGCCAATCTTGCGCACACCCGGGTGTGAACCACCCCAGCGGGGTCGCGGCAAAACCTTAAGCCGACCGAGAAATGGCAACAGGAACAACAACTGCACCAACCCGGCAGCGAACACACCGCCAGCCAGTGCAAGACCGGGGCGGGAATAATAAGGTGCAATCAATGCGGCAAAAGAAATCAGTATGATATTGAGCAGCACCGGTGCGAATGCCGGCGCAGCGAAGCGTTGGTAGGTATTAAGAATACCGCCACCAAGCGCAACAAGCGAAACAAAAAACAGGTAAGGAAAGGTTAGCCGCAGCATATCGACGGCCAGTGCAAACTTGTCAGCATCTTCCGGTACCGGTGACCAGACCCAACCCATCCCAAATACGCTGATCAGCGCCGGTGCTGCAACTACGCCGGCCACCGTCATGATCAGCAGGATCAGGCCAAGCGTGCCGGTTACGCGGTCCACAAGCTCCTTGACCTCAGCGGGCGTACGCTTCTCATCATACTCGGTAAAGACCGGTACAAAAGCCTGCGAAAATGCCCCCTCGGCAAAAAAACGTCGAAAAATATTGGGGATCTTGAACGCAACAAAAAATGCGTCCATAACAATCCCGGCGCCAAAAAAACGCGCAAACACAATATCCCGAACCAGCCCGAGGATTCGGGACAAAAGAGTCATACCACTGACGACCGAGGTCGACTTAAGCAACCGGGCAGACTTTGCAGGCGTATTCTGGTGATTTTCGACCATCGCTGCGGAGTCTAACCGGAAAAACGAGTGAAAAACGGAGTAATTTGGGAAGAAATTGGTGTCAGACGCCAATTCCGGATGCTGGAAATTAAAATTGAATTGGAGTCCAGCCGAAATTGGTGTCTGACACCAATTTTCTCCACCTAAAATCAACAAGTTGGCAAGTTTCCGGTATTGACAATGCCGTGACAAACACAGAAAATGCGCGCCTCCCACCGTTCCCTGAACGGCATTCGGTTAAACAAGGAATTCACTTAAAGTGGCCAATATCAAGTCAGCAGCCAAACGCGCCAAACAGGCCGAAGTACGTCGTCAGCACAACATCGCATTAAAGTCGCGAATGCGCACCGCTATCAAGAAAGTCATAACCGCCATTGATGCGGGCGACGCCAATTTGGCGAGTGAGCAATATAAGCAGGCTGTACCGGAAATTGATCGCATGGCCGGCAAGGGCCTGATTCAGGCCAACAAGGCAGCACGCCATAAGAGCCGCCTGAATAAAGCCATCAAGGGACTGCGCGCCGAATCCTGAGCGCAAACCGGGGCAACCCCATTTTTTTCCCGGTATTTCCGATTACCCTGGCGTAATTGGTGCTGGCGTAATTGGTGCTTGAGTTATTGCGCCCTAGAAACCTCGCGAGCAAACTTGGGTATAACCCTGATTTTCATACTCTTTCTCCAACAACACAAACCCCTATATAGCTCAGGTATTTTGTGTCCGGATATCCTTTGGAAACCTTAAAGCCGCTCCTGCTGCGTTTCAGAAGGGTATCCGGACACAAAATACCGCCAGGGAAAGCCCAACACCCAAGCAACAGCGCCCCGCTATTCCTTGATTTCTTCCAGCCTCGTCATAATATCGCCAGCCAACCGCCGCGTACCTTTCCCCGCCAATGCGCTGATTAAATACAACGGTCCATGCCAGGCAAGCTCCTCGACAACCCGCACCCGCAGGGCCTCAACCTCAGCTTCACTTATCAGATCAATCTTATTTAAGATGATCCAGCGTTCCCTGTTCAGCAACTCGGGACTAAAGTGCTCAAGTTCAGCGATAATCTTGCGCGCTTCCGCTACCGGGTCGATCTCGTCATCAAGCGGGGCAACATCGATCAGGTGCAGCAGCAGGTGGGTACGACTAAGATGCTTTAAAAACCTGATGCCGAGTCCCGCACCATCAGCAGCACCCTCGATCAGACCGGGGATATCGGCCATCACAAAACTACGATGTGCTTCAACGGCAACAACACCAAGATTTGGATACAAGGTCGTAAACGGGTAATCGGCGACCTTCGGCCTGGCTGCCGAGACACTACGAATCAGGGTCGACTTACCGGCATTGGGCATGCCCAGCAAACCAACATCGGCCAGCACGGTCAATTCAAGCCGCAGATCCCTGATCTCACCGGGAGTGCCCGGTGTCGACTGACGCGGTGCACGGTTGGTGCTGCTCTTGAAACGCGTATTACCCTTACCACCGTCTCCACCGACCGCCACGATAAGCCGTTCTGTATGCTTGATCAGATCACCCATTAATTCACTGGTCTCGTCAGCAATGACCCGCGTACCGCAAGGCACAAGCACTTCAATATCCCCGCCACTAGCACCGGTGCGGTCCTTCCCGGCACCACCAACGCCAGGACCGGCACGAAAACGTCTTTTGGTCTGGAAATCTGCCAGCGTATTGATGTTCTCATCGGCCACCAACCAGACACTACCACCACGACCACCATCTCCGCCGTCCGGACCACCACGGGGAATATATTTTTCCCGCCGAAAGCTCGAACAGCCCGGACCGCCGTTGCCGGCCTGAACCTTGATGATGGCTTCATCGACAAATTTCATTGCAGCACTCTCAACCTCACCCAACAACCCACAAAAAACCCCGCACGAGCGGGGTTTTTCCAGAATCGTGCCGGGCGGATAGTATCAGGCGTTCGGCTCAACGCTGACAAACATCCGGCTCTTGGGACCCTTACGCGCAAATTTAACCCGTCCGTCAGCCTTGGCAAATAACGTATGATCGCGCCCGATGCCAACATTGACACCGGCGTGGTATTTGGTGCCCCGCTGGCGGATCAGGATATTCCCGGCAACCACGGCCTGATCACCAAATTTCTTGACCCCGAGACGTTTGGATTCTGAATCGCGACCGTTCCGGGAACTGCCCCCTGCTTTCTTATGTGCCATTTAGCCTACTCCTCAGCAGCCGTCGCAGCTGCTGCCGGTTTGCGTGGCATGCCGGTAATACCCGTGATCTCAACCAGGGTAAACCACTGCCGGTGCCCATAAGTACGACGATAATTTTGTCGCCGACGAAATTTGATCACATCAATCTTGCGATCCTTGGCCTGCACGATCACCTTGCCCTTGACCTTGCTGCCGGACACCAAAGGTGTGCCAACTTTTACTTTGCCGCCTTTGCCAACCAGCAACACTTCGTTGAACTCAACGTTTTCGCCTTCTGCAGCTTCGAGTTTTTCGATCTTCAGGCGGTCGCCCTTAGCAGCGCGGTATTGCTTACCACCTGTCTTGAATACGGCGTACATTCTGTAGTCTCCGGAAGTGGCCGACCGTCGACCCGAAAAGAGCGGGAATTCTAATGATTCAGGAACACATAATCAACGGCTTAGAGCATAACAGTAAAGACAGCTGGCGGGACCGGTGAACTGCCAATCCGCAGCCGGTAGTTTGCAGCCACAATAAATCTGCCGGGCAAATTCATCGCGATGATCACCGCAAACAGGCATCAGATATTAGATTTTTGATGGTATGAGAACCACGCCGACAACAACATCACACAATTCCATACCCATAGAAAAACTGTAGTTCCCCAAAAAAAACAACCCATAAAAATCTGCACCCCTATAACAATAATACAGGCATCACCCAATAGTTATTTCATCGCTAAAGGCTCAAATTGCTATCTGAGTACAAATAAAAGTAATTAAAACAGCATGGACACAACCATGCGTACCGCGTAAAAAATTGAGTTCAGCACTCTTAGACATTCTAGAGCTTTTAATGGGCTCTCGATTTGAGTTTTAAGAAGGTTTAGACAGCACCTTATCCAGAGGTTTGAGAAAGATGCAAAATTCACAGCGTTCGACAGCAATATCGGTGCAAAACTGGAGTAGAGTTATGACACGCTACTGGGCAACCGCAGTTCTTCTGTTTTCAGGAGTTTTTCTCTTTCAGGGCGTGAGCAACGCCGGTATTAACGTAACAGTGGTTGATCCGGACGGGGTTCCCATCTCGGGGGACTTTCGCTGGCTGCTGGAGGAAGATAACACCGCGCCATCAATACCAGACCAACATGTTGTTCCAGGTCCTGTAGTATCAGGCAGTGATCCTGAACCGTCCCTGGGACCGACGGGAAGTGTCAACAACCTCTCACTTAGCATCCATCGAAGCCATTCACCGGTCGTGATGAGCGGTGAGAGTACTGCAGGCGATGGCACAGCCACGATCACCGGACCGTCAATTTCGGATCGACGCTATATGTTGTCGGCTCTGCCAGGCAGCGGCGACTACACTGTCGGCGGAAATAATTTGACAGTGGTTTCGGGAAATGCTGACGTAACGATTATTGTCACACCTATCCCGCTCCGCACAGCACAGATCACCGTTAAGGTTTTTGAGGATCTTAAACCACTTAATAATTGGCCGAACGCAACAGAGCCCGGACTGGAGGGGTTCAAGGTTCGCCTGAAAGATACCGCTGATTCTCAGATGCAGGATTGGTTCGGCAACCCTATCGGCACAGAGTACGTGCGTGCGTGCTTCTACTCGGGTCCTCCATGCGGATCCGGATATATGCCTAATTCCGATGGTTTTTGCATGGACACTGAAGGCAGCCCTGAAGTTCTGGAATACGGCCCGGGCTACGAAGTCACTGATGAAAATGGTGAGGCCTCGGTCAAATATATCAGCCCCGGCAAATACGGTATCGTGATTATTCCTCCGAGCACCGACCCGCTCACAGGGGACCCGGTCGATTGGATTCAGACAACGACGATCGAAGGCACACCTTTGATCGATGCATGGGTTGGTGCCGATGAGCCCGGCTTCTGGGTCGAATTCGGCCCGCTAATGTGGCACACATTTTTTGGATTCGTACAGAACTTTAATGGCATTAGTGGAGGCGCGGTCGATGTTACAGGCACGGTTCACAAGGGTCGTGTCAGTCGTCCGCCGGCAATTGAATTCTCTCCCGGCGCGACGCCGTCAACTTCAACTTGTCAGATCGGCCTTAATGCACAGGTAGGTGGCGCCACGACCGAAGCGGTTTATGTTGCGACCTGTGATGAAGATGGTGAATTCACAATTGAGAATGTTCCCGAGGGCAGCTATCAGCTCGTCGTGTGGGATCGGTTCCTGGATCACATCATCGGCTTCAGTACATTCATAGTTGAAGATACTACGCCATCGGTGCTGGATCTTGGAAGTGTCACAACACCGATGTGGTTCGCCGAACATGAGCACCACATCTTCTATGACTCTGATGGAGACGGATTCAGAGACCCCGGCGAACTCGGTATGCCTGAGCTGGGCATCAATCTACGCTGGCGGGATGGTACGATTATCCAGGCATTCCCGACTGACCTCGGGGGTGCTGTGCCGTTCGAAGAAGTCTTTCCGCGCTTCCATTGGGAAGTGGCGGAGGTCGATTTCTCTCGCTACAAAGCCACGGGTTTGACGACGGTAGTCGACGACGGCGGTCCGGTACCCGCTGATTCGGCTCTGCCAGAGGGAACCGGTTATCAAACCCCCGAACTACCGTTTGCCGACGGCTTACGTAATCCCGTCATCGATCCGGTCACAGGGAACCCCTATAACACCCAGTTAGGAGCGGTTCTGACCCAAGGGTATCAAAGCTTCGCCACGCAGAATACCCGCTTTGAATGGGGCAAACAGCTCTACCAAACGGGCGAGAACGGTGGTATCTCGGGTGTTGTCTTCTATGCAACGACCCGCGCCGAGGATGACCCACGTTACGCGGCAGGTGAAGAATGGGAGCCGGGTGTCCCGCGCGTACAGGTCAACCTGTATGAGGACTCCGACGAAGATGATATTCCGGATAACAAGAACGGCGTTGCAGGTACTGTAGA
>PBZD01000029.1 GCA_002729875.1 Chromatiales bacterium | reverse complement strand
TCGACCCGGCGAGTCAGGATCGTCACCAGAAACACCCCCGACAATGCGCCAACCATGCCGGCCATAGTCGGAATCGTCGCTTTCGACACACCTGACGCCATCGAGCGGGCATTGCCACTACCTGAGAAAGCCATCGCATCAAATACTTCGATCATACCGGTTACCGTACCCATCAAACCGAGTAACGGACATAGCGCAACCAGGGTTTGCACGACAGGAACAGAAGTGTTCGCCGACATCGAGAATTGCGAGATCAAACCATCGCGTATTTGATGCGCATTCCACGAGCTTCGTTCTGAACGACCTTCCCATGTGTCCCGAATTTCAGCCTTGAGATTCTTCAGTACGGTACGAAAATATATCATCCGTTCGAAGATCAGCGCCCACATTGCGAAGATGACCCAACCGATTAAGGTCAGAATCGGGCCGCCGAGTTCCATGAAATCTCTTACGGCTACGAATGTATTGGAGAACCACTGCATCAGCCTAGCAACACCATAGTCAGCATATCTGTTCAGGCCTGTGCCGGTTTTTGGCGGCCTGTCGCATCGTGTGAACGTTCTTCGGCATGCGTGGCAATAATGCCCGCGCTTTGTTCCTGCAGCACCTGCACAATGCGTCTACTGCGACCACTGACCAGCGTATGCAGCAGGACCATCGGTATTGCGACCGTCAGCCCAAGCACTGTGGTGACAAGCGCCTGTGAGATACCACCCGCCATAAGCTTCGGATCACCAGTGCCGTACAATGTAATAGCCTGGAAGGTATTGATCATACCGGTCACTGTTCCAAGCAGCCCCATTAACGGTGCCACTACAGAAATAATCTTCAGGAACAATAGCGCCCGATTCAACGCGGGTGTCTCTTTAAATATCGCCTCGGAAAGCTTTAATTCAAGCGTTTCAGTATCAGCGCCACGGTTGCCTTCGGCAACACTTAGTACGCGACCGAGCGCATTGTCCTGGCTGGGCGAATCGCTATTGAGTTGAGCCGTTACCTTGCGGCTGGCCAAACCAAGTACGAACATGCGTTCAAAGGCAATCAGCAAACCGATGCACCCCAGGGCAATAATCAGGTAACCAACCAGACCACCCTGCTGTACGCGTTCTTTTAAATTTGGTCGAGCGATGAGTGAATTCAACACTCCGCCGAGAGTTGGATCAAGACCAAAATGAACCAGTCCGGAACTGGCATTGAACAATTCGGTGGTGCTATTAATGTAACGACCCTGTTCAGGCTGCCTGGGCAATTCAGATACATTGCCGGTCTGCGGTTCAAACTTCAGGTACTTGCCGTCGGTAATGATATTAAATAAACCAACCCGCACAACTTCCATTTGTTGCTCAGCGCCATCAGCCATGATGACATTCGTCGACAACCGGACAATCTTGCCGCTCTCTGTCATTTCACGCTGCAATTCAAACCACAAACGCTCAATTTCATCGAGTGACGGTAATTGGGCGCTGCCGCCAATCTTCTTCGCCAACGCTTCCAGAAACTTGCCACGATCCGGATACTGAATATTTGTCAAAGAATTATCAAAACGAACCTGCGAGTCACCGGAAACCTGCTGCATAACGCCAAACAGTTCCTTAAGTGAGCCGAGCCGTTGATTAAGCGTCGCAGTATATTCGGCAATCTGGATATCATTAGCCTCAAATTCACTTTCAAGTCGCTGACTGCGTGCTTCTTCCCGGTCTTTCTCACGATTTGCCGCGTTCAATAGTTTTTGCTGTTCAGATTTGGCTTGACTGAACTTCTGCTCCCGAGCCTTGTACTCTTTACTATCATTAACACGACCCTGTTCAACCTGTCTCAGCAATTCGCTCATCGACATGGCCTGGTTATCTTGTGCAATGCTGGGCATGGAAAGACTTAAAAGGCCGGCAAGAGTGGCGGCGGCAATCAACGGCCGGATAAATTGGTTGCTCATTAGTTGGCCTCCGGAGCGTGCACAGGCAACATGACCAGATCCGGTGCTATTTGCTTCATGGCAATCTGCAATGCGAACTTGATCTGATTTTTAGAGCTATCGTCAAGTGCTTGCCACTGACGAGCTGACTGATCCCATGCACCTGATACCTGGCCATCCTGACTTTGGTAAATCAGCGCAATACGACCGACCCGGAGGAAATCAACTTCCCGGGTACCACCATCAATTTTAACGGTGTCCTTGTAAGTTTCAATTGTGCGACCGTAGTCATTTTCAATCTGGTAGGCTTCGGTCACCTTGCGGAACTTCTCAGCTACCGTTACATCATCACGTTCCATCAGGTCTTCGAGTTTCGCGACGCGTTCCTGTCGCTCATCAAGCAGAAAAGGGACATCGAGGATAACGAACTGAGCCAGACCGTCTATCATCTGCGTCATGATCGGTACGATTTGTCGGTTAATAACTTCAACCTGATCAATCGAATTACGTAAATCGTTGATTTTGGCGTTCTGGTTATCTACCTGCAGTCCCAGCAACGTGTTATAGACTTTAAGTCCATCGATTTCCTTATTGGTGGCCTTGTACTTTTCCTCAAGACTACGGGTCTTCCTAACCACCCCATCGATACGTTCCTGCGATTCCTGTGCAAGTCGTGTACGCCCGTTTTGTGTATTTAGAACCTGATCCAGCGACTGGGCAAAACCGGCGCTTGACACAGTAACCATCCCGGCGGCCAATACAATCAAAATCCACGATTTCCAATTAAATGGACTCACGAATGATCCCCTTGAAATATATAAAATTAGATGATTTCAGAATTCTTAAGTTTTTGCTATCCGAATTCTTAAGTTTAGGCTAATTACCATACTGCAAACAAAAAGTATTACTTTCTCAATACTCTACTACACTTACCATTCAAGATGGCAGATCCACACACTTCAAACTCTTAAGATTATCATACCTTCCGGTTGCCATTCTCTACCATTCAGGAATGTTTATAAACAATTTCTCCCATGAATACTGTATCAGTCATAAAAAACGTACCGTCAGACCTTTGTCTGTGCGACAATTTTACGTTTAGCAAACTTCGATGCCCTGCTGGCGGATGTTCGCGAACTGGGAAATGGGCGATCGCACGGCTGACCGGGTGACACCTCAAACTGACCCCGCTTACCAACAGGTTGCGAGGTTTTTTTGCCGATTTCCAGGGCCATTTAAGCTTTGATAACCGGGATCGGTGAAACCGGGCACTCCATCAGGAGCATATGCCCGGAACCGATTGTTGATGAACCGCCAGTGGGTGGAGTAATTTGTCTGCGGGTCCCCGGACCCGGACTGATATTAGATAGGGAGGCAAGCAATGAATCAGCGAGCCAATGACCGCGTCATTATATTTGACACGACTTTGCGCGACGGAGAACAGGCACCTGGATGCAGTATGACGCTGCGGGAGAAATTGCGTGTTGCCGCTGCTCTGCGAGATCTGCAAGTCGATGTTATCGAGGCTGGTTTCGCAGCCGCCTCACCGGGCGATTTTGCGGCGGTTGCCAGCATCGCAGAAGAGATAGAAGGGCCCATTATCTGCAGCCTGGCTCGCTGTCATCCGGGGGACATTGAAAAAGCCGCTCAAGCGGTTGCGGCAGCTAAACACAATCGAATACACGTTTTCGTCGCTACCAGTGAAATTCACCGCAAATACAAGCTCGAGATGGCCAAGGATGAGATCATCAAGCGTGCAGCGGATGCGGTCCGCATGGCCCGCGAAGTCTGCGACGATGTCGAATTCTCAGCCGAAGACGCCTCCCGGACCGAGCCGGCTTACCTGGCTGATGTCGTGGCAGCAGTCATCGAGGCAGGAGCCGGGACCGTCAATATCCCCGACACCGTCGGTTATACCATACCGGATGAATTTTCCGATCTGTTCGGCTACCTGAAGGCGAATGTTGCGGATATTGACAAGACGGTGCTGAGTGTCCATTGCCACAATGACCTGGGCATGGCTGTTGCCAACAGCCTGTCAGCAGTTGTCGCCGGCGTCCGGCAGATTGAGTGCACGATCAACGGCATCGGCGAGCGAGCCGGAAACTGCTCGCTCGAAGAAATCGTCATGGCACTTAAGACCCGGGCCGAGTTTTTCGGGATTGGCACAGCGATCGATACGCGCAAACTGTACCCAACCAGCCGACTTGTCGCGCAAATTACCGGTATGCATGTACCGCGGAACAAGGCCATTGTCGGTGAAAACGCATTTGCTCACGAGGCCGGTATTCACCAGCATGGCATGCTCAAACACGCTTCTACATATGAAATCATGCTCCCTGAAGATGTCGGCTTGAGCAAATCAAACCTGATTCTGGGCAAACACAGTGGGCGCCACGCATTCCGTGAACGGGTTGAACAATTGGGATTTTCCCCAGATGATACTGAATTGAACCGCGCTTTCGAGAAATTCAAACATCTGGCGGATCGCAAGAAAGAGCTGTTCGATGCCGATATCGAAGCGATCATCATGAATGTCGAGGGCGATCAGCGCGGCCCGTGGACCCTGAAGGAGTTGAACACTTCAGCTAGTATGACGGCACAGGCCACCGGTTCTGTGTGCCTTGACCATGAAGACGGGCACAGTATTAAAAAAGCTACCGTTGGTGCCGGCCCGGTCGAAGCCGCTTTCAAGGCCATCGAGCAAGTGGTCGGGTTTGAAACGAAAGTCAGCAATTTCGAGGTGCGCAGCGTCTCAATGGGTGACGATGCCCAGGGTGAGGTAACTGTCACCGTTGAATATAATGGTCACAGCTACCGGGGCAACGGTATCAGCACCGACATTGTCGAAGCGGGTGCGCGCGCTTTTCTTGAGGTAATCAATCGAATCTGCCGACAGCAGATGGCAGGTACTCTGGATGATAAGAACTCACCATCCGATACAGTCGCAAGGATATAGGAAGGAAAACTCATGACCATTAACTCTAACGACTGGATCTGGCACAACGGCAAACTCATACCATGGGATCAGGCCCAGGTACATGTAATGACTCATGCGCTTCATTATGGTTCATCGGTATTTGAGGGGATCCGGGTCTATGCGACGCCGGAAGGTTCACAGGTCTTTCGGCTGCAGGCACACACGCGGCGACTGTTCGATTCGGCACGGATCCACCGGATCCCAATCCCCTACTCCGCTGCTGAAATCGATGCGGCGTGCCGCGAGGTTGTGGTCGCCAATCAACTGACCAACGGGGCCTATATCCGGCCGATTGCATTTCGCGGTTGCGGCAATATCGGCCTGGCCCCCGAACCCGACCATCCAACCGATATCTCCATCGCAGCCTGGGAATGGGGCACCTATCTCGGTGACGAAGCCATTGAAAACGGTGTCGATGTTTGCATCTCATCCTGGCAACGGGTAGCGCCCAACACTATCCCGGCACTGGCCAAGGCCGGGGGTAACTACCTGTCGAGCACACTCGTCAGCCTCGAGGCTCGTGACCACGGTTATGACGAAGGCATCGCCCTGGCCGCAGATGGCACAGTCAGTGAAGGCGCTGGCGAAAACCTGTTCCTGATTCGCGACGGCGTCATTTATACGCCCAATGCGACGGCATCTATTCTGACCGGCATCACCCGGGCAAGTGTCATGATACTGGCGGAAGAACTCGGCCTCGGTGTTGCCGAACAATCAATTCCGCGTGAAATGCTGTATATCGCAGATGAAATATTCCTGACCGGTACAGCGGCGGAGATCACCCCGGTGCGTTCAGTTGACCGTATCGAGATTGGTACCGGCAAGCGCGGCCCGATCACCAAACAACTACAGGACAAATTTTTTGGCCTGTTTAACGGTTCTACCGAGGATAAATGGGGCTGGCTGGAACCGGTCGGCGACGTGGCCAGCACCTGAATGTCATGCGTAGAACCGGCTGACAACCTCGTTGAATGCATCAACTTAATTTAATACGGCAAAAAACTGCTGCCACGGTTGAGTGGCTAAAATTTTTTAACCCAAATATCTGGAGTTCACTGGCATGAGCGGTAAATCACTGTTCGAAAAAGTCTGGGAAGATCATCTGGTTAGCGCGGAAACACCGAGCAATCCGGCGGTACTGTATATAGACCTGCACCTGGCTCACGAGGTTACGACACCCCAGGCATTCACGCTCTTGCGTGAGCAAGGTCTGCCGGTTCGCCGTCCTGACCTGACGCTTGCAACGCTTGATCATTCGACACCAACGGTGCCGGTTGGCAGCCTGCAGGATCTCGATGTCCTGTCAGAACCGGCCCAAGCTGCACAGATTCGCCAGATGGCGAAAAACTGTGCAGATTTCGGAATAGAACTGCACGGCTTCGGTAGTGACCAGCGCGGTATCGTCCATGTCATTGGCCCGGAAATCGGTGCGACGCAACCCGGTAAAACAATCGTCTGTGGCGATAGCCATTCAAGCACCCACGGTGCATTCGGTGCGCTGGCATTCGGTATCGGCAGCACCGAAGTCGGCCATGTGCTCGCAACCCAGTGCCTGTTGCAGCGCAAACCAATGAGCATGGCCATTAACTTCAACGGTCGCTTGCCGGTCGGCGTCACTGCCAAGGACATCATTCTGGCAACCATTGGCGAGATTGGCGTGAATGGCGGGACCGGTCATGTCATCGAATATCGGGGCAACGTAATCAGTAACCTGAGCATGGAAGAGCGCATGACGATCTGTAACATGACGATTGAAGCCGGTGCGCGAGCCGGCATGATGGCGCCGGACAATACGACCGTTGAATTTCTGGCCGGACGCCCGCAAGCGCCGGTTGGCGCAGACTGGGATAGCGCCGTCACGCGCTGGCTCAGCCTGCCGTCCGATGATGATGCCGGCTTTGACCGGGAAATCGATATTGATGTGACAAACCTGCAACCAATGGTTACATTTGGCACGAACCCGGGCATGGTCGTGCCGGTTACCGACCCGGTACCGGACGGCAACGGTGAGCCGAGTTTTCGCAAGGCGCTTGATTACATGGGCCTGGAATCGGGTCAGCCGATGCAACAAACTTCAGTCGACATCGTTTTTGTCGGCAGTTGTACCAACTCCCGGCTACCCGACCTGCGTACCACAGCCCGGGTACTGAAAGGTCGCAAGGTTGCAGATTCGGTACGGATGCTCGTCGTGCCGGGCTCGGAAATCATCAAGCAACAGGCCGAGGCCGAAGGGCTGCACGAAATCTTTCTGGCCGCCGGCGCCGAATGGCGTGAGGCCGGCTGTTCAATGTGCCTGGGCATGAATGGCGATAATCTGCAGCCCGGTCAGTTGTGCGTCAGCACCAGTAACCGCAACTTCGAAGGTCGCCAGGGCATTGGTGGTCGAACCGTGCTGGCAAGCCCTGAAACAGCAGCCGCATCCGCCGTTAACGGACACATTACCGATCCACGCACCATGCTCTGAAGCGGAAATTTGCAATTATGGAAAAACTGACACATATACATTCCAGAACCATCGTCCTGCCACAAACCGATATCGATACCGATCAAATCATGCCGGGACGTTTCCTGACCTCGACAACCCGGGAAGGTCTCGGCGAGGCCCTTTTCGCCGACTGGCGCTACGCTGACGATGGCGCACCACTAGCCGACTTTGCGCTTAATCAGCCGGGTGCTGCCGAGCGCCAGGTGCTGGTTGCCGGTAACAATTTCGGCTGTGGCTCATCCCGAGAGCATGCGCCGTGGGGCCTGGTTGATTTTGGCTTTCGTGCCGTCATCAGCACCCAGTTTGCTGACATCTTCCGTAACAATTCCCTGAAGAACGGCCTGGTACCACTGATCGTCGATGAAGACACGCATAACTGGCTACTGGAAAACCCTGGCGTCACGGTAGATATAGATGTGGCATCTGCCACTCTAAGCCTCCCAAACGGGACCTGTCGCGAATTTCCGCTCGATGGCTTTGCGCAGCACTGCCTGCTCGAAGGCCTGGATCAGCTTGGCTATTTGCTGAACAAGGAAACCGAAATCAGTCATTTTGAGCAGGTGCGCAGATGGAAGCCCTGATTGCAGTCCTGCCGGGTGACGGTATCGGCCCGGAAATCATGCGCGAGGGGGTGCGTGTCCTTAAAACCGTTGCCGAATCAGCCGGACACCGGTTTGAACTGCGCGAAGCGCTAATCGGTGGCGCCGCCATCGATGCTAGCGGAGACGGCTTTCCAACCGAGACCCGAGCCATCGTCAAAGAAGCCGATGTCACGCTGCTCGGTGCCGTTGGCGGACCGCGATGGAGTGCGCCGGATACGCCGGTGCGCCCCGAACAGGGCCTGCTTGACCTGCGTGCAGCCATGAATGTATATGCCAACCTGAGGCCGGTTAAAACGCACCCTGCCCTGTATCCGGCCTCTCCCTTACGCCCCGAATACCTGATTGACGTTGACATCATGGTCGTTCGCGAGTTGACCGGGGGCATTTATTTTGGCGACAAGAAGCGCACAGCCGATCAGGCAACCGATGTCTGTACCTATCATCGCAGTGAAATAGAACGAGTGGTACGGATGGCTGCACAGTTTGCGCGTGAACGGCGCGGCAAGGTAGCCTCGATTGACAAGGCCAATGTCCTTGAAACATCGCGTCTGTGGCGCAGCGTCACGGATCAACTGTTTCGTGAAGAATTCTCTGACCTGGAACTCGAAACAATGTTTGTTGATGCGGCTGCGATGCATTTGCTAACCCGGCCCGGTGAGTTTGACGTACTGGTCACCGAAAACATGTTCGGCGATATTCTGACCGATGAAGCATCGATGCTATGCGGTTCCCTCGGCATGCTGCCATCAGCATCGCTGAACGGGGATCTCTGCGGTTTATACGAGCCGATCCATGGATCGGCTCCGGACATAGCCGGGCAGAACATCGCCAATCCATGCGCCACAATCCTGAGTGTTGCAATGATGCTTCGTCATACGCTGGCTCTCAAAGAAGAAGCTGCTCTGATCGAGCAAGCCGTATACGCAGCAATCGAGGCTGGCTACCGAACCAGTGACATCGCCCTGACCGACACCAGGCCGGTCGGTACCTCAACCATGGGCGACCAGGTGATAGAACAATACCGGCAATTGGTTAAGGCTAACTAGAACTCACTGCTGCGGCAGTTTCAAGCCCCTGCAGCACGTCATGGAGCAGGTCATCGGTAGCCTCAATACCCACTGAAAGCCGCACCAGGCCATCGGAAATACCCGCCCTGGCAAGACTTTGCGGATCAAATGTTGCGTGTGTCATGGTCGCCGGATGTGCGGCCAGGCTTTCAACGCCACCGAGAGATTCGGCCAGCGTAAACAGTTCGACGCTTTCCAGAAATACCCGGGCCGCCGCCATACCACCCTTTAGCTCAAAACTCAGCATGGCGCCAAATCCAAGCTGCTGACTGGTTGCAATCTGGTGGCCCGGATGTGATTTGAGGCCCGGATAATAAACCTTATCCACCGCCTCATGCGCACTGAGAATCTCTGCAAGCGATGAGGCATTTTTTTCATGTTGCTGCATCCGCACGTACAATGTTCGCAAGCCACGCATGGTCAGGAAACTATCGAACGGTGAACCGGACAGACCGAGCGCATTTGCCCACCACTGCATCTGTCCGTGCAGTGCCTCGTTCGCAGCAACGACCGCCCCCCCGACCATATCACTGTGACCATTCAGATATTTGGTGGTTGAATGCACGACGAGGTCGGCACCATGTTCGATGGGACGCTGTAACGCCGGCGACAGAAAGGTGTTATCGACAACCATCAGTGCTTCAGCCGATTCAGCCAGTTTCCTGGTTTGCGCCAGATCAACAATCCTCAGCAACGGGTTGGTCGGGCTTTCGACCCAGATCATTTTCGCCCCCTCCGCCAGGGCAGCAGCGAGCACCTCGGGGTCGGTCTGATCGACGAGCCTGACATTGAACAGGCCGCGATTGGCGAGTCCGTTCAGCAGTCTGAAAGTACCGCCATAACAATCCTGTGGTCCCACAACCAGATCCTCGGGGTTAAGCATCTGGCATGCCAGGGTCACGGCAGCCATGCCCGAACTGGTAACCGTCGCACCAAAACCGCCTTCCAGATCGGCTAACACGCTGGCCAGTGCATCACGGGTCGGGTTGCCGGTCCGCGTATAATCGTACTGACGCGGCATATCAAAACCGGCGAAACTGAAATTTGTGCTCAGGTAGACGGGCGGCATCACCGCACCATGCTGCGAGTCAGTATCCACCCCTGCCCTGACCGCCCGGGTTTGTCTTGCTTTGTCGTTTTTATTCATATCTCTGTGATTCCACCAAATAGCCGTGACATAGCGTTGCAGGGCGCGGAGTTTAGCCTGATTCGGCGAGTTGAATCCAACCAAATTGGCTAAAAATAAAAAATGGTTGATATGTTGTTTTCAAACATAATTCCCTGAGCTTACATCGAGCAGTATCTACCCTCTAGGCATCCCCACCAACGACATACCCATCCGGGAAAGCAAAAAAAACCTAACTTCGGTAAATAGCTTGCAATGCCACAGCCAATCTATTAATGTATTAGCGTGTTATTACAGTGATATACTATGAAAGACCATAGAATTTTGAGTGCACGTCAGGAAGTGGCCGCCGAAGACAAATTATTTAACGCGCTTATCCGCCTGCAGAGCATTGATGAATTACGCGATTTCCTCCATGACCTGTGCACTCCGGCTGAGTTACAGGCCATGAAAGATCGCTGGGCTGCAGTCGAACTACTCGCCACAGGCACGACCTATCGAGCCATACACGAGCAAACCGGGGTCAGCGTTACCACGGTCGGGCGCGTAGCGCGTTGCCTGACCGATGGTGCCGGAGGCTACCGAAAGGCACTTGAACAATTAAAGGGAACTGACGAATGATCGATAAACGAACCCGTATCAAAATTGCGATCCAGAAATCCGGTCGCCTGACCGATCACTCGCTGGATTTACTCGAGCGTTGCGGGCTTAAGTACACGCGCGGCCGCGACCAGTTAATCGGTTACGGCGAAAATATGCCGGTCGATCTGCTCTTCGTACGTGATGACGATATTCCCGGACTGGTTCGTGATGATGTGTGTGACCTGGGCATTGCCGGCCTGAATATCATCGAGGAAAAGCGCCTTGAATTTGTCAGCGAAGGCATCACGAAACCATATATCGAGGTCTGCCGACTGGACTATGGCCACTGTCGCCTTGCCTTCGGCTATCCTGAAACGGGCAGCATCCAGACCATTCAGGATCTTAAAGGTTCGACGATTGCAACCAGTTACCCGTTCATTCTGCGTGATTTTCTGCAGCAGAAGAATATCCCTGCCGATGTCATTGAGTTCTCGGGTGCGGTTGAAATTGCGCCCAGTCTCGGCCGTGCGGATGTGATCTGTGACCTGGTTTCCACCGGAACAACCATGGCTGCGAACAAGATCCGCGAGGGGGAAACCATTCTTGACAGTGAATGCATCCTGCTGAAAACTCCGGTGGCAATTTCCCCGGAAAAAACCGAGTGGGTTGATCGCTTGCAACAACGAATAGAGGGCGTCATGCAGGTACGCGAGAGCAAGTACATCATGATGCACGCACCGAAAGTCGCCCTGCCCGACATCACGGCCCTGCTGCCCGGTGCTGAATCACCGACGGTTCTGCCCCTCGAGGGTTTTACCGATAAGGTCGCCATCCACGTCGTCTGTCGCGAGAACATTTTCTGGGAAACCCTGGAAGCACTAAAGGGTGTAGGTGCCAGTTCCATACTGGTCCTCCCGGTTGAGAAGATGCTGGCATGACGACCCGCATGAAACAACTCACCTGGTCAGGACTGGATGAGGCGGCGCGACTCGACGTGCTGGCCCGTCCCGCCGTG
The DNA here is from genome assembly GCA_002729875.1 of Chromatiales bacterium. Taxonomy (GTDB): domain Bacteria; phylum Pseudomonadota; class Gammaproteobacteria; order Steroidobacterales; genus SMWD01. The sequence continues at coordinate 6,704 of PBZD01000029.1, read as the reverse complement.
ACCCGCAACCCGGAGATGGACAACCAGGTTGCTGAAATCATCCGCCAGGTCCGTGAAAATGGTGATGTGGCGCTGCGTGAGCTTACTCTGCGCTTTGATCGGCTGGAACTCGACGGCCTGCGAGTTGCTACTGAAGAAGTCAAGCTGGCCGAGCAACAAGTCGACACAGCAGCACGAGCCGCCATGGCAACGGCAATTCGTAACATCAAATCCTTCCACAGCGCACAACTCACCGATCCGGTCCGGGTCGAAACGGCACCCGGCGTCATCTGTGAACGCATTAACCGGCCGATCGGCGCGGTCGGCCTGTATGTCCCTGCCGGCAGTGCACCGTTACCCTCAACCGCAATCATGCTTGCCGTGCCGGCCCAACTTGCTCAATGCCCGATCCGCATCCTCTGCACACCGCCGCGACCCGATGGCCGCGCCGATCCTGCGGTCGTGGTTGCCGCCCGAATGTGCGGAATAACTGAAATCTTTAAAGTCGGCGGCGCCCAGGCCATCGCGGCCATGGCTTATGGAACCCGGAGCATTACAAAAGTCGACAAAGTGTTCGGCCCGGGCAATGCGTGGGTTACCGCAGCAAAAACGGCGGTCGCCGCTGATGCTGCCGGCGCAGCGCTGGATATGCCGGCCGGGCCCTCGGAAGTCATGGTGCTTGCTGATGGTTCGACTGAGCCGCGCTTCGTGGCACTCGACCTGCTGTCACAGGCCGAACATGGTGCGGATTCCCAGGCGATACTGGTCTGTACCGATACCGACTTTGCCGATGCCGTGGCCACGGCCATCGAAGCTGCCCTGCCCGCACTGCCGCGCCGCGAGATCATTGAACAATCACTGAATCATAGTGTCTGCCTGCTCGTCGACAGCATCGCCGACGGCATCGGCATTGCCAATGACTATGCCGCTGAACATCTAATAATTCAGATTAACAATCCTAGACAATATATTGATTTAATTAATAATGCTGGATCTATTTTTCTTGGTCCATGGACCCCTGAGTCGGTGGGCGATTACTGTAGCGGCACTAACCATGTCTTGCCAACCTACGGCTTTGCGCGCAATTACAGCGGTTTGTCCGTGCGTGATTTTCAGAAACAACTGACGCTGCAGGAATTGTCGCGATCCGGGCTGGCAGGACTGGCTCCGACCGTACTAACCCTCGCCGGACTCGAAGGGCTGCAGGCCCATGCGCAGGCCGTGGCAGTAAGACTCGACGATAGTGATGACTTATGAGTGATGCAAAAGACCTGGCACGCCCCGAAATACGGGATTTACGCCCTTACCGTGCTGCGCCTTACAAGGCCGGTCTGCTGCGCCTGAATGCTAATGAAACACCCTGGCGTCCATCCGGCGACAACAGCGCCGACGGACTCAATCACTATCCTGAAGTACGCCCGTTTCACCTGCAGGAAACACTGGCCTTGCGTTACGGCATAGATCCCGGTCAGGTACTCGTTACGCGCGGTTCGAGTGACGCCATCGACCTGCTGATCCGCTGTTTCTGCCGACCGGCGGAAGATGACATCGTGATCTGCCCACCGACGTTTGGCATGTACGAGGTTTATGCGCAGCTACAGGGAGCCGGCATCATCAAGGTTCCACTGGATGTGCAGCAAGGTTATGCGCTAGATCTTGCCGGTATCGAAACTGTGCTATCACCACGTACAAAATTGCTATTTGTATGTTCGCCCAATAATCCGACCGGCAACCGGATTGCAACAGAGCAAATCGACTCAGCCTGCAGGGCTGTCAAGGGTAACGGACTGGTTGTCGTCGATGCGGCTTATATCGAATTTTCCAGCTCCGACCCGACCCGGGAACTGCTCGACCGGCACGACAATATTGTCATTCTCAGAACGCTGTCCAAAGCATTTGGACTGGCCGGTATCCGCTGTGGAGCGGCACTCGCATCAGCAGCGATTATTGATCTGGTCGGTTGCATACTGCCGCCGTATGTATACCCGACGCCCTGCGCCGATGCTGCACTGGCCGGACTCAGTGCGGATGATGAACTTAATCAGCGGGTTGCAACTTTACGCAGTGAACGCCAACGGCTCAGTGCAGCGCTGGCAAACCTGCCCGGTGTCGAACAGGTTCTGCCATCGGAAGCCAACTTTGTGCTGGTCCGGGCATCCGAACCTGCCCGGCTCGTAGCAGCAGCAAAAGATGGCGGGGTACTAATCCGCGATTTCAGTTGGGATCCGTTTACTCCCGGTTGCCTGCGAATCACGATCGGCAGCGCCGAACAAAACGATCAATTACTTGCAGCCCTGGCCGGACAACGAAATGAAGCGGAGAGCTAACGATGTCTGAATTACAAAAGATCGCTTTCCTTGATCGCGACGGCACGCTGATCTGGGAACCTCCGGATGAACAGGTTGACCGACTCGACAAGATCAGCCTGCTGCCCGGCGTAATCCCGGCGCTGTTACGGATTAAGGCAGCCGGCTACCAGTTCGTCATGATCACCAACCAGGACGGACTCGGCACTGACAGCTTCCCGGAAGATGCGTTTCGTGGTTGCCAGGACTTCATTCTCGAACTGTTTGCATCCCAGGGCATTGCATTTCGCGAGGTTTTTGTCTGCCCGCACTTTCCTGCCGATGGCTGCCAGTGCCGCAAACCCCTGCCCGGTCATATCGGTGACTTCATGCGCCAGGCCAGCGTTGATCGTGACATGAGCTTTGTTGCCGGCGACCGGGATACGGACCTTGAATTCGCTGCAGCCATTGGGCTTACCGGTTACCGACTGGCCAACCAGGATGCCAGTAACGGCGGTCTCGGCTGGGATGAGCTTGCCCGCGATATCTGTGACCAGCCGCGCCGCGCCAGCGTGACGCGCAAAACCAGTGAAACCGATATCCGCATTGACATCGACCTTGATGGCGAGGAACCGATTGAGATCAACACCGGCATCGGCTTTTTTGATCATATGCTCGAACAAATTGCCAAGCATGGTGGTTTTTCGCTGGTATTAACCTGCAACGGAGATCTTGAAGTCGACGAACACCACACGGTCGAGGATGTCGCGCTGGCACTCGGCAAGGCATTCAGCGCCGCGCTGGGGGATAAGCGTGGAATCGGGCGTTACGGCTTTACACTGCCTATGGATGAGGCGCAGGCACAGGTTGCACTCGATCTCGCCGGGCGTGCCGTTTTCCGCTTTGCCGGTGAATTCCCTCGCGATTCGGTCGGTGAATTACCGACTGAAATGGTCGTACACTTCTTCCGCTCATTGTCTGACAGCCTGGGCGCTGCCCTGCACATCAGCGTTGAGGGCGAGAATACACACCACATGGTTGAAGGCTGCTTCAAGGCCACCGGACGTGCCCTGCGGCAGGCAAAAACCCGGCACGGCACCGAACTGCCGAGCACCAAGGGAACGCTGTAGGGCCGCATCATGGGAACACCGACGGTCGCAATCATCGATAGTGGTGGCGCAAATATCGCCTCGCTGGAATATGCCCTGGCTCGTCTCGGGATTACCGGCCAACTGACGGTGGATGCGGACACCATTACAGCTGCAAGTCACGTCATTTTGCCCGGGGTTGGTGCGGCGGCAGATTCCATGGTCAGGCTCAGGAAAGCCGGACTCATCGATTTAATCCCCGCATTAAGCCAGCCATTCCTGGGCATTTGTCTCGGCCTGCAACTATTGTTCAGCGCATCCGAGGAAGACGACACCCGGTGTCTTGGCATTTTCCCCGGTACGGCACGTATATTTGTACCTACACCTGAGCGAGCTGTGCCACACATGGGCTGGAATCAAATCACCCGAACTCGCAACTCCGATTTGCTGCACGGAATCCCTGATAGTTCACACTTTTATTTCGTGCACAGTTATGCCGTTGGGGTTACCGATGATACGCTGGCCTTAGCAGAGTACGGCATCCCGTTCACGGCGATAGTCGAACGGGGCAACTTTTCCGCCACTCAATTTCACCCTGAGCGTTCCGGGAAATTTGGCGCACGGCTACTGAAAAATTTTCTTAATCGATAACTCATGAATACAGCCCGCAACAAACTTGAAGTCATTCCTGCAATCGACCTGCTCGGCGGTAACGTGGTACGCCTTTTCCAGGGCGATTTTGATCAGGTTACCGAATATATTCGTGACCCGCTGGAACTGGCAAAACGCTACGCAGATTCAGGCGTTACGCGCCTGCACATCGTCGATCTTGATGGCGCCAGAACGGGTCATCCCACCAACCTGCCGATCATCGAATCACTGGTCACAGTGGGACTTGAGATCCAGGCCGGGGGCGGCATTCGTAACCTTGAACGGCTTAATGCATTGTTCGCCAGCGGCGTCACGCGCGCCGTGATAGGTTCTGTTGCGGTCGAAAATCGTGATGAAGTGGCAAACTGGATCGATATCGTCGGTAAAGATCGGATTATTCTGGCCGTAGATATCCGCCTTGGCGAAGACGGCGAGCCGGAGCTACTGACCCGCGGCTGGCAGGCCGGCAGCGGTCAATCATTGTGGCCACTGGTCGATTATTATCTCGAACAGGGCGCCAGCGAGTTTTTATGCACCGATATTGCCAAAGACGGCACGCTGCAGGGTCCGAACCTGGCCCTGTATAAGTTGTGTGCCACACGTTTTCCGAATGCTGAATTCATTGCCTCGGGCGGTGTCAGCCAACTTGCCGATCTTGTAGCCCTCGAACAAACCGGTATTACCCGGGTAGTCACCGGCAAGGCACTGCTGGACGGTCGACTTACACTTGAGGAGATAACCCAATTCTCGCGCGGCGCATAATCCCCTGCCTTGATGTCCGTGACGGACAGGTCGTCAAAGGTGTTCGCTTTCGTGACCACAAGGTCATGGGCGACATCATGGAACTTGCCACGCGCTACGTCAGCGAAGGCGCCGACGAACTGGTGTTTTACGACATCACAGCAAGCCCGGACGGACGTTCGGTCGACCGCCTGTGGATCAACCGGGTTGCCGAAGTACTGGATATCCCTTTCTCGGTTGCCGGCGGAATTCGCAGCATCGCTGATGCCGAAGAAGTCCTGAATTACGGCGCTGACAAAATATCAATCAACACACCGGCACTTGCAACCCCGGAGCTTATCGATCAGCTCGCCAAACGTTTCGGTTCGCAATGCGTCGTTATCGGGATCGACAGTCTCGCCGAAAATGACACCTACCGCGTTTACCAGAATACCGGGGACCCGGACAAGACGAGCCATAGCGGGCGGACTACAATCGACTGGGTACGTGAGGTTCAGGAACGCGGTGCTGGCGAGATCGTGCTCAACTGTATGAACCAGGATGGCGTTCGAGACGGCTACGATGTGCCGCAACTCAAGCTGGTGCGTAACAATTGCACATTGCCGCTGATCGCATCCGGCGGTGCCGGTTCAATGCAGCACTTTGCCGAGGTATTCAAGCAGGCCAACGTTGATGGCGGCCTGGCAGCCAGCGTTTTTCATAGTGCGGCGATTAATATCGGAGATTTGAAAAACTATTTGCACGAACAGTCTATCGAGGTCCGAATATGAGTAACACACAAGACATAGAATTTTTACTGACACTGGAAGCCGTCATTGCATCGCGACGCGGTGCACCGGTCGAAGACAGTTACACAGCCAAATTATTTGCTGCCGGTGCATCGCGCATTGCACAAAAGGTCGGCGAGGAAGGCGTTGAACTTGCCCTGGCCGGCGTACAGGGCGAAAGAGATGAGATTCTTCTGGAGGCTGCAGACCTGATCTATCACCTCCTCGTAATGCTACAAAATCACGAGATATCGCTGGCTGACGTCGTAAGTGAGCTCAAGGCACGACATGACTAGGCCGTCAGGGCGGTGTAAATAGTGTTACCGGCAATGGATAGCAACAGGTTGACCGCATAATCGATTAACCATGCATGGGTTAAATTGTTACTTCACGTGCCGGTTCACGCAGGTTGTAGTTTGAACTCATGACAAAACCGTAGGCCCCGGCATTAGCCACTAACAGGATATCACCTTCGCTACAAGCCGGGAGCAATCGTTCCGTACCCAACTTGTCACCAGTCTCGCAGATTGGCCCGACAACATTCACGACTTGCTCGGAGGAATCACCCAGACGGGTCAGATTGGCAATCTCATGATACGCGCCATATAACGCCGGTCTTATTAATGAATTCATACCGGTACTGACACCCACGTATTGCACTTCGCCCTTGCCTTTGATTTGCGTCACGGAGGCCAGCAATACACCAGCCTGGGCTACGACATAGCGTCCCGGCTCCATCCACAACTGGTATTGCGGATGAGCAGCCTTGAGCTCGGCAACACTCGCATCAAGCGCGGTCATGTCCAATACATCCTGTCCCGGTTTCTCCGGCACACCAAGGCCACCACCAAGGTCGAGTATCTTTACATCAGCGAATTCCTGCGCAACATCAAGTAACTGCACGGCAACATCCTGCCAGTTATCAGGCTGCAGAATTCCGCTGCCCGTATGCGCATGCAGGCCAACAATGCGGACATCATGTTGCCGGGCCAATTCACTGGCCTCATCAAGTTCAAACAACGGGATGCCGAACTTGGAATGAATGCCGGCCGTACGGACATGTTCATGATGCCCCCGGCCGCGACCCGTATCGAGCCGCAGGAAGACATTACGGCCACGAAACATTTCGCCCCATTCCTTGAGCGGATGCAGATTATCAAGAGTCACCCAGACGCCACATTCGAGGGCATACG
>PBZD01000028.1 GCA_002729875.1 Chromatiales bacterium | reverse complement strand
TTTAATAATGATTAATAAACATATGTTTTATAGAATTATTTAATTCCTCACAAAGGGCGACCACGCCGGTTCGCGCACATCCCCCCTCACGACTGAAATTCGCCGATGCGTTCGACCGTCAACTGACACGGTTGCCAACACCCCTTGCTGTCTGTCCCGGGTAGCATAAATCAGGCTCTCACCATTGGGCGCAAAACTCGGTGACTCATCCAGGCTACCCTTGGTCAGCACCTGCATGAAGCCCTGATCAAGCCCGATAAGCCCAATTCTATAGTTGCCGCGGTCGTTATGCACAACCGCAACCTGCTCGGCCGAGGGACTGATGCGTGGCCGCGCGTTATAGGTACCCTCAAAACTAACCCTTGAGACCTTGCCGCCGCGTGCCGGAATCCGGTAAATCTGTGGCTGCCCCGCACGGTCGGAGGTAAAGTAAATCATGTTACCGTCTTTTGACCAGGTCGCTTCGGTGTCGATTGAAGCGCGATTCGTCAGTCGCGTCAGCATTTGCGACTGCAGATCCAGAATATAGATATCGAGATTACCCTCCGTTTTCGACAAAGTCAGGGCAAGCTTGCGCCCGTCCGGCGACCAGGCGGGCGAACCGTTAACCCCGGCACGACTGGATACGCGTTTACGGGCGCCGGAACGGAGCGTCTGAACATAAATTTCCGATTGCTGCTTCTCAAACGATACATAAGCAAGCTTACGCCCATCCGGTGACCAGGCGGGCGACATCAGCGGTTCATTCGAGTCCACTAAAATACGCTCATTTTCACCATCGGCATCCGCCACGATCAGGCGAAAGCGCTGATCCGGTGGCTTGCCCTCGACGGTAATATAGGCAATCCGGGTGGAAAAAATGCCGCGGATGCCGGTCAGTTCCTGATAAATCATGTCGGCGACAAGATGGGTGGCACGGCGTAACTGTTTGCCGGTAGACGGCTGTCGATAACCGAGCAGTTGTTTACCTCGAAATACATCAAACAGCTGAAACTGAATCGTATACTCGTCGTTACCGGTCTGTAGCAGTTGCCCGACAATAACAACTTCGATCCCGAGAATACGCCAGTCTTCAAAATCTATATCCCGCCCGGTTAACGGCCGCTCAAGCATTTCATCCGGAGGTAACGGGTTGAATCGACCGCTGTTGGCCAGGTCATTACTAAGGGTCTGACTGACATCAAACGGTTTGGCGCCCGCCCCCTGCCAGCCAAACGGCACGATTGCGATTGGTACGGCCTGCTCGGCGCCACCAATTACTTTAATCCGCAGTTCTGCATTCGTCACTGCGGCGAACAAACAAAAAAGCACGGCACAGAACTTTATTTTTTCAGTAACAACCTTCACTACGCTACTTCCCACAAATCAAAGGCATTATTTTTCGGGCTCGAAATCAATTGTCCAGTTTCGTTCAAACAGGCCAGGATCATCAGGCATCGGAAATGGCGATGCTTTGCGGACCGCGGCTTCGACTGCTCGCTTTACAGCTTCGCTTCCATTGCACTGACCGATGCGATTATTGACGACTTCTCCGCCGGGAATAACCGAAACATGTGAAACACAAATAGTGCCGGATGCAACGCCTGGAGGCCATATCATGTAACGTTTCACATGTGCCATGAGACGTGCCTTATACTTTTGCAGCGCACCGGAGGAAATCGCCAACAGGCGTGCTTCCTCGGCGGCCAGTTCACTCTGAAACTGGCGTTGTATTTCTTCCTGCCGCCGCTGTTCGGCAATTCGCGCAACCTCAGCCTTGCGTTTCTGTTCGGCAATTCGCGCCTCTTCAGCCTTGCGTTTCAACTCGGCCTTGCGAGCTTCTTCTGCTTTACGTTTTTGCTCGGTGACTCTTCTGCGTTCAGCATCCGCTTGACGCTCCTGTTCTGCCAATCTTTTTCGCTCGGCCTCCTGGCGGCGTTTTTGCTCAGCCAGTTGTTGCTCACGTTTACGCTGCTGGGCTTGCGCCTTTTTTCGACGTTCGGCCGCAACCGCCTGTTTTTGCCGTTCCAGTTCGAGCAGGCGCTGTTTCTCTGCTTCCTGTTTCCGGCGTACGGCACCCATATCGATGACTGTCGCCTCGATAGCCAACTGCACCGGCGGCACATCCTTGAACGGCATGCTGATCAGGTTGAAACTAAATGCCAGCACCAATAAGGCGTGTCCGATAACCGAAACTGTCAATCCAGCGGAATATTCCTGCGCGAAGGACGCCACGATCAAGCCCGGCTCAACCCGCCTCGAGATTTTTCAATTCGGCCGGGTCGGTCAAAAATCCAATTTTTTCCGCTCCGGCGCGCTGTAATAACACCATCGCGGCAACGACATCGCCGTGGGACACGCGAGCATCCGCCTTGACCAGCACCGGGGTGGCGGGACGCCGCTCGAGCACAACTGAAATGAGACGAATAACACGTTTGGCATCAAGCGGGGCCGACTCGTCTTCACCAACGTTCAGGTATAAATTACCGTCCTGATCAACGGACAACACCAGAGGATCGGCATTTTCGCTGGGATCGATCGGCTCTGCACCGGCCTTTGGCAGTTCAACCTCAATGCCCTGAGTCAGCAACGGTGCTGTAACCATGAAGATAATCAGCAATACCAGCATGACATCGATATAGGGTACGACGTTGATTTCGCCCATCAGGCGGCGTTTACGTACCCCGCTCACAAGGTCTCCTCGCCGTTAGAATTAACCGCAGTGTGTGCATGACGTTGCAGGATTGTCGAGAATTCCTCGGCAAAAGTGTCATAACGAACCTCGAGGCGCCCCACCATTTCGGCATAACGGTTGTAGGCGATAACTGCCGGTATCGCGGCAAACAAACCCATCGCCGTTGCAATCAACGCCTCGGCGATACCGGGTGCCACCATCGCCAGGGTTGCCGACTTGACGTTACCAAGTGCGGTGAACGTATTCATGATGCCCCAGACCGTACCGAACAAACCAACATAGGGACTGGTCGAACCGATTGTTGCCAGGGTCGCGAGATTCTGTTCGAGTCGGTCCATCTCACGCATCTGGGCAACGCGCATCGAACGTTGCGCACCTTCGACAATTTGCCCTGCCGTCAGGCCGGACTGCAGGGTCAAACGGCGAAACGAGCGAAAACCCGCCTCGAATACGCCGGCCATGTCTGTGGGCGGCTCTCCGCCGGCTGTGATCTCCCGGTAAATAGCGCTTAGATCGCCGCCGGACCAGAAGCTGGATTCGAAAGAATCAGAACTCGACACCGCTTTTTTCAACACCCGCCGCTTACGCAGGATTATCGCCCAGGACGCAATAGATGCGATCAGCAACAGCAACAAAACCGACTGCACGATGATGCTGGCCTCTAAGACCAGATTGATAAATGACAGGTTCCCGGTCATGCCAAATGTCCTCTGAAAAATTCCTGGTAAATGGCCCGCTTGGCGGCGACCCAATAGTTAAACCTGACGCCAATCATGGATGACCATATCGCGTTGGGCGCAAACAGCTCGACAAATGAAATCACGCCCCGGTTTCCTGGTAGCAAACCCAGGCCCGCAAGTCATGCCGGTCATCCATGCTGGTGCCGGTCTTGCTCAATCTGAACCCATGCCATCATCATCATTATTACCATGCTCCTCGAATAACGGCATCGTCTTGTCGATCGCCTGGGTCGGCGCCTTGATTCCGAAGTGCAAATAAGCTTTGCGGGTTGCCATACGGCCACGCGAGGTGCGCATCAGAAATCCCTGCTGAATCAGAAACGGTTCAAGTACATCCTCAATCGTACCCCGCTCTTCACTGATCGCCGCGGCCAGCGATTCGATACCAACCGGTCCGCCGTCGAAACCCTCAATGATCGACATCAACAACTTGCGATCCATCAGGTCAAAACCATTCGGATCGACTGCCAGCATATCCATTGCGGCCGTTGATGCCTGCTTGTCAATGCGGCCCTGCCCTTCGACCTCGGCATAATCACGCACGCGACGCAGCAACCGGTTCGCAATCCGCGGCGTACCGCGAGCCCGCGATGCAATCTCACGCGCACCGGCGTCGTCTATCGGCATCTTGATAATGGCCGCAGAACGCAAAACGATGTCATGCAATTCCTCGGTCGTATAAAACTCCAGGCGTTGCACAATGCCAAAACGATCGCGCAGCGGCGAGGTCAGCAACCCGGCACGCGTCGTGGCGCCAACCAGTGTGAACGGCGGCACATCCAGTTTTATCGACCGCGCAGCCGGTCCTTCGCCAATCATGATATCGAGCTGAAAATCTTCCATTGCCGGGTACAGGACTTCTTCGACCACCGGGCTTAAACGGTGAATTTCATCGACAAACAGAACATCGTGCGGCTCCAGGTTGGTCAGCATCGCCGCCAGGTCGCCCGGGCGTTCGAGAACCGGCCCCGATGTATGGCGCATATTGACGCCCATTTCGTTGGCAATGATATGTGCCAGGGTCGTCTTGCCCAGTCCCGGCGGCCCGAAAATCAACACATGATCAAGAGCCTCGGCACGTTTGTTGGTGGCGGCGATAAAAATCCGCATTTGCCGCTTGACCGGCTCCTGACCAACGTAATCATCCAGCGAGCGCGGGCGAATCGCCGCTTCGATCATCACTTCCCCATCCTGCGGATCACCGGCAATGATTCTCTGGCTATCAGTCATGGCGCAACCGACCTCAGGACCTGGCGCAAGATGTCCTCGGTGGTTACCCCGTCGGTACTAACGGCATCCAGCATTTTCTGCGTCTCACCCGGCTTGTAGCCGAGACTGATTAGTGCATTAAACGCTTCAGTTCGTGGCACAGACCCGACACCTGCTGGCGGCGGCGTTGCACCGTTTTCACCGACCGGCAAATCCGTTTCGATTCGATCACGCATATCCAGGATCAGGCGCTCGGCAGTTTTACGGCCGACTCCCGGTAAGCGAACCAGCGTCGCCTTGTCTTCATTACGCACACATTGGGCGAAGCTCTCTACACTGATGCCGGACAGGATCGCCAGCGCCAGTTTTGCCCCCACCCCGTTAACCTTCAACAGGCTGCGGAACAAGCCCCGCTCTTCAGCCGTGTTGAACCCAAACAGTATCTGCGCGTCTTCACGAACGACGAGATGCGTAAGCAGTTCCACGCGACTGCCAGGATCAGGCAGGTGAAACACCGTGGACATCGGCACTTCAAGTTCATAACCGACGCCATTGACATCAATAATCAGGAACGGGGGTGCCTTGTGGGCCAGCACACCGCGCAAAAAACCGATCATCCGGCGAACTTCCTCCAACTCGAACGACGCGTGCTGCGCCGCGGTGCTGAGGTGAGTGATGTGATGCCGGTCTGTAAGCGGAAACTGTGCGCATGGCAGAGCGCAACTGCCAGCGCATCCGCCTCATCGCTGACCGGCGTTGATTCCAGCGTGAGAATTTCTTTGACCATGTGCTGAATCTGATGTTTTTCCGCCCCGCCACTGCCGACAACCGCCTGCTTGACCTCGCGGGCCGCATACTCGTGAAAAACCGCGCCTCCGGAAAAGGTTGCGCAAATGGCCGCGGCACGGGCATGACCCAGTTTCAGCGCACTGTCGGCATTTTTATGCACAAACACCTGCTCTATTGCGAGGTGGTTTGGCGCATATTCCGAGACCAGGTCACCTATACGCAAAAATATTTCCCGCAGGCGTTCTGAAAATTCACCGGCACCGAGCCTCAGGCAACCGCTTGCGACATGTCGGCTTACGGCTCCGTTGGAATCGATAATCCCGTAGCCGGTTATGCGGGACCCCGGATCTATGCCAAGAATGCGGATTGGATCATCCAATTGTCATGCCCTAGAGATTCGCCAGGATTTCATCCGGAATTTCAGCATTTGAGTACACCTGCTGAACGTCTTCCAGATCCTCAAGCATTTCCAGCAGCTTCATCATACTGGATGCTTCTTTCTCTCCAAGGGTCGCAGACACCGATGCACGCATCGTTATCTCGGCAAATTCAAACCCGTTACTGGAGTCTTCCAGTGCCTTGCGCACGTTCTCGAACTCATCCGGGTCGGTTAGCACATCAATCGACCCATCGTCATTGATTACAACATCTTCTGCGCCGGACTCAATCGCAACTTCCATGACACGGTCTTCATCCACGCCAACCGGAAAACTCATTAACCCCACCTTGTTAAACAGGTAGGCAACCGATCCATCGGCACCCAGGTTGCCGCCATACTTGCTGAATGCATGCCGGACATCGGCTACCGTGCGATTGCGATTGTCGGTCAGGCAATCAACCATCACGGCTACACCACCGGGACCATAGCCCTCGTAGATAATTTCCTCATAGTCCATACCTTCAAGCTCACCGGAACCACGCTTGACTGCGCGTTCAATATTATCCTTCGGCATGCTTTGACCCTTGGCCTTGTCAATGGCCAGGCGCAGGCGGGGATTTGCATCCATATCCCCGCCGCCGGTCCGTGCGGCAACTGTTATCTCGCGAATCAGCTTGGTGAAGAGCTTGCCACGTTTCTTATCCTGAGCACCCTTACGGTGCTGAATATTTGCCCATTTACTATGACCAGCCATGCCCTACCCTAACTCAGACGAAAAAAATTCTACCGTCACGTCTTACCGCGCAACTTTCAGAAACGCAGCGACATGCCAACATGCATACCCTTATCGAACCGCGTGTCCGGCACATCTTTCTTATAATCCCCACGGGCATAACGGACGCCGAGGTACAGGTCCGCTTCCCGCAGCACGTTGTAACTCACCCGTAGGGTAACTTCCTGGTATTTATCCATGTCACCAATTGCCAGAATGCTCGGAGCGTAATACAGGCTGCCGGCAACCGACAGCCGGTTGATTGCCATCGGCGTAAAGCGAAGAAAACCTCCGATTGGCAGAGCAAATCCGCTCTGACCACTGAGGTCGCCATTGGTATAGACAGCCCGGCCACCGAGACCGGCCTCGAGCTTATCACGCCCGCCTGAGGCGAGATCGACGAGATGAACACCCGCATGCAGAATATCGCCATTATCAGAGTGATGTAACCAGCCGGCATCAAGGTTTAAACCGGAGGATTCCACCTTGTAGACATACTGCAAGCGCAATGCGTCGTTGTTCAGACTCAGATCCAGTTCGTCAGCAAAAACCTGCACGCACACGAGTGAAATCCCGATAAGGGAAGCAACAAATCTCATCCTTAGTCTCCTTAACAACAACACGGCAATCATACCCGAAAGCAGCCCGTTACAACCCTGCTCCAGGAACCCGCTGAACCTCAGAAATTACTTGAGATAGATAATAATAAAACTTTTATTATCATGAATATACTGAATGTATTAGATGTCAATCCATGAATAATTAAAGCCGATAAACCAGCCTCAATCCATGCAACAGCCTGCGTGTCGCAGTCGGAACTCCGCTGTTTATTACGCTGCCGAAAAGCCGAGGTGCGTTACGGACAGGGTGTTGATTGACACACTGGCCGCTGCTGTACCGGAATGGGCACAGCAAAGTCGATTAATAATCGGGGTATCGGGTGGGAACTGATGTCAGGCAAGAATCTGTCTGAATAAAAACAGCTCATAGAGAATCAGAGCGGCATAAATGAAGCAAGCCATGTACAGCAGGTTGACGACCCTGAATCTGCCCAAAAACTGGCTTTGCGCGGCAAATACCAACACCACGACCGAAACAGCCGTTAAACCGATTTTGACCCGTAAAAACCGATCTACACTAATCTGGAGCATTCCGTTCATGAGCGGGTTAGCCTCATAGGCACCAATATTCAGCAGGTTCAACGTAAACAGTGCATCAGTACAACTTAACAGGACAATTGCCAGCGCGACGTAGAGTAGATGAGGTTCGTGCCAGTCGAAGATATATCGATGATCGTCAATGCTGCGCCTGCTCCGGCGCCTGCGAGGATGAAAATTGCCGTACAAAAAAGCAAAAAGTGATTTTTCCCGGCGCCGATCCATTGCCTCACGCCGATCCTCAAACACCCCCAAGGCGGGATCCATATTCCCGTTGAGTTGGTCTGGAACAAACTCCTGTGATTTACCGTAGGGCCTGTTGCTGTCGCAGTTTTTCTTTATCTGAATAGAGGGCTCGATTGGCTTCATACTTAAATTTTATTTATTTTTAAAATATCGCCACGGAGATTTTTCCGGGCACAAGGATCTCCTCATAATGTTACCCAGCACGACCCTGTTTTACGCCCGAGCTTTACCATAACCAATCAAATACAGCTTTCCACTGTCAATTTCTGTGACGTGTGCACGGTAGCCGGATATTTACGGACAACTTTTATTGTTATTTGCCAGGATCAGGTCTCGAAAACACAAGACTGCCTGACCGGGACTTTACCCGGATGATTGAACGCTGTTCCGCTTACTTAGATCATACAAGGGCGCCTCTCGTCCTTTCCAGTCCATGCAGGAGAACAAGCACAATGAGCAACAAGGCTGTCTGCCCATGCAACTGAAGAAACAGCGCGTGCAATTTCTCATTATCAGCAGCAAGAGCAGAAAAATTAATGAACCCGAATGCGCGGACCTCGTAGTCAATATATGCGGCCTGTATCACACCTATGACCGGTTGTATTAATAGTAATGGATAGAATATCCACTGCAGCAGCATAGAGGGTTTTTTCTGCCACCCGGGCGGCGCATAGAGCTTATGGTTTCTGCGCCACCACCAACGAAAAAGCATCAGGGCGAATATCGTAACCCCAATCCCCGAGTGGATCATGATCAACACTATCTTTTGATTCAGTGGAAACCCTCCGAGTCTCCAGCCGGACAACAAATTGAAGGCGATAATGAATGCAGCAAACCAATGCAATACCTTTGCGACCGTATAGTAGAATTTTATCTTCGAATCGACCATAAACTTTCTTCTCTGGCCTCAGAAAGGCTGAAAAAATGCCCCGCCTGTGCGGGGCATTTAGTTACACAAAACCAATACAGCAAGTATAGACAACCACCTGCAAATAATAAACCTAGGGTCGATTATGCTCCGTGGAAACGCAGTAACTATAAGGAAAAACACGTAATATTTTGCTGTTCAATGACAGCATAAGCGAAATTCACCCACGCCTGATCATCAGCGCATGACGAATCTAATGGTGTGACAGATACAACATCCGTCCGGCCAGACCATTTGGTTATCACTGCTATCACGTCAATTGATATTCGCATCCCGGGCCCGGGTGACATTCAGCAAGGCGCCACAGATAAAACCGCCAACGCAATCGATCCATATCGCAGCGACCTGTGTAAAGACAAAAAGGAGGTATATCCCTGGAAAACCGTTCGTCAGACTTACCAGGTTTTTCCAGCAGCCCACCACGGAGACTGAATATCCGTGGTGGGCTTTTTTACTGCTTTTTTGCGACTATCCGAAGTTGCGCCATCGGGCAAGTCACTATTGATATAGTATCAATGTCACGCAACATAAGTATGCGCCAGTTCACATAATATTAATAAATCCTGCCAGATTGACTGCGAAACCAACCCTCATGTGAAGCCAGAAAAGCTATAAGTATAAATAACAGGTGTACGCCAGGCATTATGCAACCTGTTTATTTCTAACGATGAAGTTGAGACCGGCGCGGTGGTGACTTTTAACTTTTTAAATTCTTTTACTTATTGGCGCCCCGAACAGGATTCGAACCTGTGACCTTCCGCTTAGGAGGCGGACGCTCTATCCAGCTGAGCTACCGGGGCTTGTGTGTTTCTGACGACACTGGATTCATGGTGCTACCTCTGTGCTACCCCACGAGATGAATCCAAGTGTTATTACATTATGAGCCACATATTTAGTTCGACACAATACCACCAGTTATCGATAACATCATGCTGCTTAAATGCTCCCTGCAATCAATTCCATGCTCAATTGAGGGTCCCATATTGATGGCGTGCCGGGGGGAACCAAATGGTTTCCGAAGAATGCAATCTGTCCGTCTTCAAATAAAACGGGACAGATTTAGCGTCAGGCTAAGCGAGTATTTTGCTCATCGATTTCATCTTACGCGGCATGCCTGTGATGGTGCAAACGCCGTTTCTCAATGGTTCTTTGTTTGACCTTTTCCCTTTTGGCTAAAATTGATTGCCCGCGCCCAAAGTAGACATCGGCCGGTGTCAGGTTTTTCAAGCTTTCATGGTATCGCTGATGATTGTAGTGATCGACAAACTTCTCAATCTGCATTTCAAGATCACCGGGTAAGAAGTAGTTCTCCA
>PBZD01000027.1 GCA_002729875.1 Chromatiales bacterium | reverse complement strand
GGCGCTGCTCGATCAGCAGGGCGGGACGGTTCGGCACCTGTTGACCAAGGCAGGCGGAAAGGTGAATTTATTGCGCTCTCGCCTCGGCGAAGCGCTTGACCAGTTGGCGCAGGTTGAAGGTACGGCTGGGGAAGGACACCTGTCAAACGATCTGGGGCGGTTGTTGAATATTTGCGACAAACTCTCGCAGGATCGTTCCGACCAGTTTATTTCAAGTGAATTATTTGTTCTGGCGGCCTGTGATGACAAGAGCCAGGTCGGCAGCATTCTTGCCGAAGCCGGCGTGGTTCGGGGTGCAGTTGAAGCGGCAATTGACGACCTGCGCGGCGGTCAGTCGGTTGACGATCAGAATGCCGAAGACACACGCCAGGCTCTTGAGAAATACACGATCGACCTGACCGAGCAGGCCGAGCAGGGCAAACTTGATCCGATCATCGGACGGGATGATGAAATAAGACGTACGATCCAGATCCTGCAGCGGCGTACCAAGAATAATCCGGTGCTGATTGGTGAACCCGGTGTCGGTAAAACCGCCATCGTTGAGGGCCTTGCGCAACGCATCATCAACAGTGAGGTCCCTGAAGGCATTCGTAACAAGCGAATTCTGAGTCTCGATCTCGGTGCCCTGATTGCCGGGGCAAAGTTTCGCGGTGAGTTTGAAGAACGTCTGAAGGCGGTGCTCAGTGATTTGTCGAGACAGGAAGGCCAGGTCATCCTGTTCATCGATGAAATACACACGGTGGTTGGTGCCGGTAAAGCCGAAGGTGCGATGGATGCCGGCAACATGCTGAAGCCGGCGCTTGCGCGTGGTGAATTGCATTGTGTCGGTGCGACGACACTCGATGAGTATCGGCAGAATATCGAGAAGGATGCGGCATTGGAGCGGCGTTTTCAGAAGGTATTGATCGAGGAACCGACGGTGGAGGATACGATTGCAATCCTGCGTGGTTTGAAGGAACGTTACGAGGTTCACCACGGTGTCGAAATAACCGATCCGGCCATTGTTGCCGCGGCAACACTGTCGCACCGGTATATTTCTGACCGGCAATTACCCGATAAAGCCATCGACCTTATTGATGAAGCCGGGTCCCGTATCCGCATGGAAATTGATTCCAAACCGGAGTCAATGGATCGCCTCGAACGTCGCATCATCCAGCTGAAAATTGAGCGTGAGGCATTGAACAAGGAGTCCGATGATGCATCGAAGAAGCGACTGACTGATCTTGAAGAACAATTGACGGGCCTTGAAGTGGAATTTGCGGATCTTGACGAGATCTGGAAGGGAGAAAAGGCCGCGATGCAGGGTGCGACGCATATAAAGGAAGAACTTGAGCGGGCCCGCGGTGAACTTGAAACCGCGCATCGTGCACAGGATTTGCAGCGCATGTCGGAATTGCAATATGGGCGGATACCGGAACTTGAACGTCAGCTTACTGAGGCCGGCGAACATGAGCAGCAGGACAACCGGTTATTGCGTAATCGGGTCAGCGAGGCTGAGGTTGCCGAGATTGTCTCCAAGTGGACGGGTATACCGGTTGGTAAAATGCTCGAAGGTGAGCAGGACAAGTTGCTGCACATGGAAGAAGTGTTGCATACGCGGGTTGTCGGCCAGGACGAAGCTGTGGTTGCCGTATCGAGTGCGATACGTCGCTCGCGTGCCGGGCTGGCCGACCCGACTCGCCCGAACGGCTCATTTCTGTTTCTCGGCCCGACCGGAGTGGGCAAGACCGAGTTGACCAAAGCACTTGCACAGTTCCTGTTTGATGCCGAGGAGGCGCTGATCCGCATCGACATGTCCGAATTCATGGAGAAGCATTCGGTCGCGAGGTTGATTGGCGCACCGCCGGGCTATGTGGGTTACGAAGAGGGCGGTTACCTGACTGAGGCCGTCCGGCGTCGCCCCTACTCGGTGGTGCTTCTGGATGAGATTGAGAAAGCCCATCCCGATGTTTTCAATGTATTGCTGCAGGTCCTCGATGACGGCCGGCTTACCGACGGGCATGGTCGAACCGTTGATTTTCGTAATACGGTGCTCATCATGACGTCGAACCTTGGTTCGGAACACATTCAGGAGTTGGCCGGTGATGAGAATTACGCGGCCATCAAGACCGCAGTACTGGAAACTGTAGGCCAGCATTTTCGCCCTGAGTTTCTGAACCGGATTGATGACATGGTGGTGTTTCATCCGCTGACGCAGACGCAGATTGGTGCGATCATAGAAATCCAGTTGCAATACTTGGCTCGCCGGCTGGCCGCCCGCGATATGCGCCTGGAATTGGCTGCCCCGGCAGTGGCCAAGCTGGCCGAAGCTGGTTACGATCCGGTTTACGGTGCTCGACCGCTGAAGCGGGCCATTCAGCAGCGCATCGAGAATCCCCTCGCGGATGAGATTCTGCGCGGCAGTCTTGCTCCCGGTGATACGGTGACGGTCACTGTCGAGGACGATATGATCGTTATTCGCACTGGAAAGCTGGCCGCGGCCTAGTCGGGGATAAAAGAACTGGTATTCGTGTCGCAATCATATGCTGTACAAGGTAGGCGACGAGGGGATTATCTCGGTTGAAGCTGCTATGGCCGGGGGTAGAGAATTTATCCCGGACATGTGTGGGTCAGGCTACGGTTTAAAAAATAATATTTTTTCGGAGTTTCAGATGCCAATTTATGAGTATGCCTGTAAGTCTTGCGGGCATGATTTTGAAGTGCTGCAGAAGATGGGGGCGATCCCTCTCGTGGATTGTCCGCAATGTGGCGAGCCCGAGCTGAAAAAGTTGCTGTCTGCACCTAATTTCCGCCTCAAGGGTGGTGGCTGGTACGAGACCGATTTCAAGCAGGACAATCAGCGCAACCTGGCTGGTGACTCGTCCGGTGAGTCGCAAAAGGACCCGAAAGACAAGCAGGACAAGCAGGACAAACAGGACAAGCAGGACAAGCAGGACAAGCAGGACAAGCAGGACAAGAACAACAAGAAGCCGGCCGACAAGGGCCAGTCTGCGGGCGGAAAATCCGGCTCCGGCAGCACAGGAAAATCAGGGTCGCCCGGCGCCAAGACGGACTGACAGACCGTTCATTTAACCAATATAATCCCTCTTATGCATTTTCGCCGTTATCTCATCGCTGGTTTGCTTGTCTGGATACCGATCGGATTCACGTTATTCGTTCTGAACCTGGTCATCGGGCTCATGGATCGGACGTTGTTACTGCTGCCGTTGGCCTACCAGCCCGAGCATTTGCTCGGTATAAAGATTCCGGGTCTCGGTATCTTGTTGTCAATTATTGTTTTGTTGCTGACCGGGATGCTGGTGGCAAATTTCATCGGTAAGCGATTTGTCAGTGCTTCCGAGCGCTTGTTGAACAGAATCCCGCTGGTCCGGTCGATCTATTCCGCCTCAAAAAACTTCGCCGAGGTTTTGTTTACCAATACCAGCCAGGCCTTTAAGAAGGTGCTGTTGATCGAGTATCCGCGCAAAGGTGTCTATAGCCTGTGTTTCCAGACCTCGACGGAACTGGCTGAAATCCAGGCCAGGACCAGCGCCGACATGATTTGTGTTTTTGTGCCGACAACTCCAAATCCGACCTCTGGATTCATTATTATGGTACCGGTCGAGGATACGATCGAACTGGATATGGATATTGAATCGGCACTGAAAATGATCGTTTCCCTGGGTGTGGTTGTGCCGCCGTGGGTCCGCGAAAAACATGCGCTCGAAGCGGACGATCACCCGGCGGCAACCTGATCTGAGCCTGTCGTGGCCATCTGCAGGCCAGGCGGGGCGACGGCAGCGCGAATTCCGGTTATCATCCTGCGCCCCTAATATAAGCAGATAGTACAAGGTCCCGATCCATGCGAACCCATTACTGTGGTGAAATTAATGCTGAGGCCGTAGGCCAGACCGTTGAGGTGGCCGGCTGGGTACATCGCCGGCGGGATCATGGCGGGGTAATATTTATCGATCTGCGCGATCGCGAAGGCCTGCTGCAGGTGGTCTTTGATCCGGACAGGGCGGAGATATTTGCCGTCGCCGAGCGTATCCGCGGTGAATATGTGCTGCAGATCAAGGGTACGGTCCGCCCGCGCCCGGAGGGAACGGTTAATCCAAATCTGCCGACCGGTCAGGTTGAGGTTCTCGCCACCGATCTTGCCGTATTAAACGAGTCGCAAACCCCGCCGTTTCATCATGACGAGAATGCGCATGAAGACATCCGTCTGCGCTATCGCTATCTTGATCTCAGGCGTGAAGAGGTGGCCGCACGACTGCGTATGCGTCATCGTGTGACGCAGACATTACGTCGTTTCATGGATGATAACGGTTTTATCGATATCGAAACGCCGATCCTGACCCGTGCGACACCGGAAGGGGCTCGCGACTACATCGTGCCGAGCCGGACCCATCCGGGTGAATTTTTCGCCTTGCCGCAGTCGCCACAGTTGTTCAAGCAGTTGTTAATGGTGTCCGGCTTTGATCGTTATTATCAGATTGCACGCTGTTTTCGTGACGAAGACCTGCGCGCCGACCGGCAGCCTGAATTCACCCAGCTTGATGTAGAGATGTCGTTTATAGAAGAGGCCGACATCATGCGGTTGATGGAGTCGCTGATTCGTAGCCTGTTTAAGACCGTGCTGGGGGTGGAGTTGCCGGATCCGTTCCCACAGATGAGCTATGCCGAATGTATGCAACGCTACGGTAATGATCGTCCGGACCTGCGCATTCCACTTGAACTGGTGGAATGCGGTGATCTGATGGCCGACGTCGAGTTCAAGGTTTTCGCCGGCCCTGCCGCAGATTCGCAGGGCAGGGTTGCGGCACTGAAAATACCCGGCGGCAGCAGTATGACGCGCAAGCAGATTGACACCTATACGGACTATGTCGGGCAGCATGGCGCCAAGGGACTTGCGTATATCAAGGTTAACTCTGTTGCCGATGGACGTGACGGCCTGCAATCGCCGATTCTTAAATTTTTACCGGATGAGACCATTACCGGCATCGTCTCACGTCTGGCACTGGCCGATGGCGACCTGGTATTTTTCGGCGCCGACAAGGCGGCCATCGTCAACGATTCACTCGGTGCGCTGCGCAACCGGTTAGGCGAAGATTTGGGTCTGCTCGAAGCCGGCTGGCGGCCGCTGTGGGTAATTGATTTTCCAATGTTTGCGTGGGACGACAAGGCGAATCGCTGGAACGCGTTGCATCATCCGTTTACGGCGCCGGGTCTCGATTCGGTCGCCGCGCTTGAGGCCGATCCCGGCAATGCACTGTCACGTGCTTACGACATGGTGCTGAATGGTTCGGAGATCGGCGGCGGTTCGATTCGAATTCATTCCAGTGAAATGCAGCAGGCCGTATTCCGCATCCTCGGCATTTCGGCAGAGGAAGCGGAAAACAAGTTCGGCTTCCTGCTCAAGGCGTTGCAATATGGTTGCCCGCCACACGGAGGAATCGCCTTTGGCCTCGATCGACTCGTCATGTTGATGGTTGGTGCACAGAGTATCCGTGATGTCATCGCATTCCCGAAAACGCAGACAGCCAGTTGCCTGCTGACTGAAGCGCCCGGTTCCGTTGCCAGCGAGCAATTACGTGAGACCGGTATTCGCGTGCGTAACAAAGAGAAACCGGCCTGAGCGCATCCTCATCTGCAATTGTCGTGATCCATGGTCTGTGGATGCACGGTCTGCCGCTCGGTATGTTGTGCAAGCGCCTCGCGCAACGCTGTGAAAGTCCCGCAAAGACCTTTTCCTATCGCACGGTAACCCGGGCTTTGCCGGAGAATGCGCGCCGGTTGCGGCGCTGTATCGATGAGATCGATGCGGATTACGTGCATCTCGTCGGGCATAGCCTTGGCGGTGTGTTGGCGTTACAAATGCTGAATGTGTTCCCCACCGATCGGGTTGGGCGAATTGTTTGTCTGGGTTCACCGCTGGTAGATTCTTCTGCGGCTCGCCGTCTGTCGAGGTGGCGCCTGGGGCGCAAGATAGTCGGACGTACCTTGCGAGACGGGGTTCTGGAGCAACCGCTGATCTCGGTTGATGGTGACCGGGAGATCGGAGTTATTGCCGGTTCCGTCGGGCTTGGTCTCGGGGCGATCGTCGGGAAACTTGAGTCCCCGCATGATGGCGTCGTGTCAGTGCGGGAGACGCAACTGCCGGGAATAACCGAGCATCTTGTTTTGCCGGTCAATCATATTGGCCTGATTTTTTCGGGCAAGGTGGCGGATCAGGCTGCGCATTTTTTGCGTTTTGGTGCATTTGGTTTTTAGGCTTTCCCTTATCGTATTTTGTATCCGTATACCCTTCGGTAACGCAGCAAGCTGCTTTAAGGTTACTGAAGGGTATACGGATACAAAATACCTTGGACACATCGGGGTGTGACTCTGGAACGATATAATCCTGTTGCCCCGGTTGGGTGGCACCCTTAAGGGGAAGCCTGAAAACAAAAAAAATCGCAGCCGAAATCATCCCGGTAAATAATTATTGGTGCAATCGGTTAGTCCAGCTTCTTCCGCAATGTATATAAAGCATCCAGCGCATCACGCGGTGACATGTCGTCAGGGTTCATGGCCTCCAGCGCATCACGCAGATCGTCATTCGGTATGGTCGGGTGTAACGGCAGTTCCTGTTGCGGAGTTTGCTTTGCGTGCGAGTGGGCGGATTGCTGTTCTAGTGATTGCAGATAACTTTGTGCGCGGCGAATCACCGCGTCCGGCACGCCGGCCAGTCGCGCCACCTGTAGCCCGTAGCTCTGGTTGGCCGGTCCGTCTTTGACGGCATGCATGAAGATCAGTTGTTCACCGTGTTCGGTCGCATCCAGATGTACGTTTGCACAGGCGTCGAGTTCGTCGGCGAGTCCGGTGAGTTCGAAATAGTGAGTGGCAAACAACGTAAAGGCGCCGATTTTCTCGCCGATCCGGTGACCGATGGCCCAGGCCAGTGACAGGCCATCAAAGGTGCTGGTGCCGCGACCGATCTCGTCCATCAGTACCAGGCTGTGCCGGGTGGCGTTGTGCAGGATGTTGGCAGCTTCGGTCATCTCGACCATGAATGTCGAGCGACCGCCCGACAGGTCGTCGGCGGCGCCGATGCGGGTGAAGATACGATCGATCGGTCCTATCGTTGCGGACTCGGCCGGTACATAACTGCCCATCTGCGCGAGTATTACGATCAATGCTGTCTGGCGCATGAAAGTTGATTTGCCGCCCATGTTCGGGCCGGTTACGACCAGTAGCCGACGCTCTTCGTTCATGATCAGGTCGTTGGCGATAAACGGTTCGTCGATAACAGCTTCGACCACCGGGTGGCGACCGGCGCGGATCTCGAGGCCGGGTTGCTCGCTAAGTGTCGGCGCATTCAGTTGCAGGGTGGCGGCGCGCTCGGCGAGGTTGGTCAGCACATCGGTTTCGGCGATGGCGCCGGCCATCGAACGTAAGGCCGACAGTTCCGGGCGAAATGATTCCAGCAATGCCTGGTAGAGGCGTTTTTCATGTGCCAGCGAGCGTTCCCTC
>PBZD01000026.1 GCA_002729875.1 Chromatiales bacterium | reverse complement strand
GCGGAAACCCCGCGGAAACCCCGGCGATACCCCGGCGCCACGAATACCAACAATTACCAACAATTAATAAACCATGAATGAACAGTGAATGAACCCATTAAATTGAAACACATTTCAATTGTCAATGATTTACTTTAAATACACTGCAAAACCACTGGCATCCTACATTATGACATCGTTTTCCACCAGATTTCGCAATAGGAAATGCTACCGGGAACATAGGATTTGGAGACGTCGGACAGTCACGAACTTCTGTGAATCCCTGGGACATGGACTCCGTAGGATTTATGTTTCTGCCCATGTCGGCTTCTCCTCCGACCGTGCGAACAGAGCACCCACCTGAACTTCGCATTCCCACGCCTGCAGCAGAGCCATGCCCCCAGCCTCCACATGGCGCAGATACTGTCGGTGACACAGTTACAACGGAAAAATGGGCCATGCTGGATTTTCTGTATGCAGCCCAAGTACACATGTGGCACACCAGCTTGACACCCAACAAGATGATGCATTTGAAGGCTGGGCTCAAGGAGATCCAGAACTCTCGCATTACTGTTCGTTTTGGAACCGGCTTCACCGGCTGCGAAATTGCATATACTGCAGCAAAGCATTTGCAGCGATATTGGAAGGAAAATTTCGGCATCATCATTCCAATCGCCTTGGTCGTTATCTGCGAGAAAGATAAAGATGTTCAGACCTGGCTAACACAACATTTTCATCTCACAGGAGACGGGCCCCAGTGCTTCCACAGGGAAATGGCAGAGATGTCACGTTGCCGCGCCTATTGCGTCATCAAGGCGAAGCCAGTCTTGGTGAAGCGGATGGACATCTGGCTCGGCGGATTTGTCTGCATCGACAAGAGTCGCCTCAACCCTCACAGGGGCAAGCACACTGATTCTGTGCAGAACGAGTCTGGTGGGCAGACACAGGCAACTTGCGACATGGCAAAGGCTTGTCTCGGGGTTTTGAAGCCCGATGGGGCAGTTCTGGAGAACGTCGACGGCATGATGTTGAAAACCAAGGGCAACCCAAAGTCGGATGCGGACCACGTAGACGACTCACTTCGCGGACATGGATTTTGTATTCAGCATTACCTTCATGACGCCGAACGTGGTGGGTCATTGGCCGACAGGCTGAGGTGCTGGTGGAATATGTTATTGGTTTCGAAGGGCGGTAACATGAAGCGTCTTCAGTTGTGGCACAGCTTGGTCGCCGAAATTCAGGCGACGCCACCATCATGGACACAGGTGTTCGGCCCCAGGTTTGAGCTCTTCACGGAGTTCCATAAGTGCAATGGGGCCGGGCAGGAAGAGACGGCGAAGTCTGATCCCCAGTTCCGGCAGTCACACATTGACTTGTTCAGATTGAATGGACTGGACTATCCACCACTCTACAATCTGCTCCCCCAGGCGTGGCAAGACGCTACATCTGGCATGTACCAGCGGGAGCGCGAGCTCTCTTTTCTGATCGAACACCTGGAGCCGTACCACAGCATGGTCACTTTTAATTGCAGAGTTCCACAGATTCTAGCAGGAGCTTTTGCAGAATGCCCCGAGAATTCCGGAAGTATATAAACAGCGCGTACAACAACAGCACACCGTATTGTATACGGTAGCGTATGTGCATCTAGTATGTGTATCTAGTGGGCTGTGAACCAATCATTAATGAATATGTGGTACCTCCAGCCGATGCGGCCACAATTCGTGGACATTAACCACAGCGACGATTACCTCTTGAAGCACAGCCGCATATGGCGCGAGCTGATTCCGACCATGGCTTGCCAGAGCAAGATATTTGCTCGAGTGCAGTTGGACGACGAGACTCGCGCCTGGGCAGTCCTTCCGGGCTGGTTCACCCTCATGGTGGTGGGACATTCCTTCTCCGAGATCCCGGACCAGGCCGATAACAATACCTTGAGGCGCATGAGCGGGAATGCGTTCAGCATTTGCAGTGCAGGCCCGCAATTGATGGGTTTCTTTGCTTCTTGGCGCAATCCGCTTCTGTCTGGGAATTAGATGCGCTGATCTTCATTTCTGTGGGTTGGTGTGCAGCAGCACGTGTCTGCACGACCGAAGAATTGCGGGTCGGTGTGATCGCTTTGTCTGCGGGGTAGCAAACTTGAATGTCTGCCCGTCGCCTAATATATCTGTGCCCCACCGCGATGTTCCGGTGAATAGACCCCTGAGGGCGACATTCATTTAGTAATAACCATGCAATGTTATCCACCTGTGGGCATCATCTTCTGTGGTCGCATGTGGTCATGTTCTGTGTACATGCAATGTTATCGATGTGGTCATCTTCTGTGTACATCATCATGAAAACATCGCCGATGATCGACTGTTCGATCGGTCCGATGTCTGCCCGTCGCCTAATATATCTGTGCCCCACCGCGATGTTCCGCCTAATATATCTGAGCTTTGCGATTCAAGCGCAACCTCGAAGCTATACCGGCTCCAGAGGTACGATTCCTTGCAACTCTACGGTGCAGAGCAATCGCGATGACAGTTCCGTGTTTTGCTGCGCTGGCTAGCGTGTGGCTGCCTTTTTGTTCCATCTCCGCATGGCTGATGCTGGTGAAAACAGTCAAGGCGGATGATGGACCCGAGTACAAGAAGCGGCGGATCGCCAAGAAAAGCGCGGGTGTGGCGGAGCCTGACGGCAGGGCGTGCAAGCTCTGCAAGTCAAAGGATTCAGACCAGGACATTTGCGACGGTCCTGGGTGCCCGTTTGCCTGGGGTTACAACACTATCTCGAAAGGCGTGATTGTCCGGAACCAGGGCAACATATGCTACTACTGTACTCTGTCGGTCAATTGGATTGTTCCTCGACCTTTCTACGTATTGGTATTTCTTTGAAATACCAATGCAAGTCCTCGGGTGATAGGGACGCTGGAGGGGCCAATTGGTAAGACAACCCGGTATGCGCATATTTGAGGGCATATTCGAAAAGAAGGTCTCACCAATTACGCGGAAATTGTACAGCATTTCGCAGCTTGTCAAAGAGATGGGGTCTGAGGGCAGCTTGTATGACGAGGTGCAGCACTACATCAACGTCGCCAAAGAGCACTACCAAAAACTTGGCACACGCGAGCACTCACGTATTGACTGGAACCGCGCGAAGGTCCAGGTCAAAGAGATGACTACTGCGGAAGTGGAATGCAAGCAGGATCCCAGTCGGTACCCAGCCGTGCAGTCATTTGGCTCCTTGGTCACCGGGCTTTGGTTTGCCCGCCCCAAACTCAAAAGATCATATTCGAAAATCTGAGGCGCCCCTTAAATAACCTAGCTATTTGTATGCGTATGGCATTTTATCACATATCATGTCTTCGTGCAGGAAACCATATTCTAGATTCTAGACGCTCTTGTCTGAGAGCTCGAGATTCCTGGGGAAAAGATAGAAGAGGATCAGTGTGAGAAGAGACGATTCCTTGGTACATCCTGTACTCGGATTACCTCATTGCCCATGGTGATCCCGAGACAAACGGACATGGCCACAAACGTTCGTCGTGGCAAGGCCACGACTGCGTGTTGATACCTGGCAAGATGGCTTGGTCGGTGAGCAACATAAACCGAGATATTGTGCAAAAAGAGAAGGCCAGCACAGAAGAAAATCTCCAGCTCTTCGATGGGCAGATGGACGATGCCTTTGCTGGGCTCTCTGAGGCCATGCGCAACTCGTTTGAGCAAGCTTCGGGCACAAGCTTCGATGATCTCATGGCCGACGCGCAGATGAAGGCAGCAGCTTCTGCTTGCGCTGCCGGTGCACAAGCGGCCGAGGAAGAACAGAACGAGTCTTTCGGTTCAGATGACGAGTTACGTGGTGGCCGGGGCACTGATGCTCGGATGCGCATGGGAGGCCAAAGGATAAGCATCACAGTCGTAACACCTGCGGCAGCGAAATCAGCGGCGGCCAGCAAGCGTGCGGCCAGCGCGAAGAGCTCCTCCAAGAAGACTTGCAGGGCTGCGACTCCTACCAAGAGACAGGTCATCACGGAGGAGGGCGACACCGAAAAGACGAAGGCGGGCCGCAAGAAGCAGAACCCCGTGAAGGTCCTGAGGGAAGTCTTGACAGAGTTCGATCAATGCCAGGAGGCACAAAAATGGTTTGCGAAAAAAGATTGCTTCCGCCGTTCGTTGGAGAGGCAAATCAAAGATTTGGAGCTGCTCATCGAGAATGACTTGAAAGACAACCCCCTCGCAGACTGTGGCGCCACGCCCGACGAGTTGGACATTCTGAAGAAGGAATCCAAAGTTGCCCTGGAGCTTGCCAGGATGTGGATGAAGTCGGGCGAGCAAATGAGCGATGCCATGTTTGAGAAGTTCGTCTCGCAGTCGCAGTTCTGCGCTCTCAAGCCGGTTGCTCGCGTCCGAGCACCGATGTGGCTGCGACTGCTTTGCTTGACGCAGCAGTGCGAGGACTACAGAATATGAGCCTCAATAATACGAAGAGCTAGTACCAGGAGCCACTACCAGGAGCCACTACTAGGAGCTACTACCAGGACCCACCAGTAGGAGCTACTACCAGGAGCCACTACCAGGAGCCACTACTAGGAGTTACTACCAGAAGCCACGACTAGGAGCTACTACCTGGAGCCACCACCAGGAGCCACTACCCGGAGCTACTACCAGGAGCCACTACTAGGAGCTACTACCAGGAGCAACTACCAGGAGCTACTACCAGGAACCACTACCAGGAGCCACTACTAGGAGCTACTACCAGGAGCCACGACTAGGAGCTAGTACCAGGAGCCACTGCCAGGAGCCACTACTAGGAGCTACTACTAGGAACTACTACCAGCAGCCACGACAAGGGGCCACTACCAGGAGCTACTACCAGGAGCAACTACCAGGAGCCACTACTAGGAGCTACTACCAGGAGCCACTACGAGGAGCTACTACCAGGAGCCTCTACCAGGACCCACTACTAGGAGCTACCGCCAGGAGCCACTACTAGGAGCTACTACCAGGAGCTACTACCAGGAGCTACTACCAGGAGCCACTACCATGATGAGCCACTACTAGGAGCTACTACCAGGAGCCACTACAAGGAGCTACTACCATGAGCCACTATCAGGAGCCACTACTAGGAGCTACTACTCGGAGCTACTACCAGGAGCCACTACTAGGAGCTACCACCAGGATCCCCTCCCAGGAGCTACTACCAGGAGCCACTACCAGGAGCCACTACTAGGAGCTACTACCAGGAGCCACTACTAGGCACTACCAGCAGGAGCCACTACTGGGAGCTACTACCACGAGCCTCTACCACGAGCCTCTACCAGGAGCCACTAGGAGCTACTACCAGGAGCCATTACTAGGAGCTACAGGAGCCACTACCAGGAGCCACTACCAGGAGCCACTACCAAGAGCTACGACGAGGAGCCACTACCAGGAGCCACGACTAGGAGCTACTACCAGGAGCCACTACTAGGAGCCACTACTGCTCATACAGGAGGAGACTGTCGCGCCGAAGTTTTGGCAGCACCTCTCAACAGAGAACTTGTCGGCCGTGGGCTATGCAACAGAAGACCAGCGTGAAGCTGCGGTGGAGCTTCTGCAGACCAAAGTCACTCACTTAGCGCGTGATGACGAGTGGGATTTGGGGCCCAGTCTTGGGGCCATCTGTCTCGCGGCCCCAGAATCTTTCGACACAAAGCTGAAGATGGAGGCCGAGCGCACCGCAGTCTTGTGCAACCCACAGGGCTGCACTTCGATAGAGATCGAAAAGGCTGTGAGCTTCGTGAAGGGCGAATTGGAGGATCAGCCGGAGTTTAGCAATCAGTTGCTGGAGTGGGGAAATGGAGAAGCTTTGATTTCCCGCGCTAGCGAGGTGGCAAAGAGCAAACACGCTTGCGACGAGTGTGTAGTCGAGGTCAGCAAGCACTTGCAACGTTTGTCAGACATCCTGGCAGATGACGTCTTCGCTGCTGCTCAATTCAACGAAGAGATTGCTGACTTGATCGCGTACACGGACCAGCAAGAAGGCGACACCAAGGTTCACGTGGGCGAGCAGGTGGGCGCGCGCCTTACGGGAGTTGTGGTGGAGTGGTGGAATGGCATCACTTCTGCGCTGGAGGAAGTGCTCAGAAACTGCTTCTCCGTCGACGTGAACAATTATAAAGTGGAGCCGTTCTGCACACACTTGCTGGCCATGCAGAATACCTTCGCCCTGATGCGCAAGCACTACTCCGACTTGCACGACGAGAAAATGGAAGCTTTGACTTGGACCCCTGAGTTGCTGGAGTATCTTGAGTTACTTGTCGTCGAGGTGCCGAAGCTTCTCGAGGCTGACCCGGCTGCGCTCGTCACCGTCGTCGATGCGATTGCTTACAGGCGCCGCTGGGCCAAGGTTTCACGCCGCAGTCCCGAGCTCAGTGCGATGTTGAAGAATTGTGGCGATGACTTCGACACTGGTGTCGTGCACGAGGTAGACAAGTTGGTTATGGCAGTTCGAAACACCGAGTTCGGACCTTGGTGTGTTGCTGCCAAGGCGTTGAGCGATCACGCCAAGGACCAGACGAAGGTACGCAGGCTCTAGTATCAGATGGGCTTGACAGGATGGTTTGAAACTCGACTTGATCATTCTGGGAATGTTTCTCCTGAGTGACCTGATGACATTAAGCGTCAAATGTTAAGGACACCTTTCGATCCGACCTTACGGCGACATCCGATCTTGTGCACAAATTGGATGTGCATCGTTTGATTGGTATGGATGCCGGTTATCTGTTGGAGGAGCCGATGTATTCTCTTATGTGCTCAGAGTTTCCCCAGGAGAGGTTGAACAGCATCATTACACCAGTCCTTGAAGTGGCAAATGCGTTGGAGGATATGAAGTTGGCCAACCAAGCTGGCGCGTTGCGGCATGCTCTGGTGCTGGTGTGGCACTCGTGCCAGTTAAAGAAGTGGTTCTCTGATAATTGTGCCAGTGCATCGCGCAGCATGATAAGTGAGAGGACTTATCCATGGTTCGGACGTGTGGAGACCGCCAAGGGTGACTTGAACACATTCAGTTCCTCTTTGCTGCGCACTGCCGGCGTTGACGATCTCACATCAGCGATCAACGTGGATGCGTGCGAGTTCCACCTAAGCTTGCTGGACAGCTGCGATGTGGCCAAATTGATCACACAGGCGAAGAGCGCCAGCGAGCGAATCTTGAAGCTGGTGGCTGACCATTGGGCCAAGTTGGCCACTGTGGCCGCCGAGAAATTGAAGCCAGCCTTGCAGCAGTTCGACTGGAAGGCCCAGAAGCATTTGCTTATCAAGCCGGAAGGTACCTTCGGTTGGATCAACTTGCTTGTTGAAGTACTTTGGATGTCAACGAAATAAATGAAAACCCTTAGAGCATCTAGAGATACAGTACTAATTAGTACTCGAGGTTATCAACTTGGGGAGATTTTTTGGGAGATGTTGAGCATCTAGGGAGCCTCTAGGGAACTTCTGGGGAGTCTGGATCTCTGGGAAGCTATTTGATCCGAGCAC
This sequence comes from Chromatiales bacterium, assembly GCA_002729875.1. Classification (GTDB taxonomy): domain Bacteria; phylum Pseudomonadota; class Gammaproteobacteria; order Steroidobacterales; genus SMWD01. The sequence continues at coordinate 1,410 of PBZD01000026.1, read as the reverse complement.
TGGTAAAGATCTCTGCATCGCGATCCTCCAGAACCGAGAGTACAGCAACAATACCGCTGTCTTGGCAACGGCAGCTTTCCGCACAGCGAATTACGCGAAATTGAAGGCCTACTTCAAAGACGCAAAGTGGGTAGACGAGGTTGCTGCCATCGGCCGCGCAGGATTGGAGCTTGTCTCGATCACTTTCACGGTCGGTGCGACACGGGTGCAGTGGCCAACCATCAAGACGCCCGAGGCCAAGCGCGCGGCCGCTGAGGCCATGATCAAGCGCCACGGAGACTCACACTTCACGGACAGTTGGGCGACCCTGCCCGCAGACCTGCAGGAATACATCCTGACATTTGGCCAGGAGCCAGGGAAGAGGGCTTCACCACCGTCGACGAGGCGCACTCCGCCTGCGGCAGGGGGTGCCCCGGATTTCGCCGTCGCTCAGGTCGCGCTTGCTTGATGTGGTGCAGCTCTGGGATAAAGGGCGTTGGAGCATGCATCGAGCTGTGTGCAGACCGGGTGGAAGCGAAGCATTTGCTCACAATTTTGTGTCCACCTCTGGGTGCAGTACTGTTTCATTTGTGGAGCTATCTTCATTTGGGGAACGCCGCTGTCTCGGGCGCATCTTTGGGTGTGATGTTGCGGATGAACACGTGGCGGGGGAGCAACAACATGTGATATGTCTTAACATATTCGACGAAAGGCTGTTTCGTACGGTTTCCCGGGGTTCCCGGGTCCCCTGGGGGGGGTTCTCGGGTCCCCGCAGGGTCAGTTCTCAGATGGTCCAGAGAGTCAGAGAAGGTTGGAGAAGGTTGGAGAAGGTTGGAGAAGGTCAGAGAAGGTTGGAGAAGGTCAGAGAAGGTTGGAGAAGGTTAGTCGATTCGTGACCAGCTTTCTTGGGGGGTCTTTCGACCATAGCTCACCTCGACACGCCTCTGAGGGACCTGAGACTAGTAGTAGATAGGGAGGTCTTGAGGTCGATTTTTGACAAAGTTTCTTGGGAGGTCTTTCGACAATAACGCGTATTAACACGCCTCTGAGAGACTCGAGACTGTCTAAGACGAATCCTCCGTGTAAAGATCTATCTTTCCTCCTAACTCCATTGGAGACGTCCTGGGAGTCGTGAAAACAGCAGATCTCGACTGAGGCTTTTCGCTCATGGTTGATGTCTGCAAGCTACTCCTGGAGCCCTCGTGGAGACTGCGTGTACTGGTAGGTGGTACCGATCTACCATCTTAGTGAGAGCTCCGTAGCTGGAACGAGAAGAGAAGAATACTCGCTACCCAATGGTCATTATTACTTGCGTTCATTATCTTGGACCTCCAGGACCTTCTACTTCCCAGATTCTCGGGACCTTCTCGAGAATCTCGGAGGACTTCCTTGGCAGAGAGACCCCAGATTCTCGGGACCTTCTCGAGGCTC
>PBZD01000025.1 GCA_002729875.1 Chromatiales bacterium | reverse complement strand
CGAGTGATTGACTCCTCGATTGCCTCGGCATTAACCGGCCGCTGTTCGAGCGCCCGTACCATGCCGTTACGTAACTTGACCTCATCGAAGGGTTCACGGGCACGATCACGCTTGATTAATCTGGGCATGACCAGTTCGGCTGTTTCAAACGTCGTATAACGTTCATTGCAAAGCAGGCATTCACGTCGCCGACGCACCTGCCTGCCTTCACCGGTCAGTCGTGAATCGATAACCTTGGTTTCCGGGTGGCTGCAGAAGGGGCAATGCATCAGAACGTAACCGGCGGTGATAACCACATGATCGCGTTTACATTCCGAGTTTCTTATAGACAGGAAATTGTTTGCACAATTCCAGAACCTTGCCACGAACCCGCTCAATCATCTCTTCATTATTGATATCGTCGAGAATATCGGCAATCCAGTTCGTTAATTCGGTGATTTCTTCACTGCCGAAACCGCGTGTAGTTACCGCCGGAGTGCCCATCCGCAATCCGCTGGTCACAAACGGTGAACGAGGATCCTTGGGTACCGAATTTTTATTCACAGTGATCTGGGCACGATCGAGCGCCGCATCGGCATCCTTTCCGGTAATATCCTTGTCGATCAGATCGAGCAAAAACATATGGTTATCGGTACCGCCGGAAACAATTTTAAAGCCGCGTTCCTGCAACACGGCAGCCATGGTGCCGGCATTCTCACGCACCCGCTGCTGATATTCGACAAACTCGGGCTGCATCGCCTCAAGCAAAGCCACGGCTTTAGCCGCGATCACGTGCATTAACGGACCGCCCTGTGTCCCGGGGAATACCAGTGAATTAAATTTCCTGGTCAGCTCATCATTTTTCTTCGCAAGAATCATGCCGCCACGGGGCCCTCGCAACGTCTTGTGCGTCGTTGTCGTTGTGACATCGGCGATCTGTACCGGGCTCGGGTATTCACCGGCAGCGACAAGCCCGGCCACATGCGCCATATCAACAAACAGCCAGGCGCCGACCGCATCGGCAATCTCGCGAAAGCGTTGCCAGTCCACAATGCGCGAATAGGCAGAAAACCCGGCGATAATCATCTTTGGCCGGTGTTCCCCGGCTAATGCCGCTACATTGTCATAGTCAATCAGACCCTCATCATCGAGCCCATAGGACACGATGTTATACAGCCGACCGGAGAAATTGACGGGAGAACCATGGGTCAGATGCCCGCCTTCAGCCAGGCTCATGCCCAGCACGGTGTCGCCCGGCTCCAGCAACGCCATATAAACGGCCGCATTCGCTTGCGAGCCCGAATGCGGCTGCACGTTCGCATAGTCAGCGCCGAACAGCTGGCAGGCCCGTTCGATCGCCAGTTGCTCGGCCTTATCGACATGCTCGCAACCACCATAATATCGCCGACCCGGGTAACCTTCGGCGTACTTATTCGTCAACACCGACCCCTGCGCAGCCAGGACCCGCGGGCTGGTGTAATTTTCCGAGGCAATCAGTTCAATGTTCTCTTCCTGACGCAGCTCTTCCTGAGCAATGGCTGCAGCCAGTTCGGGATCAAAATCGCCGACTGTCCATTCACCTTCATACATGCACGATCTCCGTTCGCAGTTGGTCGCGGGCGCACATTGTACCCGAGGTTAATTGTGTCGGTGTCCTTAAATCAGGAAAAAACCGCTACGAATCATGCTGATCTCTGAACGCAGCTGGCACAGCCTGACGGCCGCGCCTCACCGCTCATGATGCTATCCATCGTCGTGACAGCAGCGACGGCTGACGCGGCCACATCAATCCCGGTCATTGCCGGCGTGTCGCCACCATCGAGGAGCCTGCGGCCTTCGCTGCATCGCTCACACACGAACTCGGTTTATTCAGGTAGCACGTAAGTATATGCACGAATCTTCAGTTTAGAATTATCGGTATAATTAATGAATAGTTGATGGCGAGTTACGGACTGGTAGGTAAGTTATGGCAAGCGTTATTCCACCCGAATCTGGGCGCCTATTTGCATCTGTCACCGCAGATGCTGACAAGTCGCTGCTTTCGATCGACGAATCGGAAATCATATCTAATTACAAGCAGCATGGCGCCATCCTGTTCCGTGGTTTTGATCTAAGTGTCAAAGCGTTTGCTGATTTTGTCAGGAAATTCTGTATCGGTTCTGCTTTTAATGAAAGCGAAGACAGATTACTACTTGATGGCGCAAACAATATTCAGACGGTAAATCAAAGTCCTTATGCTCTTCCAATGCATGCCGAGATGTCCCGGGATCCATGGATGCCAGATGTCTGTTTCTTTGGGTGTCTGAACTCACCGACCAAAGGCGGCGAAACCCTGATATGTGACGGTATCGAAATCGTAGACAACATGGAGCAAGATGTGTTCGATGCCTTTGAATCACATCGCTTGCTTCATGCACAATCAGCATCTCCGGAATTATGCAAATATTGGTTAAACACTCCGGATCCCGACGATGCCGCACTGAATAACCCACCGAAAGACTGTCCCTACGACTTTTCCCGAGTTGGTGAAAAAATTATTCGCTCGTTCTCCAGGCCAGCATTGCGAGAACCAATGTTCTCTGATGAATTGGCATTCTGTAATTTTCTCCTGTTTTCTCGTTATCAGAACAAGTCACAAAGTTTTCCGGTATTCGAGAATAATAAAAACATACCCGATGACCTGGTCGCTGCCGTCAAGCATATCAGCGATATGATTTCAGTATCTATTGAATGGCAATTCGGCGATTTAGTCATGCTCGACAATACACGATTCATGCATGCGCGGAATGCTGTTCAGGATATTGATGAACGCCTGATCATGACCTATTTCGGGTATTTGAAGTTTGCCTCACCCAGTGAGGAAGAACCGGTTAACGCAAGATGGAGACAATCTGGGTTCCGACCAGCATATATCTTTAAAGGCTTGACCTGCTAATCTTGATAGTTGCATCAGGTGGGCATGAGAAGATCTACACTGCCACCAACCAGTGAACTTGTCAGCTTCTTCGGAAGCTGACGCATACCGGCTTGCCGCTCAATCCAGTTTCTCGCTTCTTCAATTTCGTGTCCAATTTCTTTCTGTATCGCCCGGCGTTGGGCAAGCCTTGCATCGTTATTAAACTTACGTTGAGGATTCTTTGAATATCGCGAAAATAACTCTCCGGAAACAATTTTATCGACTACCGATTCATCGACTGTTTGACCAAAATACCGAAATGCGTGTTGCAGCGTGTGCCGTGGATCATTAAACAGACTCTCCGCGTGCAAACTTTTGACTTGCGGATAGCTGGACAGTATTTCACTGAAAATTATGACCTGCGTGAGCCACAGGCAGGCGGCCACTTGTGGCAATGTCAGATTTTGCCGTACTTTCGTGACGACACCGATGCCCCTATTAAGTTCTGTAGCTACGTTCACAATCCAACCGCGATGAGTCGGCGACTTCAGTATTGCCAGCAGGTAATTTTCGAACGTGAAGTACAATAATATTCCCCGCACATCAGTCGCCGCATCCAGCAATTGCGGGATCATGAAATTAACCGGTACATTTGCTTTAACGATCACGGATCCTTCCTGATTATAGGATCGACCCAATAGGGTTGTAATGAGATTCACCCGACGCCGCCAGCTTTCCGGAGCAACCTCACCGTAGAAAGTTGAGGCTGCCTCAACACCCAGTTGACGCAATGCCAACGGCTCACGATAAACAAGGTTAGTTTCCTTAATATCCAACGCACGGGAAAGCAGGGTTGAACCGCAGTGCGCCATATGAAAGATATAGGATAGATCAGGGGTCTGGCTGAAATTTTGCTCATTAAATTCGAAGAGTTCAGCGCACTGTATTTTTATCTGCCTGCCTGTTGCCGGGGAGATACGCCGATCGCAGAAAATGGACCTGTGGTATGCGTCTCTGTCCATCTCAACAAAAATTGCATCAGAACCTTCGAATGCCATGAGAAACTGATCCGGATGTTTAAACAAATGCCAGAGATCCATAGAGTTATTATCCGTATAGAAATTGACTCAGAAATCCGAGCTGAATACATCAACGCAGAGAATCAGGGTAGGACACGCATAATATCGAAAGCAACCAGCTACGACAATTTCCGTAATATCAATTGATTGAATTCCGCAAATTGCCAGAAAAACATATATTACTATTCCAAAAACCGGAAACCCGGTCTTCCTGGAATTCAAACTGGACAAGCTCATCAGTCCCGTCCCAATAATAATTTTAGCTTTTCAATACTGGATACTTGCCGGATAATCCGCGTTCCCGAATCTGCATGGAATTAAACCAGTGGCCCAATATGTTTTCACGATGAGTCAAGTCGCCAAGCTCGTGCCGCCAAAGCGGCACATTCTGCGCGACATTTCACTGAGTTTTTTCCCGGGAGCCAAAATCGGTGTGCTCGGCCTGAATGGTGCGGGCAAATCAACCCTGCTGCGCATCATGGCCGGTATCGACAAAGAATATGATGGTGAAGCACGCCCGCAACCGGGCATTCAGATCGGCTACCTGGCACAGGAACCAGAACTCGATCCGGATAAGACGGTTCGGGAGATCGTCGAAGAAGGGGTCGCCGAGACCCTGAATCTGGTCAAATCATTCAACGACATCAGCGAAAAATTTGCTGAGCCGATGAATGACGATGAAATGGCGGCGTTGCTAGAAGAACAGGGCAAGCTGCAGGATCAGATTGATGCCAGGAATGCCTGGGAAATTGACCGCAAGCTGGAAATGGCCGCTGATGCACTGCGCCTGCCCGAATGGGATGCGGATGTCACCAGGCTGTCGGGCGGTGAACGCCGGCGAGTTGCATTATGCCGACTGCTGTTATCCGAACCCGATATGCTGCTGCTCGACGAACCGACCAACCACCTCGACGCCGAGTCCATCGCCTGGCTCGAGCAATTCCTCGAACAATACCCCGGGACCGTCGTCGCGATTACCCATGATCGCTACTTCCTCGACAATGTAGCAGGCTGGATCCTCGAACTGGACCGGGGCCATGGCATCCCGTGGGAAGGCAATTACTCATCCTGGCTCGAACAAAAAGGCGCCCGCCTGAAAATTGAAGAAAAGCAGGAAGCCGCCCGGCAAAAATCAATCAAATCCGAACTGGAGTGGGTGCGCGCCAATCCACAGGCCCGGCGGGCCAAGAACAAGGCCCGTCTGAGTCGTTTTCAGGAACTGATGTCGAAGGAATATCAATCACGTCAGGAAACCAACGAAATTTACATTCCGCCCGGCCCGCGCCTCGGCGACCTGGTCATCGAAACCAGGAGTCTGCGCAAAGGGTATGACCAACGCCTGCTGATTGACGACCTGAACTTTCAGTTCCCGCCGGGTGCAATCATCGGCATCATCGGTCCTAACGGTGCCGGCAAAACCACCCTGTTTCGCATGCTGTCCGGACAGGAAGCGCCCGACAGTGGCGAGATCCGGATCGGAGATACGGTTGAAATGGCCTTTGTTGACCAGTCGCGACAGGATCTCGACGATAACAGGACGGTCTGGGAAGAAATTTCCAATGGTGATGACATCATCCGCATCGGTCAGTATGAAACGTCCTCACGCGCCTATGTCGGGCGCTTCAACTTCCGCGGCCCACAGCAACAGCAAAAAATGGGACTGCTGTCGGGTGGTGAACGCAACCGCGTCCACCTGGCCAAGGTTTTGCGATCCGGCGGCAACGTATTGCTGCTCGACGAACCGACCAACGATCTCGATGTCGAAACACTACGAGCACTGGAAGAAGCATTGCTCGACTTCCCCGGTTGCGCCATCGTGATTTCGCACGATCGCTGGTTCCTCGATCGAATCGCCACGCACATCCTTGCCTTCGAGGGCGACAGTCGCATCACCTGGTTCGAAGGCAACTACGAAGACTACGAGAAAGATCGCCAACGACGCCTTGGCAATGAAGCCGACCGACCGCACCGCATTCGCTACCGGAGTATCTGACCGCTCGGGAAGCAACTGATAAATCCTGACGGCATCCGCTACCGCCGCGTTGACCGGGCATAATCGGTTGCCTGGCTGATCAACCCACCCAGCTACGGGCGTTATAAAACATCCGCATCCACGGACCATCCTCACCCCATTCGGGTGGACACCATGAGTGCTGAACCGAGCGGAACACGCGCTCAGGATGCGGCATCATGATCGTGACGCGGCCATCGGTCGAACAAAAGCCGGCAACACCCTCCGGAGAACCATTGGGGTTGGCAGGATAAGCCCGGGCGGGCTGACCGGCAGAGTCCATGTAACGTACTGACAGGCGGCGCGACCCAACGAGTTGCTCAAGATCACCTGCAGAATGGAATTCCGCCCGACCCTCACCATGTGAGGTCGCAATCAACAGGCGACTACCCGCCATATCACGCAGGAAAATTGAAGGTGAATCGACCACCTCGACAAGACTTAGCCGGGCCTCGAATTGCTCGGACAGGTTCTGCACAAATCGCGGCCAGTGATCGGCTCCGGGAATAATTGACTGCAATGCCGCCAACATCTGGCAACCATTACACACCCCCAGGGCAAAACTGTCAGAACGGGCAAAGAATGTTGCAAACTGTTCACGCGCCCGGCCATTAAACAGGATGGATTTGGCCCAGCCACCCCCGGCGCCGAGCACATCGCCGTATGAGAATCCGCCACAGGCCACCAGGCCGGAGAATGCACCAAGATCTGTACGCCCGGCAAGAATATCAGTCATATGGACATCGACAGCCTTAAAACCGGCCCGATTGAACACGGCGGCCATCTCTACATGGCTGTTAACCCCCTGCTCCCTGACAATCGCAACGCCGGGCCGAGCGCCGGTCGACAAATACGCAGTGGCCGGATTGTGGTCTGCAGCAAAGCCAAACGACGGCACGAGACCGGGGTCGGCAGCGTTGAGCGTTGCCCGCAGCCCTTCATCGGCCGTAACCGGGTTGTCACGCAAAGTCTGCATGCGGTGACTGACCGCAGACCAGATCGCGTGCATGGCCGTACGCGAATAGTCCAGTAGCGTATCCATAAGACGGATTTGCAAACAATCAGCATCGACGACCGTACCGATCTGCGACACGGCGCCACCCAGACCATGACTGGCAAATGTCGCCCGAATCCGCGACAGATCTGAACTGCGTACCTGCACGACAGCGCCAAGTTCTTCAGCAAACAGCACTGCAAGACCGTCCTCATACGCCGTCAGATCTATATCGATCCCCAGGTGACCGGCAAAAGCCATTTCACACAGCGTTGCAAACAACCCGCCATCCGACCGGTCATGATAAGCAAGGATCAAACCATCTTTATTCAACGCCTGGAGCGCCGCGAAAAAACCGGCCAACAGTTCCGGTTCATCGACATCCGGCACCTGACCGCCGTCAATTTCAAAACACTGTGCCAGCGATGAGCCACCAAGACGATGACGCCCGTTGGCCAGATCGACAAGACACAGCACCGTGTCTTCTTCATTGACGAGTTGCGGTGTCAGCGACATGCGAATATCGGTCACCGGCGCAAAAGCAGAGATAATCAATGACACCGGCGCAACGACCGTGACATCCTGCCCGTCACGCTCCCAGCGCGTCTGCATCGACAACGAATCCTTGCCGACCGGCACAGCGATACGCAACGACCTGCATAATTCCGCAACCGCCGTAACCGTGTCGAATAACGCCTCATCTTCACCGGCAACGCCGCTGGCAGCCATCCAGTTTGCCGACAGGCAAACCTGATCAAGAGTCTCGATGGCCGCAGCGGCAATATTGGTGATCGCCTCACCGATTGCCAACCGTCCTGATGCAGCCGGATCAAGCACGGCTACGGGGGTACGTTCCCCCATGGCCATAGCTTCGCCACGATAACCTTCGTAGTCGAGTGCTGTAACACCGGCATCGGCAACCGGCACCTGCCAGGGGCCGACAAACTGATCGCGAACAACCAGCCCGCCAACCGTGCGGTCGCCAATATGAATCAGAAATGACTTGTCGGCGACAGTCGGCAAGCGCAGCACACGACGGCAGGCCTCATCAATGTCGAGGTCGGCAAACCGCCCCTCCCCGGCGACCGAACGCCCGCGGCGAATATTCATGCGGGTCTTGGGTAACTTGCCGAGCAGAACCTGCATGGGCAAATCAACCGGCAGGTTGCCGGCCAGTTGATCGACAACCCGCAGCTCACCCGAAGCATCGAGCGTGCCGAGAACCGCATAGGGACATCTTTCACGCCGGCAGACAGCATCCAGCCAGTCAAGATCAGTGGGGGCAATTGCCAGCACATAGCGTTCCTGAGCTTCGTTACACCAGATTTCCAGTGGTGACATACCCGGCTCGGCATTCGGTATGTTGCGCAACTGCACCTCGGCTCCACGCTGACTATGATCGACGACCTCAGGTACGGCATTCGACAAACCGCCTGCGCCGACATCGTGTACCAGCATGATCGGGTTACCGGCGCCCGTCAGCCCGGTTGCCCAGCAACTGTCGAGTACCTGTTGAGCCCGCCGTTGCATCTCCGCATTACCCCGTTGCACCGAGGCAAAATCAAGATCCTCAGAACTCGTGCCGCTG
>PBZD01000024.1 GCA_002729875.1 Chromatiales bacterium | reverse complement strand
TGATCATCGCCGGTATCCTGGCCGGAGAATTTCGTGCTGACTCGGTCGACACGATGCCGGCACTCTATTGGCAAATTGTGCTAACCACAGCCGGCAGTGGATTACTGCTGGCGGTTTTTGTCCGCCCGATTCGCCGTCTTATCGGCGAGATTCGTTAATAAAAGGGAGAAATATTTATGCCCGCTTTCCTGGTTGCCGTCTGTCAGGTAACAAACCCAAATGAAAACTTTAAAAAATACGCGGTAGAATCTGCAAAACTCATGCATGCACACGGTGGCGAATACATCGTGCGGGGACCGGCACATGAGGTTCTGAAAGGTGACGCCCTGCAGGGCAAAGTCGTCATCATCAGTCAATTCCCGGATATGGATGCCCTACAGGGCTTTGTCACTGATGAACAGTATGTCAATGAGGTCGCACCTCTGCGCGACGGCACTGGCATCTACGACTTCGCCTGTTACCAAGCAGCGCCGCCCATGCCGTAACCGGAACCAGATTTGCCAATCTGGCCATTGAAGCGTGCGGTCGATGTAGTGCCACTACGGTGTCGTAGGTATTTTTCCGTCAGTTATTCTTCCAAAACCTTTAAGTCGCTTTAGCGGCGTTTTGCAAGGACAACCGACGGGAAAATACCATCCAGGGAAATCCCAAAATCCAAACAAAAACACTTGCAGAATAATTCACAACAAACCCTGCAAAGAAAACCAAAACAGCCGCAACCCAAGTTACTCCCCCGATTCAACCACCATAAAACTACCCTGAGCATCAGCAACCAGCACGTCATCAGTAGCCCGGCGCGCCTCACCTGCCATAACCGCAACCTGTCCCTTGCGCCTGATAAGTCGCCCGGTTAATTCCAGCCGGGTGCCAATTGACACCGGTTGTCGATAACGTATTTCACATTTGGCCGTATGCCCCCGGGTGCCCTGCAGAAACAGCCAGTTCGCCATGACATCATCCAAAGCGCTGAAAATAATCCCGCCATGAACCATTGAGTCATAGCCACCGTATGCAGCTCCCGGTGTGAATGCCGCCCGGCACTGATCATCTTCCAGCCAAAACCTGATTCTGAGGCCATGTGGATTATCCGGGCCACAGACGAAACAATGATTGGCATCCGGTCGGCCTCGTTCCTCACTCACCCTTGCTCTCCTTTGAACGGTACTGCTACCGGTGGTAACTTAAGAATAGCCTATTTGCTCACGGAATGACGTTGCCAGGCAATTAGTTATTATTCAGACCAACAAAACAATAGCCAACTTTTGCAAGTGATCCCCATGCCCTACGACAACGATAATATTTTTGCGAAAATCCTGCGCGGTGAATTGCCCGCCTTCACTGTCTACGAGAACGACCAGTGCCTCGCCTTTCTTGATGTAATGCCACAGAGTGACGGGCATACCCTGGTTCTGCCCAAACAGCCCGTTCAGAACCTGTTTGATCTGGATGATGAAGCAGCCAAATATCTGATTACGGCGGTGAGGAAAGTTGCCGGCGCTGTGCAAGATGCATTTTCGCCCGATGGTATACGACTGATGCAGCTAAACGGTGAAGCAGCCGGACAAACCGTCATGCACCTGCATATGCATATCATTCCTTGCTATGCACACTCCACGCCACTCTCGCATGCGCAACACATGGCAGAAACTGAAATACTGGAAGAACATGCAGCGAAAATTCGCGCGGCGATTCACTAGCCTGGTAAGAACAGGTTGCGCCGATCGCGGTTGATGCCGCCCTGGAAGGTGATACATTCGCTCCCGTTAGTCCTTGCGGTATAAATACATTTCTCTGTGTGCGCCGTATCCCTTAAGCCCACGTAGCGCAGTAGCACCGGTCAATCACTGTTTGCGGGCTGCCTCGATGAGCCATTGATACAAAGGCTGACCGGCATGCATATCCAGTTCGCCAACAAAGATACGTAATAATTTTCCCGGTTGAATAGCCTTCATCACCCGCCCTCATAGAAATCGGGCCAGTATAAATCCCACAAATGCAGCACCAAATCCAAGTACCACCTGCGCAACTGTGTTCAACATGGCTTTCAGGATTTCTGCATCCTGCATAAGTGAAATCGACTCGAATGCAAAAGTTGAAAATGTCGTAAAGCCACCGAGAATACCAACCATTAGAAATAATCGCTGACCCGGTTCAAGTACCTGACGATATTCAGCAAGGCCGCCGAGGAAACCCAGTGCCAGGCAGCCGAGCACATTAACCGCCAATGTGCCATATGGCATTACACTGGTTGCAGCGAGGCGCTGCACCCAACCGCTTACAACAAAGCGTAAAGCCGAACCAATAAATCCCCCGGCACCGACGATCATGACCTGGCTCAGATAATTCAATGCGACACCGCGCTCATATTTGTCAATGCGGCACGATACCTTATGGACTCGGCTACAGAAACAAGCTGGATCCCTTCACCGGCAAGTTGCGGCAAAATACGCTCCAGGTAGGCCAAGGTAGCCGGATAGGGATGGCCAATGCCAACAGCTACACCATTGCGTCTTGCCAACTGTTTCAATTGACTGAACTCCCGGTCAATTGCCGCCTCGGTTGTTACATTATCGAGGAATATATCGCGGCGTATTGCCGGTATGCCTTTTTCAGTTGCAATTTTCAACGCAACACTTGCTTCACTCGTATAGCTGTCGACAAAAAACAAGCCGTCTCTTTGACTGATCTCGTGCATAATCCACGCCATGTGACCGGGGTGCTGGGTCAACATACTTCCCATGTGGTTATTGACGCCGACAACATGCGGTATCGAATCAATGTAAACAGAAAAAATACGCGCCAGTTGCTTGCGGGTCGTATCAATAAAAATTGTACCGGTCATGATCTCATCATGCTTTATCGGCGCCAACGGAAGATGCAACATCACTTCCTTGCCGGCAATAAATGCCTCCTCGGCAATCTGTGCGGCAAACGGGGTAAGCGGTAGAACTGCACAGGCTACAGGCCCTGGTAAGGATGTAACACGCATACCAGCACTACGCCAATTACCGAGATCATCGATGATTAACACAATGCGCGGCGGCAGATCCTCAAGCATGGCTTGACTGGCGTTAGCTACCGGCTCAGCGGCTACCAACGATAGGCTGAACAAGCAAAAAATAAAAAGTATTATCCGACCTGCACCCAACCTGATTGCCATGACCTGAGTTCAGTTTAGCGCTTATTCAACTTTGCTCTGCAGGATACGTCCGCCCATCAGGACGCGCAACGCCTGATGCAGTTGCTTGTCCTTCTGCAACAACGCAGCACCGGCATCGGTTCTGTGTTCAGCAACGCCGGCCAGCAAATCTTCTTGTGCTGCATCCTGCAACACGATGTCCGGCATAATCCCCAATCCATGAATAGATTCACCCGACGGGGTGTAGTAGCGTGAAGTTGTCAGCTTGATCGCCCGGCCTTTCGATAACGGCATGACAGTCTGTACCAAGCCCTTACCAAAGGTTTGTGAACCCACAATGGTTGCCCGGTTATTATCCTGCAATGCACCGGCTACGATTTCTGAGGCGGACGCGGAGCCGCCATTAACCATAAGAACCAACATGATACCGTCAAGCAGATCGCCGGCCTGCGCTTCATGCTGAAAGGTTGCATCCTGCCCCCGGCCGTTAGCCGAAACAATCAGCCCTCCGTCGAGAAATGCATCAGATACAGCGACAGCCGCCTCAAGTACACCGCCGGGATTATCCCTGAGATCGAGGACAACACCCTGTAATTCACCATCTATAGCGCTCTTCAAATCACCAATTGACTTGCGTAAATCCTCGGAAGTTGTCTCACTGAAATGTGTAATCCGCAGGTAGCCGAATCCGGCTTTGAGTATTTCGGCGCTCACGCTATTGACTCTGACGTGGCTGCGCACGAGATTGAAATCGATCGATTCCGGCTCGCTGGCACGTGCCACGGTAATCATGACTTTTGTTCCCGGCTTGCCGCGCAAGCGACCAATGGTATCTTCGACGTTATGCCGATCGACGGTAATGTCGTCAATGCTCACAATCTGGTCACCTGATTTAAGGCCGGCACGGGCTGCCGGCGTATCATCGATCGGTGAGATGATCAGCACTTTGTCATCAGCCACGTTCACTTCAAGACCAACACCTGAATAATTGCCGGTGGTACTGATACGAATTTCGTCATATTGCTCAGAATCGAGGAATTGCGAATGCGCATCGAGCTCGGTCACCATGCCCCGCACGGCATTCTCGATCAGTTCACTGTCGTCAACCGGCTCAATATATTCCTCTTTGACCCGTTCCAGTACCTCGGCCAACAGCCGCGCATCCTCCCAGGGCAGACTGTTGCGCCGCGCATCACGCTCCGCAAGCACACCACTGCCCAGCGACAGCGTGATGCCAATCACGCCGCCAAATAACAGGATCAAAGCACTTCTGGCTCGAAACGACATATAACTCCACCTGTGTGCCGGTGCACCTACACAAGATAGCACAGAGACAAAGCCGGATGCAGAAACCGGCGGCACCTCACTAACCTGCCGGAAGAAGTGATATAACCTGTAAAAACAATATATTACTTTTGAATCCAGCCATCAGGATCAACCGGTTTACCGCCCTTGCGAATCTCAAAATACAGACCCGGTGAAGCGCGTCCGCCGCTGTCGCCGACATGTGCGATGACTGTATCGGGCGTTACCCAATCACCAATCTCGGTGACGATATCCTGATTGTGACCATACAAGCTCAGGTATCCACCGCCGTGTTCGATAATAACCAGTAAACCCATACCCTGTAGCCAGTCTGCATACACGACCCGGCCATGGTGTACGGCATGTACCTCCGCACCGGCGCCGGCCGCAAGCAGTACCCCATCCCAGCGCAGACGCCCTTCGGCTCTGGGCTGACCAAAACGGCGCGTTATTTGCCCATCGGCCGGCCACTTCAAGCGGCCACGGGCTGTAGCAAACGGCTCAACATCATTGATGGGTAATGAGGTCAGCACCAGCGTCAGTTCATCAACCAGTGATTGCAACTCGACCATCTCGGTACGCATCCGCGCAAGCTTCTCGCTACGCGTTGCTATCCCCTGCTCAATTCTGACCAGCGCGACCGAACGATCCCGGCGTAATAGCTCAAGTTCGGCCAGACGCTCACGTTCGCGTGCATGGATCCCGGTCAAGCGCTGATTAGCTTTATCGAGCGAGACCAGTGTCGCATCGAGTACCGCCAGATCGTCACGCACTGCAGCCGCCAAAGCGCTACTTTCCCGGGCAAGATAACTTGAGTACACCAGTTGGCGACCGATTGCGACCGGATCCTGCTGACTGAGAACCCCGCGCAACCAATCATCGCGACCGAGAATATAAGTGCGCCGCAATTCTTGCTCAAGTTTCTCCACCTGTAGCGACAATCCGGCTCGTGACGCATCTGCCCGCCGACTTAGAATCTTCTGCTCTTCTCGCGTAGCGGTGAGTTCGGCATCGATATTATTGAGGCTGAGCCTGACCCCGGAAGCCGAGCGCTCGGCTTCACGCAACTCCTGTTGCGCCTGATCACGTTGCACAGATTGCCGTCCCAGATCCTGTTCAACCTGCTGCAACCGTTCCCGTAGCTCAACCAGGTCACGCTCGGCCCGCGCCGCATCGCTGGGCGCATCATCAGCAGCCAGCGCCGCAACGCATAAGACAAAAACCAGGGGCAGGAGCCCAATGCACGGCAATTTCATGGGATTGCGAGTGTAGGGCATCGGGCGACCGGAGGCGACCACCGCAGACCAGCCGACTGCGGTTATAATGCGCCGCCAGGATTGCCGATTTTAGTAGCGACGAGCAGATATATAGACCAATGGACAAGATTTTTGAATTCGCCGCCAACCATCCGTGGCTGGCATCCGGGACGATCGCCATGGCGCTCGTAGTTATTTTCTATGAATTACGCCAGAAGGCGGGTGGGCTTACTGCTCTGTCATCGGCCAAGACCGTGCAACTCATCAACCGGGGCGCGCAGGTTGTCGACATCCGTGATCAGGAGCATTTTGATACGGGTCACATTGTCGATTCGATCAATATCCCCACCGCCGAACTGGAGAAACAGGCTGATAAAAAGCTGAAAAACTCCAAGTCGATCATTATTGTCTGTGACTCCGGGAGCCGCAGCATCCAGGCCGTCGCCGTATTGCGCAGAAGTGGCTATGACCAATCCTTCAGCCTGCAGGGTGGACTGGCCGCATGGCGGAATGCAAACCTGCCGGTGGTTACCTCAAGTTAAGCGCCTGAACGAAGGCCATCTGGATTAACAACCAGCGAGTTGAATGACTAATGGACCCGGACATGAACGAATCAGCAGCGGAAACTAACGGCAACGGCTCGACGACAGCACCTACCCAGTTTGCTTTGCAGAAAATTTATATCAGTGACTTGTCGTTTGAGGTACCCAATACCCCCAACATCTTCATCGGTGCTGATGCAGATCAACCCGCACCAGATATCCAGCTTAATATCAAGAACAGTCACGCTGATCTGCCCGGAGACAACTGTGCAGTTATCCTGCACCTCAGTGTGCGTGCAACTATCAAGGATCGTACGTTATTCATGGTCGAACTCGAACAGGCCGGTATTTTCCTGATCAAAGGTTACTCGACAGAAGAACGCCGGGCGTTGCTCGGTACATACTGCCCATCTGCGCTGTTTCCATATGCACGTGAAACTATATCGTCGATTATCGGCAAGGGAGGGTTCCCGGCCATGTTGCTGCAACCGATAAATTTTGATGCATTATTCTCCCAGGCCATACAGAAGCAAACCGCACAAGCTTCATAGCCCTGAGAGCATATAGCGGCATGACAATCTCGCAATCATTGGCTGTGGTCGGCGCCGGTTCATGGGGTACGGCGCTGGCCATTCAGTTTGCCCGCACCGGGCAACCCACCGTTCTGTGGGGGCGCGCCGAGGATGATCCGGAGCAGATGGCCGCAGAACGCTGTAATACACGCTACCTGCCCGACAGCCCCTTTCCCGATGAATTGAAAATCGACGCTGATCTGCAACGAGTCATCACCACCAATACCGATATCCTGATTTGTGTACCAAGCCATGCGTTCAGAACAGTACTCGAACAGGTTAAACCATACCTCGACGCATCAAAACGCATTTCATGGGCCACCAAAGGTTTTGAACAGCAGAGTGGCAAACTGCCACATCAGGTAGCTGCAGATGTACTCGGTGAACACTACCCGCTGGCTGTTCTGTCGGGGCCGACCTTTGCCACCGAGGTTGGCGCAGGGCTGCCAACCGCCATCACCGTTGCTTCAACCGATCCTGAATTCGCCGGACAACTGGCCAAAAGTATCTCCAACGATCATTTTCGTGCTTATACATCTGACGATATAGTCGGTGTCGAGGTCGGCGGTGCAGTCAAGAATGTGCTCGCTATTGCCGCCGGCATGTCGGACGGCTTTGGCTATGGCGCAAACACCCGCATTGCGCTGATTAGCCGGGGACTTAAGGAAATGACCCGGCTCGGCATGGCGCTCGGCGCACAGGCCGAAACATTCATGGGCCTGTCCGGTATGGGCGACCTGGTATTGACCTGCACCGATGACCTGTCACGCAATCGGCGTATGGGGCTCGCACTGGCGAGTGGTCGCAGCGCCGACGAAGTGGCCAGGGATATTGGCCAGGTGGTGGAAGGCGTGTATGCCGCCAGGGCCGTCTACATGGTTGCTTCGCGTGAAAATGTCGATATGCCGATATGTGAACAGGTATACCGGATATTGTACGAACATGCGTCGGCAACCGAGGTCGTTAAAAAGCTGATGAGCCGGGCGTTGAAGCCGGAAACCGAATCCGGAGCCTGAGCATGGGACTGCCGGGCAGCTATTCAAGTACCGCTTTGAAAGCCCTGCTGTCGCCACGCCTCAAAAAGAACTATAGCGACAGCATTGGCAAGATTCAGGCTCCGGTTCTGTGGCTGCATCGGAATTCTGAGTACCCGGTCTGGATGCATGGACTGCAGGATTTCACCCGGCAGGCCACGGGTTTCCGGTCCATACAACAACGTATCACCAGGCATATAATGATGTTCGCTATACAGTGTCTTGCCACGCGTCGAGATGGCCAGCGTACGCGGCCGATCAAGCGCGTCCAGGCACTCATCAAGGCTGTCATACACCCGCAGATCGGCAAACTCACGGTAATCAAGGCCCGCTCGCCTTAATTTCTTGTCGTCGAGGGCAAAACCAAGCGGTCGAATCAGATGTAACAGGGTTCCCGTATTCGCGCACAGGCGTATGATGTTGCCGGTGTTAGGCGGGATTTCAGGCTCATACAGGATCAGGTTAAACATTGAATAATACTCAGGAAAATTTACCGGACAATCTGGGCATTGATTTCTGCGGCATGCGCTTTGCAAGCCCGATTGTACTGCTGTCAGGTTGTGTTGGCTTTGGTAAAGAATACACCCGCGTAGAAGGTTTCAGTAACGGTGACGCCGGTGCTGTTTGTCTTAAAGGTACAACGCTCGAGCCACGCTCAGGCAACCCGGCACACCGGGTTTATGAAACACCGATGGGCATGCTGAACGCAATCGGCCTGCAAAACCCGGGCGTCGATGCCGTCATCGAGAATATTCTGCCCGAACTGGATTTCAACGAAACACGCTACATCGCGAACGTTTGCGGTTCGACGATCGAGGATTACAAGGCAGTCTGTCGGCGTTTCGACGACTCGCCAATCGATGCGATGGAAATCAATATTTCCTGCCCGAATATCAAGGAAGGCGGTATTTCATTTGGTAATAGTCCCCGGTCTTCCGCGCACGTTATCGAAGCCTGCCGCCGCACAACATCAAAGCCCATCA
The DNA here is from genome assembly GCA_002729875.1 of Chromatiales bacterium. Classification (GTDB taxonomy): domain Bacteria; phylum Pseudomonadota; class Gammaproteobacteria; order Steroidobacterales; genus SMWD01. The sequence goes on along the minus strand of PBZD01000024.1, from coordinate 115,644 downwards.
TCGCGAAGCTGTCACCGAACCAGACCGATATTCAGGAAAATGCCCGGTGTTGCATAGAAGCCGGCAGCGACGGACTTGCCGTCATTAATACCTTAACCGGTATGGCCATAGATGCCGAAACACGCAAACCGGTCATCGCCAACGTACAGGCCGGATTGTCCGGCCCGGCGATCAAGCCGGTCGCACTGCTGAAAGTCAAACAGGTTTATGCAGTGGCGCGGCGTCATGATGTGCCGATTATCGGTCAGGGCGGTATAACAACCGCCACCGATGCACTGGAATTCCTGATTGCCGGTGCGAGTGCCGTCGGTATCGGCACGGCATTATTCTACGATCCGCTGGTGTGTAAAAAAATTAATGCCGGTATCGCTGATTACCTGACGCGACATGAACTCGAATCAGTTACCCAACTGACCGGATCGCTGCTGCTGGACTGATAAAGTCCTGAAACATGCCCCGTATGGGCAATAACTATCGATTAGCCTGGTTTTTTCATCACCTGGTCGAAGAATTCCTGATACTCCGGTGATATGTTTTTTTCGTATAGTTTCTGGATATACATATTCGGAGTCTGGAACGCTTCGGCGTAGCACACGTAGCGCCAGCCTTCCGCTCGCTTTCTAAACACCGACGCAACCCGGTTGTCGGAACCAAATGGCTTTGCAGAGAACACGAGTTTCATATCAGTACGCATCCAATAGGCTGCGAACGCAAGATCCGGTGCCAGCAGTCGGGCGCGGATATTATAAAAACGCACCCGTATCGCCTGAGTTACCTCCGGTGTGCCGGGTGGCGGGTCCAGATAATGATTTAATTTGTCCCAGCCTACGAACCAGTCTTCCTGCTCTCCGGCCAGATAGTAAGGCGTATTATCGTCGCTATCCCATAACTCTTTTAGTCGTGCAGTATCCTGTGAATCCCAGATTTCTTCGGTTTCCCGAAGCAGCGCTGTAATCTGGGTAAGCAGTGAATCTGAAGAATCCGACATTACAAATCCATATCAAGATCATGAATCTTGCGGGCCAGGGTATTACGACCCCAACCAAGCAGCTGCGCAGCCTCCTGACGGCGGCCGTTCGAGCTGGTTAATGCGGCACGAATCAGCGTACGCTCAAACTCGGGCAGGGCAATAGCGAGCAGCGTTTGCCGATCATTATTTTCCAGACGACCGATTGCGAGTTGGTGCTCGGCCCAACTGGCCAGATTACGTATCCAGTCGGGATCAACGCTCTTTTCCCGGTTGCCGCCGACCTCCTCCGGGATATCACTGGCCCTGATTTCCATACCCGGTGTAGTCACGGTCAGGCGGCGGCATACATTGACCAGTTGACGTACATTACCGGGCCAATCGAATGCACACAGCAAAGTCTCGGCTGTAGCCGTCAGCCGCTTCGGCTCGACCTCAAGTTCGCGCGCCGCCACATTGATATAGTGTTGCAGCAACAGCGGAATATCACCGCTACGCTCACGCAGCGGCGGTGTACGGATATGGATAACATTCAATCGGTGGAACAAATCCTCGCGGAAACGATTTTCCGCAACAGCCTGCTCAAGATCCTGATTCGTCGCAGCAATGACGCGCACGTCAACACTAATCGGTGCCTGCCCGCCGACCCGGTAAAACTCGCCTTCGGCAAGAACCCGCAGCAAACGGGTCTGCAGATCAGCGGACATGTCACCGATCTCATCCAGGAACAAGGTACCGCTATCGGCCTGCTCAAAGCGACCGATACGCCGACTGTCGGCACCGGTAAATGCGCCGCGCTCATGGCCGAATAACTCCGACTCAAGCAAATCAGCGGCAATCGCCGTCGTGTTCAGGGCAATAAACGGCCGGCTCGCGCGCGGACTGTGTTCATGCAAAGCATGGGCGACAAGTTCCTTGCCGGTGCCCGATTCGCCGGTGATCAACACATTCATGCTTGATCTTGACAGGCGACCGATCGTGCGAAAGACGTCCTGCATGGCGGATGCCTGACCGATCATCGATGAAATGGATGCAATGGTTGTCTTCTCGTGTACCACTTCAGACTGATTAGCTTTGCTGGCTCGCCTGACCAGCGACACGGCCAGATCGATATCGAATGGTTTGGGCAAATACTCAAATGCACCGCTTTGAAAAGCGGCAACGGCACTCTCAAGATCCGCATGTGCCGTCATGACAATGACCGGTAGTCCGCTGGCTTCAAGATCAAGATGACCCATCATTTCAATACCGTCCATACCGGGCATCCGGATATCTGTCAGCAACACCTCGGGTTGCTGTTCGGTAATAGCCGCGAGCAAAGCATCAGCACGATCAAAACTACGGGTTTTTATTCCATCGCCTTGCAGCGCTTTTTCCAGCACCCAGCGAATCGATGCATCATCATCAACAATCCAGACCACCGGTTGCGCAAGGGTATTCAACTTAACTGTTCCTGTAGCTGTAGCTGTTCCTGTAGCTGTTCCTCTAGCTGTATCGGCAGACGTACCATGAAACGGGTACATCCCGGCTCTGATTCAAATTCAATCACGCCACCATGGTGACTGACCAGGTCCTGAGCCAGCGGCAAACCGAGACCCGTCCCGCCTTCACGATTGGTCACCAACGGATAAAAAATCGAGTCTTCGATATCTGCCGAAATACCCGGCCCATCGTCTTCAAATTCTACTCCGATCGTCAGTCGGTGGCGCTGTGCATCAATAACAAAGTTTGTGAACGCACGAGTATGTACGGTTAACACTCCTGTAGTACCGATGGATTGAATTGCGTTGCGGGCAATATTCAGAAACACCTGGATAATCTGGTCACGATCAAGATCAATATCCGGCAGGCTGGGGTCATAGTCACGAATGAACTGAATACCGGCTGGCGCATCATTTTCAATCAGCAACAAGACATGTTCGAGTAACTCATGAACATTCACCGATTTAAGATCCAGTTGCCGCCTCGGTCCGAGCAGATTCTCCGTCAAGGCCACGAGCCGGTCGACTTCCTTGGTAATGACCCGGGTATATTCATCCAGTTCCGGGTCATTGATCTGCCGTTCCAGTAGTTGCACGGCCCCACGCATGCCACCGAGTGGATTAAGAATTTCGTGAGCAAGCTGACGAATGATGCGCCTGCTTGCCGCTCGCTGGGTAAACAGCGCCTGTTCCTTGTCACGTTGCTGCCAATGAGTGGCATCAAATAACTCAATGATCAGTTGTTCGGAAGCGCTCTCGGTCAATGGTGAAACCCGACATGCAGCTCGCACCGTAACAAAGTTTCGCTGTGGTATGGTGAAGGACAAATTGCGCCCAAAAGACTGGCCGGTTTGCTGCACCCGGGTGCACAGCGGTTCAAGCGGCTGGAGTTCAGGAACAAGATCAATTGGCGAGCGTCCGGCAGCCTGTTTTCTGCTGATACCGAACATGGTCTCAGCTGCCGCATTAATGAGCAGGATGGTTTGCTCTTTGCTCAGTACGAAAATTGCGGTGGCGAGATTTTCGAATATTTCTTCTGTCGACAACACCACTCTGACATCAACTAGCCTTCCAGACCAGACCGGGAGAGAGCCGATATCGAAGACAGGTTCAATTTATTGGGATTCTGTATTGAAGTCTGTTTAACTGTAAAACTCACAGAGTTGCCTCTGCCTACCACCTCGCCATTGGCATCCCGCACTGTTGCATGCAGCGTATGCTCACCACGAAATACCTGGGTCAGTTCCATGTCCCGCTTATTACCGGTCAAGCTTTCTACCAGCAGGTCATCAAGATAAATCATCAATATATGATCGCCTCGTAATCTCGGCCTCACACTGACAGACACTTTTACCGTTCCACCCGTACTCCACAAGACTTCATTATGTGTTGGGCTGATAACATCAACAGATTCATACAAGATAATTGCTGCCTTATCGGCTTGCTTGTCCTGCCCGGCCTCTACAGCGCTCTGTGCGGGTTGTGTCGTCGGGGTCAGCGGCGAAAAGGTTTGTGTCTTGGGAAGCGTCACTGTTTCCGAGTTCTCATGAGGAATATCTGAAAAGTGTATCTCGCCGTTTTCATCGACCCAACGATAGACCTCCGCAGCTGTGGGCACGGCGCAGACAACCATGAGGATCAATATCAATATGCGCATAACTATTAAAGAGTAACGCGCACTACAGCCGTTAATCCAGTGCGCCGTGTGGCCAAGCCACTCGGCGCACTGTTGCTCTGCTTATGTCATAAAATTACAAGCTGTAGTACAACTCAAATTCGACCGGATGGGTACTCATACGTAAGCGAGTAACTTCTTCCATCTTCAACTCAACATAACCATCGAGTAAATCATTACTGAATACGTCGCCGGCCAGCAAAAAGTCACGATCAGCGTCCAGCGCTGCCAGCGCCTCATCCAGAGAGAATGCTACGGTTTTTAGCTGTGCCTCTTCTTCCGGCGGCAGATCGTAAAGGTCCTTATCCATCGCATCACCCGGATGTATCTTGTTCTGAATACCGTCAATACCCGCCATCAACATGGCAGTAAATGCAAAATACGGATTTGCAGTGCTATCCGGGAAACGCACTTCAACACGACGAGCCTTGGGGTTTGGAATGTATGGAATACGCACTGAAGCCGAACGATTCTTGGCCGAGTATGCCAGCAGCGTCGGTGCCTCGAAACCAGGTACCAGGCGCTTGTAGCTGTTGGTGCTGGCGTTGGTAAATGCACATAGTGCCTTTGCATGCGTCAGAACACCGCCAATGTAGTGCAGCGCAGTTTCCGATAGCCCGCCGTAGGCGTCGCCCGTGAAAATATTCTCACCGTTTTTACCCAACGACATATGTACATGCATGCCGTTACCATTATCGCCAACCAGCGGCTTGGGCATAAATGTAGCGGTCTTGCCGTAGGCGTGAGCAACATTTTGAACAACATACTTGAGAATCTGCACATCGTCGGCCTTGTTGACCAGCGAGTTGAATGCTACACCTATTTCGGCCTGACCCGCGGTCGCAACCTCGTGATGGTGTACCTCAACATCCAGACCCATGTCCTCAAGGGCAAGGCACATTGAGGAACGAATATCGTGACACGAATCAACGGGTGGTACCGGGAAGTAGCCGCCCTTGACGCCCGGCCGATGGCCAATATTGCCGTCCGGCATGTCGCTACCCGTATTCCATGAACCTTCATCGGAATCTATCTTGTAGAAGGTCTGGTGCATATCGTTGTTATAGCGCACATCATCAAAAATGAAGAATTCATTTTCCGGGCCGAAATAAGCCACATCAGCAATACCTGTAGACTTCAGGTATTCCTCACCACGCCGTGCCGTCGAGCGGGGGTCGCGGTTGTAGCCTTCACCCGTTGCAGGTTCGACAACATTGCAACGGATGTTAATGGTCGCGTCGTCGGTAAAAATATCGAGAACCGCGGTTTCCGGATCCGGCATCAGGATCATGTCGGACTCATTAATGCCTTTCCAGCCGGCAATCGACGAACCATCAAACATCTTGCCATCTTCAAAGAAGCTCTCATCAACAGCCTTTGCCGGGACGGTAACGTGTTGTTCCTTACCCTTCGTATCTGTGAAACGCAGATCTACAAACTTGGCTTCTTTATCTTTTATCAGGCTGAGTGCGTCAGCTACTGTCATGACATTCCCTCCGGGGATATTCTGTAACGAAAAAATTCTGGTGATGATCGAAACTTTCGTGTTTCTAGGCCTAGCTTTATTGTTAGGGTTGGTCAGATTCCATTTGCACAAATCGTACCAACCAGCTTGAATCAATAAATAACTGATTTAATTAATATTTTTTTTAAAACCAATATTTCAGATGCACTATTGTAGTGCATGTCGAGATAATATTGCACTGTCTCAGATCAGACCGCGCTGAGAATAAATGCAGACGATGCCTAATCACCTGCTGCGAACTTATCATTTGCAGACCTGACCGCCGTATTTATCCGGTAGCACCGTAAAATGACGCTATACTTGCGCGCCAGAGTAAATCAGGGCATCACTGTGAGCATCCGGACAACCCCGTCAACATTTCAAAATCTGATTCTCGCGCTCCAGCAATATTGGGGTGAACATAACTGTGTTGTTTTGCAGCCCTATGACATGCCGATGGGTGCCGGTACCTTTCATGCGGCAACTTTCCTGCGTTCTATTGGCCCTGAACCCTGGCGCGCAGCCTACGTTCAACCAAGCCGCAGACCAACCGACGGCCGTTATGGTGAAAATCCATTCCGACTCCAGCATTACTACCAGTTCCAGGTCGTTTTAAAGCCATCGCCACCGGACATTCAGGACTTATACCTTGATTCCCTGGAATCTCTGGGGATCGACCCACTCATCCATGACATCCGTTTTGTCGAAGACAACTGGGAGTCGCCATCACTCGGCGCCTGGGGGCTGGGCTGGGAGGTCTGGCTGAACGGCATGGAAGTCACCCAGTTCACGTATTTTCAGCAGGTGGGCGGACTCGACTGTAGACCAGTCAGCGGAGAGATCACTTACGGCCTGGAACGTATCGCGATGTATCTACAGGGTGTGGACAGTGTCTACGATCTGGTCTGGAATACAGGACCGGACGGGACGGTTACCTATGGTGACGTGTTTCATCAAAATGAAGTCGAGATGTCACGCTATAACTTCACAGCAGCCGACACAGCTGTGTTGTTCGACCGTTTCGAAGCTGCGGAACGACTCTGCAGCGAATTAATCGGACAACATCTGACCTTACCGGCTTACGAACAAATTCTTGACGCATCACATACTTTTAACCTGCTTGATGCCCGTCGCGCAATTTCGGTCACGGCAAGACAGGCATATATCCTGCGCATCAGGCAAATGGCGCGCTCGGTTGCCGAAGCTTATTACGAGAGTCGCAAGACACTCGGATTCCCGCTGCTGAACACCAGCAGTGCAACCGCCGCCAAGCATCAAGAGTGAGTGTATCCGATGGCTGATCAGGCAGATTTTCTCGTCGAACTGGGCACCGAAGAACTGCCGCCCAAAGCATTGGGACGACTTGAACAGGCCTTTGCCGACGGCGTGCACTCGCGGCTGGTTGATGCCGGTGTGACCATGGGCAACCTGCGCTCATATGCCACACCGAGACGCCTCGCAATCCTGATCGATGACCTGCAATTACGCCAGGCACCGCAAAAAATAGAAAAGCGCGGGCCACCGACGCGCATTGCATTCGATGCTGACGGTGAGCCGACCCGCGCCGCAACTGCATTTGCCGAAGGTCTGAATGTCACGCTTGATGCACTCGACAGGCTCAAGACTGATAAAGGTGAATGGCTGATATACCGCGGTGAAAAACCGGGCCACGATACGGCCGAACTATTGCCGGACATCATCTCCGCAACACTGGCAGAACTGCCGATCCCGAAACGAATGCGTTGGGGCAGCTCCGATGTTGAATTTGTCCGGCCCGTTCACTGGCTCGTCATGATGCTCGGCGACACCGTTATACCGGCGACCATACTGGATGTTACCGCAGGCTCTACAACACGCGGCCATCGGTTTCACGCACCGGTACCCTTCTCACTGCGGGTTGCCGGCGACTATGAACTCGGCCTTCGGGAACAGGGGCGGGTGATCGCGGACTTCAATGCCCGACGTCAGCGCATAGTTGAACTGGCCAAAACCATCGCCGGCGAACTCAACGCCGAAGTTATTCTCGAACCGGCCGTACTTGACGAAGTAACGGCGCTGGTCGAGTGGCCGGTTCCGGTAACCGGCAATTTTGATCCGCAATTCCTGCGCCTGCCCGAAGAGGTGCTGATTGCAACCCTGCAGGATCACCAGCGCTACTTTCCGTTACGCGGCAAAGACGGCAAACTGATGCCGCACTTCATCGCCATGAGCAACCTTGACAGTTCACAACCCGATGAAGTGCGCAAGGGTAATGAACGCGTCGTCGCACCACGCCTGGCCGATGCCGGATTTTTCTGGGATACCGATCGCAAGATCAAACTCGAATCGCGCCTGCCAGGGCTGGCAGATGTCGTATTCGAAAAACGTCTCGGTAACCTCCGGGATAAATCGGCCCGGGTCGCGGAACTGGCATCAATGCTGACAGCAACACTGGGTGGCGACGAACTTATTGTTCGCCGCGCTGCGGAGTTGGCCAAGACCGACCTGATGACCGAGATGGTCGGTGAATTTCCCAAATTGCAGGGCCGGATTGGCCGCTATTATGCGGAACTCGACGGTGAGGATAGCGCCGTCGCCATTGCTATCGAAGAACAATACCTGCCGACGCAAGCCGGCGGCCCCCTGCCCGCAAGTAAGACCGGCAAAATTCTGGCCATCGCCGACCGGCTCGACACGCTGGCCGGGATTTTTGCTATGGGAAAAAGACCCACCGGCAACAAGGATCCGTTCGGACTGCGTCGGGCTGCCCTCGGTATTATCCGTATCCTGATCGAGGCACAGCTGGATGTCGACATCGTGGCGCTGCTTGATCATGCGGTCAGCGTGCAACCGGTCGAGGTCACGGATCAGGCCACTCTGCGTGATGATCTCTATACGTTCCTGCTGGATCGAGCGCGCGGCTATTTTCTCGATGGCCATGCCCCCGGACTGGAAGCCGGCACGGTCACGGCAGAAATATTCGAGTCCGTACGCGTCCGCCGCCCTCCTGCACCGCTTGATCTGTACCAGAGAATTGTCGCTGTCTGTGCGTTTATGAACCTGGCTGCGGCTGACAGTCTCGCCAGTGCCAACAAACGTATCGCCAACATTTTAAAGACCGCCGATACACCCGAAACGGGCGACATCGACACCTCACTGTTTGCAACCGAACAGGAACGAGCCTTGTTTACCGCGCTTGACAACATTGCCAAACCCCATCGTGCGGATATCGCTGCACGCAATTACGCGGGTATTCTGGATCGCCTGGCCGGCCTGAAACAACCGGTTGATGCGTATTTCGACACCGTACTCGTGATGGACAAAGACCAGCGGCTGCGCCTGAACCGACTGACGACACTAAGCCGGTTGCGGCAGCTATTCCTTGATGTAGCGGATATTTCCTGCATACCGCCACGTTGAGACAGACACTATGAGCGAGCTTTCAACAGACTCGAGCCAGCGGTCACTGCGGCCTTTGATCGTGCTGGATCGGGATGGCGTCATCAATCATGATTCGACAACCTTTATCAAATCGCCGCACGAATGGATAGCATTGCCCGGCAGTCCTGAAGCGATCAGGCAGCTTAACGATGCCGGCTTTACGGTCGTGGTCGCCACCAACCAATCGGGTATCGGACGCGGTCTGTTCTCACCTGAAACACTTGAGGATATTCATGCCAAGATGCTGGCAACCTTAACCGCTGCCGGTGGGCGAATTGATGGGATTTATTTTTGCCCGCATGATCCCCAGGCAGGGTGTGATTGCAGAAAACCGCAACCCGGATTACTACGCCAGATTGCCCGGAAGTATCATCGCAACGCTGCGGACATGATTATTGTGGGTGACTCATTACGAGATCTGGAAGCCGCCTGGGCATTCGGCGCACCGGCCATTCTTGTGCGCACCGGCAACGGTCTTGACACCGAGCAATGTCTGCCGGCAGATCAGAGCGTTACTGTTCTTGATGACCTGAGCGCCGTTGCCGCTCAACTAACCGCGTGATATCGATGCTGACCCTAAGATCAATTCTGTTTACTACCATTATGTTCGTTAGTATCGCGCCCTTTGCGACCCTGGTCATTATCCTGCGCCCATTCGGCCAAGATCTCAGTTACATGCCGGCATTGGTGTGGTCTCGATTCACCCTCTGGGTCTGCAAAATACTCTGCCGGCTGGATTACAGTATCGAGGGTGCAGAGCATATTCCTGAAAAAAATTGTGTGGTATTCATCAAGCACTCTTCAACTTATGAAACCATTGCCCTATTAAAGCTGTTCCCCCGACAGACCTGGGTGTTGAAACGGGAGTTGTTGTTGACCCCATTTTTTGGCTGGGCGTTAGCCTGCCTGCAGCCGATCGCAATTAATCGTAAAGCTCGCCGGGCAGCGGTCAAACAGGTCATAACACAAGGAAAAAACCGCCACGCCAAAGGTTTGTGGATCATGATTTTTCCGGAAGGAACGCGTATGCGTAGCGGTGAAACACGTCGCTACGGAATCTCCGGAGCCCTGCTGGCACAGGAAGCCAATACCGTTATTTTGCCCGTTGCCCACAATGCCGGCGACTTTTGGACCAGACGCGGCTGGCGAAAACGAGCGGGTACGGTTCGTTTTGTCATTGGGCCGCCGATTGATCCTACCGGACATGAGCCGCGCGCCATAAACGAAGAAATTCAGCGCTGGATCGAAACAAAGATTACTGAACTACGTAACTGAGTGTATGCATCCAGACAAAAAGCGAAACTGTTGCAAAACTTTAGCAACACCATATTACGGCTGCAGCCACGCCCGAATTTACCGAGTTAAATATCGAGATTCTCGACCGTCAGTGCAAAGTTCTCAATGAATTGCCGGCGTGGTTCGACCTGATCGCCCATCAGCGTGGTGAAAATCTCGTCTGCCGCAACCGCATCTTCAATCCTGACCTGCATCAGGCTACGGGTTGCCGGATTAACAGTCGTATCCCACAATTGTTCGGGGTTCATTTCGCCGAGACCCTTGTAACGCTGGATTGCCTGACCTTTGCGTGCCTCATTCATAAGCCACTCGACGGCTTCTTTGAGAGACGCTATATCGTGCCGGTTCTCCCCACGGGTAACGTATGCACCTGCTTCGATGAGGCCGTTAATATCTTTGCCCAAAGCAACAAAGTGAGCATATTCAGGTGAAGCGAAAAAATGTATCGACACATCGTTGCAATCTTCGACACCATGTTGCAAACGACTGATGCAAAACCCTGTTACGGCTTCATCAGATTGTGTAACGTTCACATGGTACTGCGCCTTCGATGCGTTGGCGGTCTGATTAAGTGCCTGTTGTAAATGCCCGGCCCACTCAGTCAGAATTTTTGCATCTGTCAGATGCTCTGCGCTGATTTCCGGCAAATAAATCATCTGTTCGAGCAGCGCCCGTTCGTGACGCCGGGACAACCGCTCAATGATATTCATGACACTGACATACTTGGAAGCAAGCCCGGACAGTGCCTGCCCGGTAATAGGCGGCGCTTCGCCGTTAACATGCAACGCTGCCTTCTCGATGGCAACATTTAACAGGTACGCGTCCAGTTCTGCATCGTCTTTGACGTAATGTTCCTGTTTGCCGCGTTTCACTTTGTATAACGGCGGTTGTGCAATATAGATATGACCGCGTTCGATGAGCGGCAACATCTGTCGGTAGAAAAATGTCAGCAACAGGGTGCGGATATGCGAGCCGTCGACATCGGCATCGGTCATGATGATAATACGATGATAGCGTAATTTATCCGCATCAAAATCTTCCCGGCCGATGCCACAACCGAGCGCTGTGATTAATGTGCCGACCTCGGCTGAAGCCAGCATCTTATCGAAACGGGCGCGTTCTACATTCAGTATCTTACCCTTTAGCGGCAGTATTGCCTGGGTACGTCGGTCGCGACCCTGCTTGGCCGAACCGCCTGCTGAATCGCCCTCCACCAGGAAGATTTCTGACAATGCCGGGTCTTTTTCCTGACAATCGGCTAGTTTGCCGGGTAACCCGGCAATATCCAGCGCACCTTTGCGCCGGGTCATCTCACGAGCCTTGCGTGCTGCTTCACGTGCGCGCGAAGCATCAATAATTTTTGAAACTATGCTTTTGGCTTCCTGGGGATTTTCCAGCAAAAAATCTTCAAGCCCGCTCGAAACAGCCGCTTCTACAATACCCTTGATTTCAGACGAAACCAGTTTGTCTTTGGTCTGTGAGGAAAATTTCGGATCGGGTACCTTGACTGATAATACGGCCGTCAAACCTTCACGTGCATCGTCACCTGTCGTATTGGTCTTTTCCTTCTTGGTTGTTGCTTCTTTGTCGATATAAACATTCAGGGTCCGCGTTAAAGCGCTACGAAAACCGGCCAGGTGGGTACCACCATCACGCTGGGGAATATTATTAGTGAAGCAAAACATGTTTTCCTGGTAACCATCGTTCCATTGCAGCGCAGCCGCAACCACAACACCGTCCTGCTCTGCGTCAATATTAACAACAGTTCCTTGTATGGGCGCTTTGTTTCGGTTCAGATGCTGCACGAATGCCTTTATCCCGCCCTCGAATTCAAATATGTCTTCCTTGTTCTCGCGTTCATCAAGGAGTCGGATGCGAACACCCGAGTTCAGGAAAGACAATTCCCGTAGTCGGCTTGCCAGAACGTCGTAATGAAAGACGATATTTGAAAAAATATCAGCGCTCGGTTTAAAGCGAATCGAAGTCCCGGTTTTCTCCGAACTACCCGTGGTTTTCGGCGGTCCGAGCGGATCACCTAACTGATAATGTTGCTCATGAATACTGCCTTCACGAAAAATCACCAGGTGCAATGACTCGGACAATGCATTAACAACCGACACACCGACACCGTGCAAACCCCCGGAAACCTTGTAGGAATTATCGTCAAACTTGCCGCCGGCATGTAACACGGTCATGATCACTTCAGCTGCGGACTTGCCCTCTTCCGCGTGCTCACCAACCGGTATACCGCGTCCGTCATCACTGACGGTTATCGATTCATCCTGATGGATGGTGACGTTAATTTCCGAACAATGACCGGCCAGGGCCTCATCGATAGAATTATCAACAACCTCGAAAACCATATGGTGTAAACCGGTACCATCATCGGTATCACCGATATACATACCAGGGCGTTTTCTGACCGCATCAAGACCCTTAAGAACCTTGATATTACTGGAATCATAATTTTCTTCGCTGGCCATTTTTTTTCCCTGAAGGTGAACTGAGCGATTATATCAGAGTAGATAAAGCGCCACGTTCCACGTGAAACACCCGTGCCGTATCATTGACAGGTAAGGCATCCAGATCCAGCGTGGAAATAAATAATTGCAATTCTTCGCAGCTCAGTATTTCAATAAGTTTATGGACATGAGCCGAGTCGAGTTCAGCTGCGGGCTCATCGACCAGTAATGTGACCTTGCGCTGCTGCGACCGGGCAACAAAAATACTTTGAGCCAGCACCAGGGCAATCGATAATAATTTTTGCTGACCACGTGACAGGCGATTACGTGCTGGCTGACCATCGGATTGGATTAACAGTTCGCCCCGATGTGGACCAACCTGTGTTGCGCCATTGTTGCAATCCCGATCCCAACTGGCTGACAGGGCTTCAGCAAATGATCCTGCATTTGCCCAACCCGATTGATAGCAACAAATCACCTCATTTAGAAGCAGTTCGGAGCTAATCGACGACATTAATGGCATATAGGCACTCACATATTCTTTTCTTGCCGCATCTATTACCAAACCGGACTCAATCAGTTCCGGGTCCCAGGCCATAACGGACTGTTTTGCCATTCCCTGCTTTAAAGCTGCATTGCGTTGCTTTAAAGCTCTGCGATAACGCCGCCACGCACCAAGGAAATCATGTTTCACGTGAAACACACCCCAATCGATGAATTCTCGTCGCCCCTTTGGCCCACCCTGTATCAGTTGATGAACTTCCGGATCTATAATCTGTACCGGCAATGCTGCAACCAGATCCGCCAGCGTTGCCTGTGCCTGAGCATCAAAATGAACCTGCCGACCTTCACGGCCATGACTAATGCCCAAACGATGTCGTCCAGGTGGTTTCGCAACCTCACCGAAAATATTAAATTCTTCCTGATCGTACTGGATGAGCATTGATGCCAGGCCGGGTCGGAAAGACTTTCCCCGCCCCAGGTAATAGATAGCTTCCAGGATGCTGGTTTTTCCCGCCCCGTTTTTACCTACAATAATGTTTTGCGCCGGATCGGCTATCAGTTCAATTGCATCCAGGCACCGCAGGTGTTGTGCCCGCAGCAACAGGAGTCCGGCCTCGGGGCTCATTATTCAGCTATGGAAGATGTGGATGTCGGATTTGATTGCCAGAACAGGTACGCAATTTTTTCTATGACCATTGAATTTAAATCCGCTACATTATTCGTTAAAGCCGCATCGGCATAACGACGAATTTTGAGTCAGTCTCGCCCGGACACTTGACGACGCAACTGCTATTAGAGTCGATAAAACCAACTTCAACATCATCGGTATCGACCGCTGAAAGGGCTTCAATCAAGTAATTAACATTGAAACCGATTTCCATGTCCGTGCCGTTGTAATCAACCTCCAGCTCATCCTGTGCTTCTTCATGTTCCGGATTATTAGCCTGAATTCGTAATGACTTTGCAGATAAATCCAGTCGCACACCACGATACTTCTCATTGGATAAAATTGATGCCCGTTGCAGGGCGCTGCGCAAATAATCACGTCCGGTCATTAACAGGTTGCCTTCAGGTTTTGGGATTACCCGGCCATAGTCTGGAAAGCGACCATCAATCAGTTTAGATGTAAAGCGGATATTGCCAACATGAACGCGCAAATGGTTGGTGCCGATAGATAACCGCACCTCACCACCATCACCCAGTAATTTCAGCAACTCAAGAACACCTTTGCGTGGGACTATAAATTGCTGCGATGCATTAACAGGATTGCTGATCTCCATTTCACTCAGTGCTAGCCGATGACCGTCTGTGGCAACGGCACGCACAGACTCATTATCAATCTCCACATACAGACCGTTCAGGTAATAACGCACATCCTGCTGAGCCATGGAAAAATGGGTCTTGTCGAGCAACCGGCGAAATTCTGCCTGGCCGACAGTAATTTCCTGGTTCGCATTAATATCGTCGATCACCGGGTAATCTGTGGCCGGTAATGTCGCTAGCAAAAACCTGCTACGTCCGGACTTGAGGATAATACGATCACCATCCAGGTGAAGCCTGAGCGTCGATTCCTCCGGCAAGTTGCGGCAAATATCAAGAAATTTACGGGCAGGTACAGTAATTTCTCCGGGCGCATCAACTTCATCGACATCAGCTTCAGCAACGAGTTCGACCTCAAGATCAGAGGCAGTAATAGATAAACGCCCGTCTTTTACCTGTAATAACACGTTGGCTAAGATCGGCATGGTTTGACGACGTTCAACAACACCAATAATAGCTTGTAGTGGTCGCAGAAAAGATTCTCTGGAGCTTGTGATCTTCATGCATAATCCCTTAATAAATTAAATATATATATTAAGATTATTATTATTATTAGGGCAGGTAGGTTCTTTGTAAAACTCGATTTTACTATTAATAATCAGTTAGTTATACGAATAACAGCATGGGGATATACCACCCTGAATCCGGTATCATCTGTGCATAACCTGTGTTCATTTACCAGACCAAATTTTGTTCACAACTTATCTACCACTTATAAATGATCAATAAACAGGATGGTATGAAATCAGCTAGTTAATGTGCGGTATAAATTCTGATAATCCTCTGCAATACGGCTTTCAGAAATACGTAAATCTGCAATTTTACGACAAGCATGTAAAACAGTCGTATGGTCGCGTCCACCGAAAGCATCACCTATCTCCGGCAAGCTGTGGGTGGTTAATTGTTTTGCCAGGCTCATTGCAATTTGTCTTGGACGGGTAATGGAACGTCGTCGGCTTTTGGACAGCAGATCGGCTATACGAATTTTGAAATATTCGGCTACAGTCTTCTGGATATTTTCAATCGTTACCAGCTTGTCCTGTAAAGCGAGTAAATCCTTAAGCGCTTCTTTGGCAAAATCGAGTGTAATCGGTTGGCCGGTAAATGAAGATGTTGCAATGATACGTCGCAGAGCACCTTCAAGTTCACGAACATTGGAACGAATACGCTGGGCTATGAAAAAAGCAACGTCCTCCGGCAGGTCGGTATTGGCTGTCGCTGCCTTACTCATCAGGATGGCGACACTGGTTTCTAGCTCCGGCGGATCTATGGCAACAGTAAGGCCCCAGCCAAAGCGTGACTTCAGGCGTTCTTCCAGCCCATCGACTTCCTTCGGATAACGGTCACAAGTCAGGATAACTTGCTGTTGTCCCTCTAATAAAGCATTGAATGTATGGAAGAATTCTTCCTGAGAACGCTCCTTGCGAGCAAAGAACTGGATATCGTCAATCATCAGCGCATCGAGCGAACGATAGGCCCGCTTGAACTCATTAATGGTGTTGTGGCGTAGTGCGGAGACCATGTCGCCAACAAATTTTTCCGAATGTACATAGGCAACCTGGGCGGTCGGGCGTTGTTCGACGATCAGGTTGCCGATACTCTGCATCAGGTGTGTTTTACCCAGCCCTACACCGCCGTAAATGAATAACGGGTTATACGCCCGGCCAGGATTCTGGGCAACCTGTATTGCTGCAGCGCGTGCAAGCTGATTGCTTTTACCCTCGACAAACATGTCGAAAGTGAGGTCGGGGTTCAGTTTACCCCCGATATAAGCACCCGACAACGGCTTGGTGTTGGTGCTTTTTACCTCCACCACCGGACCGGTGGATCGGCTGCCAACCTCGATACTGACCGCAAATTGCTGCTGACCGTTTTCACCAGCAAGGTTGGTGATTTTGTCCATACAATTTTGCTTGATCCAGTCGACGACGAACCGGTTTGGCGCCAGTAATTTAAGCGCCAGATCATCTTCAACGGCCTGTAACGGGCGCACCCAGGTGTTGAACTGTTGTTCGGATAAATCGGCGCGTAGCTGATGTACGCAGCGATTCCAGATGGAGGCTTGCACGTTAGATTTCCCAAGGAACTCGTTATTGTAGGGTTATTCGTAACCAGCAAAGTTTATACCGGTCGGGCGGACTTATCCACAGGAGCTTGCGGTATTGACATGATCGACGGTCGTGCGTAATCTTCGCGCTCTTTTTACGTCAGGCTACCGATTAGGCTGGATTTTTTAAGGTCATGAAACGCACCTACCAACCGAGCAGGATAAAGCGCAAACGCACCCATGGTTTCCGGGCGCGTATGTCTACTCGTGGAGGCCGCTTGATTCTCAAGCGTCGTCGGGCCAAAGGCCGCGCACAACTCTCGCGCTGAGCAAGATACTGCACCTATTTTATACGCTTAGCGAGGCTGTGCCGGATGGGTCAGACCGGCACCACGAGTCGGCGATTTAATTGTGCAACGACATTCTTCAGAAATAAAAATTGCCGGCAAGTTCATCCAGGGACAGGGATTCCCGCGCCAGAACCGCCTGACCCAGGCTGCAAATTTTTCCCATGTTTTCAAGCACGCTCAACGATCTGGCGATAAATATTTTACTATTTTGTATTGCCGCAATGATCTGAACTATCCACGGCTTGGCCTTGCGATTGCAAAAAAGCGTATAAGGTACGCGGTGGCTCGGAATCGCCTGAAAAGAATAATACGGAATAGTTTCCGCCTCGCTAAAAATCAGCTATTGGGCGTCGACATCGTTATCATGGCACGTAACCAGTCGGAAACGGCGGTAAATGGCGACCTGTTTGCGAGCCTGGAACAACATTGGCGGATCGTGGTCCGCATTAACCAAACGTAGTGATGGCTATATATGGATAACATCCGACTTTTTCTGTGGATGGGCCTTGGAGTCCTGATCTGGCTGTCTTACCAGACCTGGCAAAAGGACTATGCACCGACGCCGACTGCATTGGACAGCGCCGGTCTATCATCGCCTGGGTTGCAAGATGCGGAGCCCATGATCGATGATTTGCCCAGTTTGCCGGAGCTTTCTGCCTCTGAATTGTCGCCAGGCACAACCTTATCAACCACCAACAATACCCGTACCGGGGTCGGACAAATAAGTGCCGCTAACGTAATTCACGTGCAGACAGACGTGCTGGATATCAAGATCAATCTTGATGGTGGCGATTTGCAATTTGCAAAGTTGCCTGCTTATCCGGTGACCAAGGGCGACCCAAATAATTCAGTGCAGCTGCTTTCGGGTGACCCGGCCAATCTTTTTGTGCTTGGATCCGGGCTGTATTCTCAGGAGGGTGTGCCGGCACCCAATCATCGCAGCAAATTTACTGCAACTCAGGATGAATATGTTCTTGCCGATGGACAGAATCAGCTGGTTGTGACCTTGCACTGGCAGGGTGAGAATGGCCTGTCAGCAGAAAAAATATATCGATTTTATCGTGGCAGTTATGCGATCGGTCTTGATCAGGTTTTCTATAATGCTGGTACGGAACCGTATCGGGCTGGCAGTTATTTGCAGATCAAGCGCAAGTACAGGCCTCCTGAGCGCTCGATGTTCGACGTCGACTCATACTCTTTCGTCGGACCGGTCATATACGATGGTGAAAAATATAAAAAGCTTGATGCCGAGGATTTGGGTGAGGAACCGTTTGATCAAGCAATTACGCATGGCTGGATCGCTTCGATTCAGCACCATTTTCTCGTTGCAGCAGTACCGCCAGCAGAAGCGGCACGAAAATATACCAGTACATTTGACGGTAACTTTACGCTTACCCGGGTGATGGATTCAGCAGCAACATCAATCCCGGTTGGTGATCAGGCTGTATTTGAATCAACATTGTTTGTCGGTCCAAAACTGCAGGCGCAATTAGCTGAAGTTGCTGATGGGCTTAAGTTGACGGTCGACTATGGCCGGTTAACCGTACTCGCCCAGCCACTGTTCTGGTTGTTACAGAAGATCTTCGACATCGTCGGCAACTGGGGTTGGACGATTGTTATCGTCACCCTGCTGATCAAACTGGTGTTTTACAAACTGACTGAAAAGAGCGGGCGGTCGATGGCAAAGATGCGCAAGATCGCGCCGCGTCTCAAGGCCGTGCAGGAGCGCCACAAAGATGATCGTGAGGCGCTAAGCCGCGCAATGATGGAATTATATAAACGCGAAAAGGTCAATCCTGCCGCCGGATGCTGGCCTATGCTTATTCAGATTCCATTCTTTATCGCATTTTATTGGGTGCTGCTTGAGAGTGTCGAAATGCGCCAGGCACCTTTTATGTTGTGGATTACAGATCTGTCGACACGAGATCCGTTTTTTATTCTGCCGCTGTTAATGGGTGGAGCCATGTTTTACCAGCAGAAACTGAATCCGCCGCCGCCCGACCCAATGCAGGCCAAGATTATGCAATTTTTACCACTTATATTTACTGGTATGTTTGCTTTTTTTCCGGCCGGGTTGGTTCTCTACTGGTTAACGAACTCGGTGCTGTCGATGGCACAGCAATGGCGTATTAACAAGGTTCTCGGCGCAGACTGATTCGGCAGCGATGATTTTGTCCAGATTCGTTGCAACTGCATTCGATGACTGGATAGCCAGCTGACTGGACGGTGCTTCAATGTCGGTTGCACACAGTGAAACATCAATAAAAACAATCGTAGCCCGGGCGACACCGGCTGGTCGTGGCGGTGTTGCGGTGATTCGAATTTCCGGCCCGGCAGTCGGTTCCATTGCTGCAGGCATTATTGCCGAACTACCGCAGCCGAGAGTTGCGACGCATAGTAATTTTCTGGATGCCGAGGGTGAATCGATCGATTCAGGTATTGCGCTTTTTTTTCCTGCCCCACATTCATTCACCGGTGAAGATGTGCTTGAGTTGCAAGGTCACGGCGGCAGAGTAGTAACCGACATGTTAATAGCAAGAATCGTGCAACTTGGTGCACGACTTGCAGAGCCGGGTGAGTTCACCCGGCGTGCATTCATCAACGACAAACTTGACCTGAGTCAGGCAGAAGCAGTCGCCGATCTGATTGACAGCGGCTCGCAAGCAGCCGCACGAGCAGCGCAGCGCTCGTTGCAGGGGAAATTTTCAACAGTTGTATATGCATTAAACAACAAAGTAACAGCACTGCGTGTGCACGTTGAAGCTGCAATCGATTTTCCTGAAGAAGAAATTAACTTTCTTAACGATGCAGCGTTATTGGCCCGGCTTGAAGATGTAGATAGTGAATTTGCTCAACTGGAAAAAACCATGCGCATCGGCAGATTATTGCGTGATGGCGTACATATCGTACTGGCCGGACGACCCAATGCCGGCAAGTCATCAGTGTTGAACGCACTGGCAGGCTACGATGCGGCTATCGTTACCGACATTCCAGGTACCACGCGAGATATCGTGCGCGAACATATCGAAATCGATGGGTTGCCGGTGCACATTATTGATACGGCCGGGCTGCGTGATAGTGAAGGGGTTATCGAACAGGAAGGCATAAGGCGTGCCCGACAACAAATAGCCGCAGCTGATCATGCCCTCATCATCATCGATGTGACCGATACCTCGATAGATCATGGCGCCATGTTGCGAAATGAATTACCAGGTGATCTTGGCTTTACCCTGGTGCGTAATAAAATCGATCTGACCGCAGAGCCGTCGGGTATGGATGCGGCAGGTTCAGATAGCGTGAATATCTCTGCGCTGACTGGTGACGGTATTGATGCGTTATGTGAGCGAATCAAGACGGTGATCGGGTATGAAACGGGTGGTGGCGAAATGATTACTGCACGCCAGCGCCACCTCGATAGTCTGGGTAAGGCCTACGATCATTTTCTGTCCGGCAGGACCCAGTTGCTCGAGTATGCGGCGGGCGAACTGATGGCGGAAGAGTTGTTACAGGTACAAAATCATCTGGCCGAGATCACCGGTGAATTCAGCAGTGACGATCTGCTGGGTGAAATCTTCTCAGCGTTCTGTATCGGAAAGTAGAAAGCCGTCCAGAGTTGCCGAGAGTAACCAGATTTATCCCTAATAGCACAGTTGCCGGTTGCGCTTACCGTACCCGGCGTCGTTTCGACAGCAGGTTTTGCAGTACAAAAGTAAGTGCGTAATTAAGCGCGACTACCATTACGCCCATAAGGATGGTGCCGATAATGGGGCTGTCACGGAATTCCCCGGCCGAGGCAATATCCATCGCCGAGAAAATGATGATCCCAAGCGTTGCCAGCGTGGCAGTAATAGCCCAGCAGCGAAATGCGAAGGCAGCCAGTACTTCATCATCTGCCCGGGTTTTGATCTTGTATAGCGGTACAGCTATCAGTGTCCAAATGATGATGACAAGAAAATAAGCCAGCAATGACGGGCCGGCTTCCATCGGGTCGTACTCGATACCGCGAAAGGCCACACCGATGTATGCTGCCATGACGGCACTTAGTATAGTGATACGAATAGCAATTGTTGGCATTATGTATTGACTCCACCTGAGGGGCAAACGACCGGAGATTTATGATTGCAATAATTTAGCATATCAGTATCAATGCTGTGCTGGATCATCGATGCCATTGTGTAGAGCAGGCGATAAAAAACACACGTCCGAATCTAACGATGTAATAAATTGTTACATACTGTTACGGAATGACAAGGATTTGTCATCTTTTTCTGCTAAAGTTCCGACTCTAGCAACAGACAACAGACAACAGACGACCGGACCGCTACAGTGGTAAAAATGGTCGCCATGAAAAATAGCATAAACAAATGAATTAACTGGATAATTACGGTGGGCATTCGGCATAAATGATCAGATATTGCGGTGCTGCATAGCTTTGCCGGGTTGCCGGACAGTAGGAGAATAAATTGATCAGAACAATCTATAGCCTGGGGTTGACCGGGATCTTCTGTTTGGCTCTGTTGACCGCATGTGACAGCGGCCCCGCACCCGTTGACCCAAGCAAGACCAGTATCGGCGTCTTGCTTGTCGCCCACGGATCACAATCAGCACAATGGACCGGCCAGCTGGAAACGCTGGCAGCCGAGGTTCGTGAGCCGATTCTCAGCAGCACGCCCGTAACCGATGTTCGGCTAGCCTATATTGATGAAGCAACACCGAATATTGCCTCGCAAATGCGTGCTTTCGATGAGGCGGGTTATGACGAGGTGGTCGTTGTGCCGTTGATGATCGCGGCTGAATCGGTACGCTCAAATGACTACCTGCTGTATCTCATCGGGGTACGTTCGGCCGCCGGACAAATGAAGCAGCTCGAAAAAGAGGGCTTCGAAATCTATTATCCGCTTGCGCGTATCAGTGTGACGCCGTCCCTGAATGAGGGAGGCTCGCTGAAGAAAAACGTGTTGCGCCGGGTTTTGGCGCTGCAGGGCGAAGACAGTGGTGACGACATGGGCGTTCTGCTGGTCGGTTATGGCGATCAGGCCTATGGCCAGCAAATGCAGGCGATCATGGAAGGCATCGGTCGCTATCTGAAGATCAAGAGTGAAATAGACACCGTCGGCTATGCCTTTGCCGGTGATCTGGTCGATTACTCGGGAGAACCGGTGGTCAAAGCAATTCAGGAAATACTCGATCTTGAAGAAGAAGTGATTGTCATACCGGTCTTGCTGGGTATTGATGAAATGCTGCAGGTTAATACGATTGCAGCTGCCGTCAATGCCATACCGACGTCATCGCGGTTGCGTTACAAGCCTGATGCGGTGCTACCGGATCCAAAGGTTAACGAATATGTAATCAGGATCGTTCAGGAAGGTGTGGAACGTATTCACCAGGCTGGTGCAGATATTGTCGGCGAAGTGCTTACGCCCAGCGAACTCGACTGACGCCACAGAACGCACACGTTGTCGCAACAAAAATGAATACAACCGTTAACAGTACGGCGTTGCCGTTGATCAGGATCGGCATGACGGCGATCATCGTTGCGGCGTTTGTATATTTCTGGATAAACGGTCCACTACAGGAACGTCCGCCGGTGTTCGAATTCGAAGAATTTGTCACCGGGTACACTGAACCGGTTCGCGCCGGTGAAGAGTATATCCCGCCAAAATTTGGCGTGGTGGGTGACAAGGAGAAAAATCCTTATCATCACGTCATGACCGCAAAGCGCGATCAGCGGCCAACTCATGGAATCATCGGTGATGCACGAACTAACCCGGGGCTGGCACCGGAAGTTGCCGAGCGGGTGTTCGCAAATGCAAAGCTTCATGCGCAGAATCCGGATGGCGTGAAACTGAAGACTGCGCTGGATATGTACTATGCTGAAGAGCGAAATACCAACGGCCGGGTAGAGCAGCTGTATTTTGAGAACACCGGCCTGAACAAACGCATCAAGGGTTATGCCGGACCCATCGATATCGGCATGGTGGTTGGTGCAGATGGCAGGATTCGGTCTGTTAAACATGTATTTTCCATGGAAACCACAAGTTATCTGAATGATATTGCAGATGACGGGTTCTATGAGCATTTCCAGGGTATTCCGCTCGATGACAAAACCTATGAGGTTGACATCGTCAGTGGCGCTTCACTGACAACCGAGGGCATTGCGCGTAGCGTCAGCGATCTCGTCAGTATCGCACGTGAATCGCCGCTGGAGATTTATATCGATACAAATCCGGCCGGTTTCGAGACCGTACCGGTATTACCGAGTACCTGGGTTCTCGAAGCTGCACTGATTGTCGTATTGTTCATTATTGCCTTTTCGCGACTTAACCGGCGCTCACCGCAATGGAGCCTGGCATTTGGCATCGTAACCATTGCTTATCTCGGATTTTTTCAGAACAATTCTTTCACTTACGCGACTTTCACGCAGCCGTTCCTGGGTATTAGCTGGTCCTATATTCTCGGCGTTTATGCGGCCATTGTTCTGCTCAGTGCAATTTGGGACTCAAATACATATTGCCGTTATATTTGCCCCTACGGGAACGTACAAAGATTATTGCTGAGAATTATTCCCTGGCACGGCAAGCTGAAAGTATCTAATCGAGTGCTTGACCTGATTCGCTGGGCAATTACCATAACGCTGATTGCAGGTATTGTCAGCGGGCTTCCGGACTGGAGCAGCTTTGAATTGTTCCCGGATCTGTTCGGTCTTGAAATATTTGAATCTAAATGGTTTTGGTTGTCTTTGGCGGCGGTGCTGGTTTCCGCATACTATCCAATGTTGTGGTGTCGTATGTTGTGCCCGACCGGAGCCGTTCTTGATGGTATTGCAATCTTAGCCAGATCAAATCCGGCGAAACAGCATGCCGGGCGGTCAGGTCAGGATGCTGCCGAACAACCGGCGGGAGCCTGAGCTGGCCGATCGTTTAACAGGAGAGAGAAATGAGTAAGTTATGGACAGCATTGATTACGATCACCTTGATGACGTTATTGCTAACCGGTTGTGGTCAGCCATCAGAGCCGCCCGCGAGTGCTGACAGTGGACCAAAGATTGGCGTTCTGCTCATCAATCATGGCTCAGAACAGAAGGCCTGGCGTGACATGTTGGTTGCTGTTGAAAAGGCAGTTGATGACAAATTGCTCGCACTACCAAATGTAGCCGGCGTGAGAACGGCATTCAATGAATACACTGAGCCGGCTATTGCCACACAGATGAAGGCCTTCGACGATGAAGGCTTTGATGAAGTCATCGCGGTACCGCTGTTTTTAACCGTTGGCGGCCACACAAATTCGGATTTGCCCAACGCGCTTGGACTGAAAAACGACAAGGATGTGCTTGAGTCTTTACCGAAGGAAGGTGTGCCGGTATACCGTCCGCGTGCCCGCGTTACGCTGCTTGAACATATTGATACATCCGAGTTCCTGAAAACCAACATTCTGCGGCGTACCAAATCATTGCTGGATGGTGTTGACGGCAGTGATGTAGGCGTAACTCTTGCTGCTTATGGTGACGCGGAGTTCAATCAGCAATGGGAAGAACTCATGACTGAACTTGGCGTGTATCTTAAAGAAAATCTCAATATCGATATTGTTAACTCGGCCTGGAGCGGTCATCTGGTTAACTATTCGATTGAGCCGACCAAGAAAGCCATTAATCAGGTTCTCACAGAGAAAAAGAAGGACGTTCTTATCTCGGTTTATGTTGCTTACGATTACATGTTTCAGCGGGATATTATCGGCGAAGCCGGGCGGCAGTCGAATCGTCCGGAAGATGTGTTGTATAACGAACCCGAGGCAATTCTGCCGGATGAAAACCTGAATGAATGGGTTGTACAGTCTGTTAAAGATAGTTTGACCAGCGGTAGGCTCGGCAGGCTGATCGATAGTTGAAATATCAGCCGCTTTGGACGGCGACTGGTTGCTGCGGGTACATTAAATAGCCATCCGGGTGGGCCCGGTCAGGTTCTCCCGGGTTTATTGCAACGGTTATCTGCGGCTTGTTTTCAGGCGGACAACCGCAGCATTATATTTTTTTGGCGGGCTATGGCCGCTAATGCAGACGCAACTGGTATTCAATGCACGCGCTGTGTTGAGCGCTTCTTCGGCGCGCTCAAGTAAGACAGAAATTATTTCCCCGCGACGATATTCTGCAACACCACCGCACAACCTGGTGTGATTGTCGATTATATCGTCCTGCATGGTGGCGGTAGTTATAATCCGCTCTGCCGCACATTGCGCGCCGGTCAAATTTGTGTCGGGCAGGATCGCTATGAATGTCTTTTCACTATAGGCTTCGAAGCAATCGTGAGAACTGGTGCCATTCAGTGAGTCCATGTCACGTAGCTCTGCGCGGATGACAGCTTCGACATTTCTAAGGGCGAGCCGTTTGACGTCCTGTTGCGGTTTTAGCGTGGTCATATCGACATAATCGGCATTGAAGATACAGATACAAAACGTAATGTTGGAGCGATCTGTCCGACCCTTATGACGTGCAAGAAGATCAAGGATATAGCGGCGATTCACCGAATTAACACCACTACCTGCGTATTCGCTGCGAAATCTTTGCTGCAGTTGGCTGTATTCGCCTTTAATACGGTTGTAATGCCGGTAAACATAGCGGCCGGTGCCCACAAGGCACAACATGATGCTGATAAAGATCAAAATCTGTACCAGGCTGGCCGGGGTTATTGACGGCGGTTCCCGGGTTAGCATCTTGATGATGAATATGGTCAAGTAGCTGCTTACAGCAAAGACGGTGAGCCGGTTTAGTACATTTCGCCTGACGCGCAGCATCGCGAACAATAGGACTGATGCATAAATGCCGATGCTTAGTTCGTGGCTGCCTGAACTCATGAATGTAAACAGTGTGGCCCAGGCAATACCAACCACACTTTGTGCAAGAGCTGTTATTTCTTCGCTGGGTCTATGTGGCGCTTGACTGCGGGCGATGGTGAAAAACAGCACGTTGGTAGCGCAAATACCGATAAGGTTTGTTACTGCGGTCTGCATACTGATTGAAACCATACCGGCCATATGACTGAGCCAGGCAATAACCGACCAGCCACAGTAGATTGCGAAGGCCAGGTTAAATTGTTCCATTGTCACCAATTTGGTGATTGCATCACTCAGCGGTAAATCGCTGTCGGAACCGGGGGCAATCAACTTGGAGAAATCAGGTGTTGTACTCACTGTGGGTGAACCAGATGGAAAAGGATTGTGCATGCTGGCAGATTGATGTTGCCAATACCGTGATTCAATTGGCAATGTCGGGCAGTCCGATTATGTTAAATATGGCGCATATCGGACAAATCATGATGTAACCAGCTAACCATACGTAAGTTGCTGAAATAAATCGGACAATAGTGACCCACCAGGCTTTCCACAGTAGAATGGCCGCCCTTGAAATCAGCGCCATGGATATTGTGAACAGAAATTTTGAGGTCATCGTGGTTGGTGGCGGACATGCCGGTGCAGAAGCCGCCGCCGCCGCCGCGCGTGCCGGTGCACGCACATTATTGCTGTCGCAGAATCTCGATACACTGGGCCAGATGAGTTGCAATCCGGCTATTGGCGGCATCGGTAAGGGCCACCTGACCCGGGAAATCGATGCGTTGGGTGGTTTGATGGCACGCGCAATTGATCGGGCCGGTATTCATTTTCGTATTCTTAATGCAAGCAAGGGACCGGCGGTACGCGCAACGCGAGCCCAGGCAGATCGAGTTTTGTACCGGCAGGTGATTCGCAGGATGCTGGATGACCAGCCGAATCTGTCACTCATGCAACAAAGTGTCGATGATTTGTTACTTGACGGAGATCGTGTCACCGGCATCGTAACCGGCCTGGGTGCTAAATTTTATGCGCCGACAGTGGTATTGACCGTTGGCACTTTTTTGCGCGGCCTGATTCATATTGGCCAGTCGAGCCATAGCGGCGGGCGGGTCGGAGACCCGGCTTCAATTCGCCTGGCAGATCGATTGCGTGAAATGCCGTTTCGCGTCGGACGCCTGAAAACCGGCACACCGCCCCGGATCGATGCGCGAACCGTCGACTTCAGCGTGATGACGCAACAGTTTGGCGATGAACCGGCGCCGGTTTTTTCTTTTCTTGGTCAGAGGGCCGAGCATCCGCAGCAGGTGCCGTGTCATATTACGAAAACCACAGCGTCGACACATGACATTATTCTGGGCGCTCTCGACCGGTCGCCACTTTATACCGGTGCAATTGACGGGGTTGGGCCGCGCTATTGCCCATCAATTGAAGACAAGATTACCCGCTTTGCCGACAAGGATTCACATCAGATTTTTGTTGAGCCAGAGGGATTGAGTTCTATTGAACTCTATCCCAATGGCATTTCTACAAGCCTGCCTTACGATACACAGCTTGCGTTCATTGCGACGATTCCGGGTTTTGCCGATGCAAAAATTACCCGTCCGGGCTATGCTATTGAGTACGATTATTTCGATCCGCGTGATTTACGTGCAACGCTCGAGACCAAGGTAATTAACGGCTTGTTCTTTGCCGGACAAATTAACGGCACAACGGGTTATGAGGAGGCTGGTGCGCAGGGCTTGCTGGCCGGTATTAATGCCGCGCGCATGGCACTGGAAAAATCCGCGTGGTATCCACAGCGGCATGAGGCATATCTGGGTGTGTTGGTCGATGACCTGATCACCCGTGGCACGCAGGAGCCTTACCGGATGTTTACGAGTCGTGCAGAATATCGTTTGTTATTGCGCGAAGATAATGCCGATCTGCGTCTGACCGAGACCGGTCGTGATCTCGGACTTATTGATGCCGCACGCTGGCAATTTTTCGCGATCAAGCGTGAGCGAATTGAAAAAGAAACGGCCCGCCTTTCCGGAAAACTGGTGCGCCCCGGTGATCTCGATGATGTACTGCAGGCTCGTCTCGGCGGATCACTCAGGCGCGAACAAAAAGCCATTGAATTGCTGCGCCGACCCGAACTCGATTATCGTACTTTAACCAGCATTGCAGCAGTCGGTGCGCGGGAAGTGAAACCGGAAGAAACGCCCGAGATGACCGAGCAGATTGATAACCAGGTTGAAATTGATGCGCGTTACAGTGGCTACGTATGCAGACAACAGCAGGAAATTGATCGCGCACGGAACAATGAACAGACTATTCTTCCCGAAGATCTGGATTACCTTGGCGTGCGCGGGTTGTCGAATGAGATTCGCCAGAAACTGGTTATGACGCGCCCTGCAACACTTGGTCAGGCTGCACGCATTTCCGGCATGACGCCGGCGGCGATTGCCCTGCTGCTGGTGCATATTAAAAAACGTCAGCTCAAAAGAGCCTGAGAGAATCGTGCCGGGTTCGATTTCATTTACAGCGTCCGTAAGCCTCGCATGCCTTGCGATTGTCGCGGCACTGCTTGGTGGCTGCGGCGGTAATGAAGCGGGTTCGCCGCAAGCTGCGGTCGAGATTGGCGGTCCATCGGGCACCGAACTGGCGGCGGATCAAACGCTGCATGTGGGGAATGGAACAGGGCCGCAAACACTTGATCCGCATCGTGCCGAGGGCGTTCCGTCGGCTAACATCCTGCGTGACCTTTTCGAAGGTTTGACGATTGAAGCACCGGATGGCTCGATCGTGCCCGGGGTTGCGAAAAGCTGGGATATCAGTGCGGATGGACTTGTTTACACGTTTCATCTGCATGACGATGCAAAATGGAGTAACGGCGACCCGCTTACGGCAGAGGATTTTGTATTTAGTTTGCGACGGAGCACTGATCCGGCAACGATGTCGCACTACTCGAGCATCCTGGAGCCAATCGTAAATGCAATGGAGGTCATCACGGGTGAAAAATCACCCGAGGAACTTGGCGTCGAAGCTCTGGATGCATTAACACTGGTTATCAGGTTGCAGCGGCCTACCGCTTATTTGCTCGGCCTGCTGACTCATTCTACGACGTATCCGGTACATCGCGCTTCGGTTGGGCAATACGGTAATCAGTTTGCACGTGAGGGCCGCCTGATCGGTAATGGCGCTTATACACTGGATGAATGGGTCGTCCAATCCCACATAAAGCTTATTCGTAACAAATTTTATCGGGACAATGCCGCCACGACGATAGATAGCGTGTACTACTATTCAATCGAGAATCAGGATGCAGAGCTGAAGCGGTTTCGCGCAGATGAACTCGATATTACCGAAGAGATACCGTATCAGCAGTTACCATGGATTCGTGAAAATCTTGCAGATCAGCTGGTTATTTCACCGTATCTTGGTAGCTATTATTTTGGCTTCAATATGACGCGTGAACCGTTTAAAAATAATCTGCAACTGCGTCGCGCACTTTCGCTGGCGATTGATCGGGACATTATTACCAGCCGGATTACAAATGCCGGAGAAATACCGGCCTACGGCTGGGTGCCGCAGATGGCCGGCTATAAACAGGTTGCTTCTGAATGGGCCGGCTGGACACAGGCCGAACGTAACGCTGAAGCACAACGTCTTTATTCTGAGGCCGGCTACTCCATCGATAAACCACTGAAGATCGAGTTGCTGTACAACACCAGCGCAAATCACAAACGGCTTAGTGTTGCTATTGCTTCGATGTGGAAACAAACACTTGGCGTCGAAACAAAATTATTGAATCAGGAATGGAAAGTTTTTCTTGCAACCCGCAAGCTTATGAAAATCACTCAGATTTTTCGGGCTGGCTGGATTGGCGATTACAATGACGTATTCACATTTGCACAATTAATGCACTCGGCAAATGAAATGAACCATTCAGGTTATAGCAGTTCACGCTATGATGAGTTGATTGAGCGTGCAGCTGATGAGACAGATTTGCAGGCACGTGCGGATTTTCTTAATCAGGCTGAGCATGTCCTGCTTGAAGACATGCCGATTATTCCGATTTATTTTTATGTATCCAAACACCTGATAAAGAGCTGGGTTGGAGGTCGGCAGCCAAATATCATGGATCATCACTACACGAAGAATTTTTATATTCTGCAGCATTGATAAAAGATCAGAAAATCGTTGCTAAGGTTACGCCTGTATAAGCCGGTTTGGGGCTGTACCAGAAAAGTATTGGAGATCGGAGTCTGTATTCCATGCTGAATTTTATGCTGCGTCGTCTGCTTAGCGCGATCCCAACATTATTCATCCTGATTGCCCTGGCATTCATGTTGATACGTGCGGCGCCGGGAGGCCCGTTCGATAGCGAGAATCAACTCCCGGCAGAAGTCGAGGCCAACCTGCGCAATGCGTATCATCTGGATGAGCCGCTGTACCAACAGTTTGGTCGCTACCTGGCCAATCTTGCCCGGGGTGATTTTGGCCCATCGTTTCAGTATCGTGATTTCAGTGTGACGGAATTGATTCGCAGCGGGTTTCCGGTGTCGTTACGACTAGGCGGCCTGGCGATGCTGCTGGCGCTTATGGTCGGTATCAGCGCCGGTGCGTACGCAGCTTTGAAACAAAATACGACTGCTGATTACAGTGTCATGACGGCAATGATGGTCGGCATCTCTATCCCGAATTTTGTCGTTGCACCATTACTAATCCTGTTGTTCGCCGTCGGCTTGCGATGGCTGCCGGCCGGTGGTCTTGGTGATGGAGAGGTCAGGCATTTGTTGTTGCCTGTTATTGCCCTGGCAATGCCGCAAATCGCATATATTGCGCGCCTGATGCGCGGCAGTATGATAGAAGTGTTACGCAGCCCGTTTATTCGCACAGCTCGTGCCCAGGGTTTGACGATGCCCCGGATTATAGTGCTGCATGCACTCAAACCCGCATTGTTGCCGGTTATTTCATATCTCGGTCCTGCAACGGCTGCCGTCATAACCGGTTCCGTGGTCATCGAGCAGATATTCGGCATTCCAGGTCTGGGCCGGTTTTTTGTGCAGGGGGCGCTGAATCGCGATTACACGCTTGTCATGGGGGTGGTCGTGTTCTACGGCTCACTGATTATCATATTTAATTTCTTTGTTGACCTGGTCTACGGCTGGCTCGACCCGCGCGTAAGATTGTGAGCGAATCAATCAGGCAGTCGATCGGTCGCAGTCTCTGGCACGACGCATGGGTGGTACTGCGCAGAAATCGTGCGGCAATTACCGCATTGGTTATTCTTGCGCTATTCACGATCGCAGTCATCGTCGGGCCGTTGTTCAGTGCGTACAGTATTGATGCAACAGACTGGGACAACATTTCAATCGCCCCATCGATCAGTAGCGGACACTGGTTCGGCACTGACGCACTCGGTCGGGATTTGCTGGTACGGACACTGCAGGGCGGGCGCATCTCGTTGTTGGTAGGTATTGTTGCGACACTGGTAAGCCTGGTAATCGGTATTACCTATGGCGCTGTATCCGGGTATTTTGGTGGCCGTGTCGATCAGGTCATGATGCGGATTGTCGATATTCTTTATGCGTTGCCATTCATGTTTCTCGTCATCCTGCTAATGGTATTTTTTGGCCGCAACATCCTGTTGATTTTTGTCGCCATTGGCGCCATCAATTGGCTGGATATGGCGAGGATAGTGCGCGGTCAGACGCTGAGTTTGAAGAACCGCGAGTTTATTGAGGCAGCACGTGCCGGTGGCGTAACTACGGCGCGTATCATTGGGCGCCATATTGTGCCGAACCTGCTCGGTGTTGTGGCGGTCTACGTTACCCTGACCATTCCCCAGGTCATCCTGGTTGAATCATTTTTAAGCTTTCTGGGTCTTGGTGTACAAGAACCGATGACGTCATGGGGAGCATTGGTTAACGAAGGTGCGCAGGAAATGGAGAATGCACCGTGGATGCTTATATTTCCGGCGGTGTTTCTGACCATCACGCTATTTTGTTTCAATTTTCTGGGTGATGGTTTGCGAGATGCGCTCGATCCGCGTGATCGTGGGGCTTCGTTATGAAAGCTTGCCCCGCAACCATCTTGTCTGTCGACCGGCTCAATGTGACCTTTGCAACTCCTGACGGACCGGTCCATGCGGTACAGGACCTTGATTTTAACGTCGCGACTGGCGAGACCCTTGGTATCGTCGGCGAATCCGGTTCCGGCAAGAGCCAAACGGTGTTGGCCTTGCTGGGTTTGCTGGCCGCCAATGGTGTAGCTGCCGGCAGGGCACTGTTTGACGGCAAGGATTTGCTGGCATTGCCAGAAGCGCATCTGCGCACCATCCGCGGCGCACAAATCGCCATGATTTTTCAGGATCCGATGACCTCGTTGAATCCATACCTTACGATCGGCAGGCAGATGTCGACAGTGTTACGTCAGCATCAGGGTATGGATCGTCGCGCCGCCTGGCGAGAATGTGAAGCGTTGCTCGATGCCGTGCAAATTACCGCTGCCCGCCGCCGTCTTGGCATGTACCCGCATGAATTGTCCGGTGGCATGCGGCAACGGGTGATGATTGCGACCGCCCTGCTGTGCAAGCCGGCTTTGTTGATTGCCGATGAACCCACCACGGCGCTCGATGTGACGGTACAGGCACAAATCCTTGACCTGATGCACGAACTGCGCAGTGAGTTTTCGACGTCTGTCATCCTGATTACTCACGATCTTGGCGTTGTGGCAGGTAGCTGCGATCGAGTGCTGGTCATGCATGAAGGTATGCAGGAGGAAGCGGGCAGTACTGCAGACGTCTTTTACCGTTCGCGCAACGATTACACGCGCAGCCTGCTCGATGCAGTGCCGCGGCTCGATGGAGAGCATGCCGATCCTACCCGTAAAGCCCCGACCAATGATGGTGAACCGGTGTTGTCTGCCAAAGGGGTAAGCGTTGAATTCAGCGTGTCGGGCGGTCGTTTGTTTGTAGCACCACAAGTATTGCGTGCGGTCGATGACATCAATATCGAAGTCAGGCCGGGTGAAACAGTTGGTATTGTCGGTGAATCCGGCTGTGGGAAATCAACCCTGGCCCGTGCCATGCTAAGGCTCGTCGATTCCTGTGGCGGTTCAACCTGCCTGTTGAATCGTGACTTGTCTGCGCTGGATGGAGAGGAATTACGCACTGCGCGCCGGGATATGCAGATGATCTTTCAGGATCCGCTGGCCTCGCTGAATCCCCGCATGACCATCGGTCGTATCGTCATGGAACCGCTGGAGACTTTTTATCCTCAACTGGATCCTGCAGATCGTACCCGCCGGGTTGCAGACATGTTAACCAGGGTTGGCCTGGATGCCTCTTGTGTGAACCGCTATCCGCATGAATTTTCCGGAGGCCAGTGCCAGCGGATTGGCATTGCCAGGGCTTTGATTTCACAACCCCGGCTGCTGATTTGTGATGAGGTCGTCAGTGCGCTGGATGTGACGGTTCAGGCGCAGATTATCCGGCTGTTGATTGACCTGCAGCAGCAACTGGACCTGGCAATCGTTTTTATTGCCCATGATCTGGCCGTGGTGCGGCGAATCAGTCACCGGGTTATCGTCATGTATCTGGGCAAGGCGGTTGAAATAGCGGCAACCGACAAATTATTTTTTCAACCCCGGCATCCGTATACTCGCGCACTGATCGCCGCTGCGCCAGTGCCCGATCCTGAAGTTGAGCGCCGCCGCCAGCACGTTGCCGTACGAGGTGAAGTATCCGGTCAGTTGGAAAGCCCGGCTGGTTGCGGATTTCAGTCACGTTGCCCGAATGCTGTGGCGGAGTGTGAGCAACGCCCGCCGGCCATGGCATTGCATGGAGAAACATGGGTGGCATGTCACCAGCCTTAATTACGTATAACATAGGGATTCGTTTGGGACGGTATCGATGTAGTAACCAGAACCCTATGCTTATTTTTATCAGCTTGTCGGTTGGTTTTTTTTCAGCCAGGCCAACAATCTTTCCACAGAACATATGAAGGACCTGACCGCATATTATGCAGCTCGGTCAGGACTGGTGCAGCGCCATTAATAACCCTTTCAAAGCATTTCGCATTCATTCTGAAGACGGTCGCCACGTAGAGGCACGGCTGGAAGAGATCACCCTTGACGATCTGAGTGATGGTGATGTCATCATTCGTGGTGCTTACTCGAGTATTAATTACAAAGATGCTCTGGCGGCCACCGGCGCCGGGCGAATACTGCGGCGCTTTCCGCTCGTTGGCGGTGTCGATGTTGTCGGTACGGTTGTTTCATCGGGTGATCCACGTATCGCTGTTGGTGATGAAGTCATCGTCAACGGCTGCGGGTTAAGTGAAACACATGACGGCGGTTTTGCCGAATATGTTCGCGTGCCGGGCGATTGGACGACACCGATGCCGGCAGGGCTCGATGCCCGGATGGCCATGGGGCTTGGTACGGCCGGATTCACGGCGGCACTGGCCATACACCGGATGGAGCAAAACGGCCAGTTGCCGGAGCATGGGCCGATTGCCGTTAACGGCGCGACCGGCGGGGTCGGCAGCGTGGCGATCGATATGCTGAGTCAACGCGGTTACGACGTTACGGCCCTGACGAGTAAAACGACAGCTACTGAGTATCTCAAGAGCCTTGGCGCGACCGAGGTAGTTAATATCAAAACACTGGAACTCGGTGAACGGCCGCTGGAAAAAACTATCTGGGGTGGTGCGGTCGATAGCCTTGGCGGCGATATCCTCGCCTGGTTTACGCGGACCACCAGACCGAACGGAAACATTGCCAGTATCGGGCTGGTGGCGGGTATCGATTTGTCGACCACGGTCATGCCTTTTATCTTGCGGGGCATCAACCTGCTTGGCATAAATTCTGTCGAAGTGCCCAGGGAGTTGCGTATCGCTGTCTGGAACCGGGTGGCCGGCGACCTGGCTCCGGTTCATCTTGACGGGATCATAAATCGTGAGATCGAACTTGCTGATCTGAGCGGTTATTTTACGGATTATATCGACGGCACGGTCATGGGCCGTACGATCGTCCGCCTGTCCTAGCAGAATTTTTCAACACTCGACCGGGCTACTGTATTGTCAATCAGTACCCATTCCGGGTAGCTTGTCAGCATGTCAGCGCCAGAAAAAGATCTGCAGGCTCTTTTGCAAACGGGCCTGGCAACGATGCAGATCGCAACGGAGCCGGAACTTGTGCAACAGTTCGCTCGGCTGTTACGGCTATTGGTCAAATGGAACCGGGCGTTTAACCTGACCGCAGTCCGTGATCCACAAGAGATGGTAGTGCGCCACATACTCGATTCATTGAGTGCGCGGCCGTTTCTGACCGGTGCGGCGGTTCTTGATGTGGGTACCGGCGCCGGGTTTCCCGGCTTGCCGTTGGCGCTTGTCGAGCCGCAACGACACTTCACGCTGCTCGATTCGGGAGGTAAAAAGGTCCGTTTTGTCAGGCATGTGCTCGGCGAACTGGCGCTTACCAACGTTCTTGTTGAGCATCTTCGTGTAGAAGCATTTGCGCCCGTGGACCTTTATGATGTGGTCATCAGCCGTGCTTTTTCATCACTGAGCGTGTTTGTAAGTCGTTGCGGGAGCCTGGTGGCACCCGGGGGCTGTCTGTTGGCGATGAAGGGGGGCTATCCGGATGACGAATTGGCAACTGTGTCGAGTAGGTGGGAACTGGTCGAGGTAGCCCGGCTTGAAGTCCCCGGTCTTGCCGGTGAGCGGCACATGGTAGTCATGCGACGCCACGCCTGAAAGGGTCTGGCCAAGGAACGAATAACATGGGCGAAATCATTGCAGTAGCAAACCAAAAGGGCGGGGTTGGCAAGACCACGACCTGCATCAATCTTGCCGCGTCTTTGGCGACCTTGCAGCGGCGGGTCCTGGTAGTTGATCTTGATCCGCAGGGTAATGCGACCACCGGCTGTGGCGTTGACAAGGGATCCCTCGAGCTGTCTACCTGCAATGTTATTCTCGGTGAAGCACCGGCGATGGATGTCATCCAGGTCGTGCAAAAAGGAGCATTTTCCCTGCTACCGGCTAATTCGGATCTGACGGTTGCGGAGGTTCGGTTGTTGCAGGAGATTGGCCGGGAACAAAAATTGCGCGGCATGCTTGAACCGGTTCGCAATCTGTTTGATTACCTGTTGATCGATTGTCCGCCGACTATCAATATGTTGACGCTTAATGCGCTGACGGCGGCAAATAGCGTGCTGATCCCGATCCAGTGTGAATATTATGCGCTGGAGGGACTGTCATCATTGCTCGAAACCGTGAAGCAAGTGCGCAACACCGTCAATCATGTGCTGAGTATTAAGGGCCTGTTGCGCACCATGTTTGATTCGCGCAACAAGCTGGCCAGAGAAGTGTCAGACCAGCTGCTTAAACACTTTGGTGACAAGGTATATGCCACCGTCATTCCGCGTAACGTGCGACTAGCTGAAGCGCCCAGCTTCGGCCTGGTGGCGTTACATCATGATCGGGGCTCATCTGGCGCCAAGGCCTACCAGGCCCTGGCTGAAGCGGTTATTGCACAGGAAGCAGGCGGGCGTGAAATCGGTGTGGCCTGATACCCGGTGCCGGACTCACCGCCAACCAATAGACGGCCAATCTCTCTCCGCTTGCGCGCGCGGCTGAAATGACCATTAAAAAATGGTTTTTACCCTCAGATACTGAGGTTTATCGGCAAGTGGTGGGTCTGACTCTGATTTTCAGGCTAGAATTCGCAGTCATGATGCGGAGTTATCAATGAGCGTGAAAAGAACAGGTCTCGGACGGGGGCTGGAAGCCCTGTTGGGTGATGTCGATATTTCGCCGCCTCCGGTGGAGGTAGGCGAGGAGCAGCGATTATCCTCCTCGGGTGACGGTCTGAAAATGATCGCGATAGATTTGCTGCGCCGCGGAACCTACCAGCCGCGCCAGGCAATGGATCAGGATGCACTTGAAGAACTGGCCGACTCGATTCGGGCACAGGGTCTTATTCAGCCCATCATCGTGCGGCCGCTGGTGGCCAGGGATGTATCCGGAGCCCGGCGGTATGAGATCGTCGCCGGAGAACGACGTTGGCGTGCGGCGCAATTGGCGGGGCTTGGTGAGATACCGGCAATCGTCAAGGAGATGCCGGATTCTGCCGCGATAGCCGTTGCACTGATTGAGAATATTCAGCGTGAGAACCTGACGCCGCTTGAAGAATCACAGTCTTTACGTCGCCTGATCGATGAGTTCGAACTAACGCATCAGCAGGCTGCCGATGCTATCGGCCGGTCACGAACGGCCGTCAGCAACCTGTTGCGTTTGCTGGATCTGGGCAGCGAAGCCAAAGCACTGGTTCAGGCCAGGACACTGGATATGGGCCATGCCCGGGCGTTGTTGTCGATTACCACGCCGGCCGTTCAGGCGGAATTCGCGGCGCGGATTGCCCGGCAGGGGCTATCGGTTCGGGCCACCGAGGCACTGGTAAAAAAGACCCTGGCGGGTGATGGCAGCGCGGCCGGGACGGCGCGATCCCCTGTCGATCCGAATATTCGCCATTTACAGGACGAGTTGTCGGGGCGCCTGGGCGCGCAGGTCTCGATCCGGCATCGGGCGACGAAGGGTAACGGCAAAGTCGTGGTGACCTACAACAGTCTCGATGAACTTGAAGGGATTCTGCAGCATATCAAGTAGCTGCCGGGCGAACCGAGAGCATGCTGTGGCCGTGATGCGCATTAAAATCGTCGGGTAAGTCATTCCAGCGGCATTTTTCATGCCCGTACCCCCTTGAACCATGCCAGCCTGATCCGTAAAATACGCGGGCTAACCGACGGATAGGTCGGATGTGTTGCCACCCATCGCCACCGAGACGGCGTATGAAGTGGTTTTTTTTTGTACCCGCGTCCCTGATCGTAATGGAGCATATAAGTTAAAGGCCCCATGGCAGGGTATTGGTAATCAATCTTATGCTGCAAAGAGCCGCATTCAGACTTGCCGGCTGGCAGGTCCTGTTGACCGGCATTGTTGCAGCGGGTGCGTTTTGGCTCGGTGGTTTGTCCGCCGCAGTATCCGCTTTAGCCGGCGGGAGCATCGGGATTGTCGCTGGTTTGTACCAGGCGTTGCGCATGTTCCGCGTGAACGCCGGTGCGGATCCGGCAGGGTTCATGCGCGGTGTTTATGTTGGCGAGGCGGTGAAGATCGTGCTGACGGTAGCACTGATGATTGCCGCGATACGGGTACTGAGTGTCGAGATGCTGCCGTTCATGATCGGCTACATCGCGATTTACAGTGTTTACTGGATCGCCCTGAAAACAGGGTTGTCCGTTGAGTGATTAAGACGAATTAACTTACTACGATCTGATTGTAGATCAGACAAAGACTGCGAAGCATGGCATCAGAAGGCGCACAAACTTCCGCCCAATATATTCAGCATCACCTGAAGAATTTGCAGGTGTGTAAAGACGATTCAGGCGAATGGATCTGGAACCATTGTTCCGGAAACTTCTGGGCGATCAACGTCGATTCGATGATTTTCTCGGTGGTACTCGCCTTGTTCCTGGCCTTCATTTTCAGCAGGGTAGTCAAGACCGCAACGACCGGCAAACCCGGCAAGCTGCAGGCTTTTGTCGAAATCGTTATTGATTTCGTCGATAGCAGTGTCAAAGGTACGTTCCACGGCAAGAACGCAATGATCGCGCCGCTCGCGCTGACGATCGTAACCTGGGTGTTCATGATGAATCTCATGGATCTGATCCCGGTCGACTGGTTGCCATTTGTTGCTCACGCGGCAGGTGTCGAGTACCTCAAGGTTGTGCCGACCACCGATCCGAACATTACCTTTGCAATGTCATTGTCGGTATTTGTCCTGATTCTTTTCTATTCATTCAAAATCAAGGGTATTGGTGGTTTTGTCATCGGCGAACTGATGATGAACCCTTTGAACCCCAAGGATCTTGGCGTGCCAAAAATATTCTGGCCGTTGGTTTGCGCCTTTAATTTTATTCTTGAAACCGTTGCGCTGCTGGCCAAGCCGTTGTCACTGTCGTTGCGATTGTTCGGCAATATGTATGCCGGTGAGTTGATGTTTATCCTCATCGCGTTGCTCGGTTTTTTACAACTGCCCCTCCATTTCGGTTGGGCCGTATTTCACATTCTGATTGTCACTCTGCAGGCTTATATCTTCATGATGCTGACAATCGTATATCTGAGTCAGGCTCACGAGGCTCACTAACTTATTTTTTAATCTCCAAATGCTTTGTAGGAGCAAGTAATGGGAACTGTAATTGGATTAACCGCGATTGCTGTCGCACTTTTGATTGGTTTGGGCGCACTGGGTGTCGGCATTGGCATGGGTTTGCTGGGCGGCCGTTTCCTGGAAGGTTGTGCACGTCAGCCGGAACTGGCCAACATGTTGCAAACCAAGATGTTTCTGGTTGTTGCGCTGCTTGATGCGGTAGCGATGATCGGCGTTGGTATTGCGTTGTTCTTTGCCTTTGCTAATCCGTTTGTTGGCCAGTTTCAGGCAGCTGTCGGCGGCTAAGTTTGGTTCGTCTCCTGGTTGACCTGGTAAGGGTTAACCGTTGGGCGAATCACTTAACTTTAGCGAAACTTAATTCAGGAGAAGCCAGGTGGATCTGAATGCCACACTAATCGGCCAGACGATTGCGATGATCGTGTTTGTCTGGTTCTGCATGAAGTTTGTATGGCCACCCTTGATGGGCATGATCGAGGAGCGTCAGAATGAAATTTCTGAGGGTCTTGCGGCTGCCGAGAAAGGTTCCCGGTCGCTGGAACTGGCTGCGGTCGAGAAAACAAAATTACTCGATGAGGCACGCGGACAGGCGCGGGAGATCATTGATCAGGCAAATACCCGGGCCGGCGGTATCGTCGAGGAAGCCCGTACAGCAGCGGATGGAGAAGGGGAACGTATTCTTGCCGCGGCACGTGCCGAGGTTGAGCAGGAAGTAAATCGGGCTCGCGAGGAACTGCGGGGACAGGTAGCTGCGATAGCCGTGGCCGGTGCCGAGAAGATCATCAGTCGCGAGATTAATGCTGCGACCCATCAGGATCTGCTCGACCAGTTGGCGCAGGAGATCTAGACGGGCATGGCCGAGAACTCAGGCATCGCGCGCCCTTACGCACAGGCGGCGTTTGAACTGGCCAGGGACGCCGGGCAGCTCACCGGCTGGTCGCAGACACTGCACGTGGCCGGGCAAGCGGTTAGTGACCCGGCGCTGGCAACCATGATTGATGCCCCCGGCACTGATGATGCGCTGGTGGTTGGCATTATCGCGGATGTATGCACGCAGGCGGTTACCACGCCAGTTGATGCGGGTCGGGTGAAGAACCTGCTCAGCTTGCTGGCCGAGAATGACCGGTTGCCGGTTTTGCCGGATATTGCCGGGCAGTTCGACAAGCTCAAGACCAATGTCGAGAACAGCATAGACGTGGTATTGACAGCTGCGGCCCCGGTTGATGATGCACAACAGGCAAAGATTAGCGAGGCGTTAAAGAAACGCTTTAATCGAGACATAAATCTACACTTTAAGTTGGATGAAACTCTGATCGGCGGCGCACGCCTTAAGGCGGATGATCTCGTCATTGACGGATCAATACGCACCGGTCTGGAAAAACTGTCCAGCGTTCTGATGAACTAGAGGAATCAAAAGATGGCCATCAAAGCCTCTGAAATTAGCGAACTTATTAAACAGCGCATCGAAGACTTTGACAGCACCGCCGAGGCGCGTGATGTGGGTACCGTGATTGCGGTAACGGACGGCATTACGCGCATCCACGGTCTGGGTGCCTCCCAGTACGGGGAGATGCTCGAGTTTCCCGGCGATACGTTCGGACTTGCGCTGAACCTCGAACAGGATTCGGTCGGCGCCGTTGTGCTCGGTGACTACAAACATATTTCTGAAGGTGACACGGTCAAGACGACCGGTCGCATTCTTGAGGTGCCGGTCGGGCCGGAATTGCTCGGTCGTGTGGTTAACTCGCTCGGTGAGCCGATTGACGGTAAAGGTCCGATTGCAGCCAGCGAAAATTCGCCGATCGAAAAGGTTGCGCCCGGCGTTATCGAGCGCCAGTCGGTCGATCAGCCGGTGCAGACCGGTCTGAAATCAATCGACTCGATGGTGCCGATCGGTCGTGGCCAGCGTGAACTGATCATCGGTGATCGCCAGACCGGTAAGACCGCTGTTGCAATCGATACGATCATCAACCAGAAAGGCACCGGCATCAAATGTGTCTACGTTGCGATCGGCCAGAAGGCCTCGACAGTCGTCAACGTAGTGAACAAGCTCGAAGAGCACGGTGCAATGGAGCACACGATTGTCGTCTCTGCCGGTGCCTCAGAATCGGCCGCCATGCAGTACATCGCCCCTTATTCAGGCTGCTCCATGGGCGAATACTTCCGTGATCGTGGCGAAGATGCACTGATTATTTATGATGATCTGACTAAACAGGCCTGGGCTTATCGCCAGGTATCGCTGTTGCTGCGTCGTCCGCCGGGACGTGAGGCCTATCCGGGTGATGTTTTCTACCTGCATTCACGGCTTCTCGAGCGCGCCGCGCGGATCAACGAGAAGGAAGTCGAGCGGCTGACGAATGGCGAGGTAACGGGTCAGACGGGTTCGCTGACGGCGCTGCCGATCATCGAGACCCAGGCCGGTGACGTATCGGCATTCGTACCGACCAATGTGATCTCGATTACCGATGGCCAGATTTTTCTGGAAACCGACTTGTTTAACGCCGGTATCCGGCCCGCTATTAATGCCGGCTTGTCCGTCTCGCGAGTTGGCGGTGCAGCCCAGACCAAAATTATCAAGAAGCTGGGTGGCGGCGTACGTCTCGCTCTGGCCCAGTATCGCGAACTGGCGGCTTTCGCCCAATTCGCATCTGACCTTGACGAGGCGACTCGCAAGCAGTTGGAGCGTGGCCAGCGAGTCACGGAACTGATGAAGCAGCCGCAGTACACGCCGTTGTCAGTCGGCGAAATGGCAGTTTCGTTGTTCGCGGCGAATGAGGGTTATCTCGATGATGTCGAGGCAAACAAGATCGTCGAATTTGAAGCGGCAATGCATGCTTATATCAACGACAAGTTTGCAGATCTGATTGGCAAGATCGACGCAAACGGCGATCTGAATGATGAGATCACGGCTGGCCTGAAAACAGCAGTCGAAGATTTTAAAGCGAATGGCGCGTATTAGTCTCAATAGCAGACGAGCTTAACGAAGAGTTTTTACATGGCGAACCTGAAAGAAATTCGCACCAAGATCGGCAGCGTCAAGAACACGCAAAAGATCACCAAGGCCATGGAAATGGTCGCGGCCAGTAAGATGCGGCGCACCCAGCAGCGTATGCAGGAAACCCGGCCGTATGCCGATAAGATCAGAACTGTGATCGGGCATTTGTACCAGGCGAACCCGGAATATCGGCATCCGTTCCTCGTCGAGCGTGAGGTCAAGCGGGTCGGCTACATTGTCGTGACGACCGATCGAGGGCTTTGCGGTGGCTTGAACGTCAACACATTCCGTGCGTTGCTCAAGGATATGAAAGAGTGGCGCGATAAGGATGTTGAAGTCGATCTGTGCCTGATCGGTGCGAAAGGCGTGCAGTTTTTTCGCAATCTTGACGTCAATGTAGTCGGAGCTACGACTCATCTTGGTGAAGAACCTAAAGTTGCGGATCTGGTTGGTTCGATCAAGATTATGCTTGATGCGTATACCGAGGGCAGGATTGATCGGCTGTACCTGATGCACAGCGAGTTCGTCAATACCATGAGTCAGCAGCCGGAAATTAAAACACTGATTCCGGTTGAGGCGATTGATGCCGGCGATTTGCCGCAGCACTGGGACTATATTTATGAGCCGGATGCAGTTGATCTGTTGGATGCGGTTCTGATGCGCTATATCGAATCTCAGGTGTATCGCGCTACGATCGAAAATGTTGCCTGCGAGATGGCATCGAAAATGGTTGCGATGAAGAGCGCGACCGACAATGCCGTCAAGTTTATCGATCAGCTTCAGCTCGACTACAACAAAGCCCGTCAAGCGGCCATTACACAGGAAATTTCAGAAATCGTCGGCGGAGCCGCCGCGGTATAGAGGAATACGAGATATGAGTTCCGGAAAAGTTAGCCAGATTATCGGTGCTGTCGTAGACGTACAGTTTCCGCAGGATCAACTACCGAAAATTTATGATGCGCTGCGGATCGAAGATCGCGATCTGACGCTTGAAGTGCAGCAACAACTCGGCGACGGTATTGTGCGCGCCATTGCGATGGGTTCGAGTGAAGGTCTCGTGCGCGGTCTCGATGTTGCCAATACGGGTGAACCTATCAAGGTACCGGTCGGCGAGAAGACGCTCGGTCGCATCATGGACGTGCTCGGCACGCCTATCGATCAGCAGGGTCCGGTTGGTGAAGAGAAGCGCATGCCGATTCACCGTGCAGCGCCGAAGTATGAAGATCAGTCGACCTCGACAGAGTTGCTGGAAACCGGCATCAAGGTTGTCGACCTGATCATGCCGATTGCCAAGGGCGGCAAGATCGGCCTGTTCGGTGGCGCGGGTGTCGGCAAGACCGTAACGCTGATGGAACTGATCAACAATATTGCCAAGGGGCACGGTGGTTACTCTGTGTTTGCCGGTGTGGGTGAGCGTACCCGTGAGGGCAATGACTTCTACTATGAAATGAAGGAGTCCGGAGTGCTCGACAAGGTATCACTCGTCTACGGTCAGATGAACGAGCCACCGGGGAACCGGTTGCGTGTTGCGCTGACCGGTCTGACGATCGCCGAAGATTTTCGTGACGAAGGCCGTGATGTCCTGATGTTTATCGATAATATCTATCGTTACACGC
This sequence comes from Chromatiales bacterium, assembly GCA_002729875.1. Lineage (GTDB taxonomy): Bacteria > Pseudomonadota > Gammaproteobacteria > Steroidobacterales > SMWD01. Next base: position 71,972 of record PBZD01000024.1, on the reverse strand, counting down.
TGGCCGGAACCGAAGTCTCGGCACTATTGGGTCGGATGCCTTCGGCGGTGGGCTATCAGCCGACGCTGGCCGAAGAAATGGGCGTGTTGCAGGAGCGCATTACGTCGACCAAGACCGGTTCCATCACCTCGTTCCAGGCGGTTTATGTGCCGGCTGATGATTTGACTGATCCGTCACCAGCCACCACTTTTGCTCACCTTGATGCAACCCTGGTGTTGTCGCGACAGATTGCTGAGCTCGGTATTTACCCGGCGGTTGACCCGCTTGACTCGACCAGCCGGCTGCTCGACCCGAATGTAATCAGCACCGATCATTATGAAACGGCGCGCGGCGTTCAGGCCGTTTTGCAGCGTTACAAGGAACTGCAGGACATCATTGCGATTCTCGGCATGGACGAGTTGTCCGAGGAAGACAAGCTTTCCGTGCAACGGGCACGAAAAATTCAGAAGTTTCTGTCTCAGCCATTTACCGTTGCGGAAACCTTCACCGGTGCCGCAGGCAAGTACGTCAGCCTGCAGGACACGATACGTGGCTTTAAGGGTATTGTGGCCGGAGAGTATGACCATTTGCCGGAACAGGCGTTTTATATGGTCGGCGGTATTGACGAAGCCGTGGAGCAAGCCAAGACCATGTAATGGGTCTGGTTTTTTAATGAGAAAAGCTGCATGAGCACCATTCACGTCGAAATAGTCAGTGCCGAAGGTGAAATTTATTCAGGTGATGCCGAGATGGTAGTTGCACCCGCAAGCCTGGGCGATGTGGGCATTACACCACGTCATGCGCCGTTGATGACCAACCTGCGACCCGGTGAGGTGCGCATTAAGGTGCCTGATGAGGACGATGAGATTTTTATCTATGTGACCGGTGGTGTTCTTGAGGTTCAGCCGCACCTGGTCACGGTGTTGGCCGACTCCGCGTTACATGGCGATCAACTCGATGAGCAGGCGGCGCTTGATGCGCATAAATTGGCCGAGGCCGAGTTGGCCGGTGCTGCGGGCAAGGAAGACATCGAGCATGCTCAGATGCAACTCGTTGAAGCTGCTGCACGTTACAGTGCGGCGCAGAAGCTTAAAGGTCGGCGCAGTTAAGTTCTTTTTTGGGGTTTCCCTGGGCGGTATTTTTTCGGCAGTTATCCTTCCGAAACGCCGCTAAAGCGACTTAAAGGTTTCGGAAGGATAACTGCCGGAAAAATACCTCGACACCGTCGTGGAACGATGACGGATGCCAAATCCAAGTCCCACCCAGCCTGGCCACCAGGATCATACTTTTCCAGCGCCATACCCCGATCTATCCAAAATACCGCCCAGAGAAACCCCTACAGCCAGGCAACCACCTCCCCCCCCCACCTAACCGATAGTTAATCCTCAGGACTCCAAATTTCAGCCCCAAGCGGGTACAGTTGCTTTGATGAACCCTACGAACTACGGAAATATCGCATGGATGTAAGCGTCGTCATTCTGGCTGCCGGCCAGGGCAAGCGGATGGGCTCTGATCTGCCCAAGGTGTTGCAGCCCCTGGCAGGCCGTCCATTACTGGCGCACGTGGCCGACACGGTTGGTGCGCTGGACCCGACCCGGATCTGTGTGGTCTACGGGCATGGCGGCGAGCGGGTTAAAGCCGCTTTTAGCGATGCGGAACTGGTCTGGGTGTTGCAGGCGGAGCAATTGGGAACCGGCCATGCCGTCATGCAGGCGTTGCCGCATTTGGGTGCGGACGATGTCGTACTGATTCTGTGTGGTGATGTGCCGCTGGTACGGGCGGCGACGATTGAGCCGCTGATCACGGCGGCTGAGACCGACAAGCTGGCAATTCTGACCACCAATCTTGCCGATTCTTACGGTTATGGCAGGATTGTTCGTGATATTGACAGTCATGTCAGGGCCATTGTTGAAGAAAAAGATGCGACCGATGAGCAGAAACTGATCAAGGAAATCAATACGGGTCTGATGGCCTGCCGGGCCCAATTCCTGACCGCCTGGCTGCCACGGATTAAATCGGACAATACCCAGGGTGAATATTATCTGACCGATATCGTCACTTGTGCGATTGATGATGGCGTTTCGGTTGTGCCGGTGCATGCCGATAATCCTGCCGAAGTGCTGGGTATCAATGATAAGCAACAGCTTGCGGCAGCCGAGCGCAATCATCAGCGGTCTGTCACTGATGCGCTGATGCAGCAGGGTGTTACGATGATTGACCCGAATCGTGTTGACGTTCGCGGCAAGCTGACTTGTGGCAGGGACGTGGTTCTGGACATCAATACAATTTTTTCCGGTGATGTTGTTCTCGGCGATGATGTGCAGATTGGTGCAAATAGCATTATCAGCAATGCTTCAATCGGTGCCGGTACCAGGATTTTGCCGAATTGCATCATTGATCAGACGACGGTCGGAAAATCCTGTGAGATAGGCCCGTTCGCACGCACTCGCCCCGGTGTTGAACTGGATGATCAGGCCAAACTCGGGAATTTTGTCGAGATCAAGAAAAGCCGTATCGGCAAGGGCAGCAAGGTTAATCACCTGACCTATATCGGTGACACGACTATTGGTGAGCGGGTTAATGTAGGCGCGGGGACTATCACCTGTAATTACGATGGGGTTAATAAACACCCGACGGTAATCGGTGATGGCGCATTTATCGGTTCGGGTGTCGAACTGGTGGCGCCGGTTAATATCGGTGCCGGTGCGACGATCGGTGCCGGCGCGACGGTATCGAAGGATGCGCCGGCCGGCGAACTGACCGTTGAGCGGGCCCGGCAGAAAGTGATCAGGGGTTGGCAGCGACCGAGCAAGGACAAGTCCGGGTAAAAGATCCCGTAATAACTCCCGGATAATCCCGGGCGCTACCTGAATTAGGGGCTGAATAACTATGTGCGGAATTGTCGGCGCAGTTGCAAAAAGAAATGTCGTTCCGATTTTACTCGAGGGCCTCAGGCGTCTTGAGTATCGCGGCTATGATTCGGCCGGTATTGCGGCAATTGCTGACAACACACTTGAGAGACGCCGGCGGCTTGGCAAGGTGGCTGCACTTGAAGCGGCACTTGACGACGAGCCGTTGTCCAGCCGGATCGGTATTGCTCACACGCGCTGGGCGACGCACGGTGAGCCGAGTGAAACCAATGCCCACCCGCACATGTCCGGTGATGATCTGGCCATTGTCCATAACGGCATCATCGAGAATTATGAAGATCTGCGTGTCAAGCTGGCGGCACTGGGGTATCAGTGTACGACGGAAACTGACAGCGAAGTTATCGTTCACCTGATCCATTATCACCTGCAGACCCGACCCGATCTTATTGATGCAGTGCGGGCAACCAGCGCAGATCTCAAGGGCGCGTACGCGCTTGTTGTGTTGTCTCTGGCCGATCCGGAGCACATCGTTCTTGCCCGTCATGCGATGCCGGTGGTGATCGGTTTGGGGGCCGAAGAAAATTTTGTCGCGTCCGATGTTGCCGCCCTGTTGCCGGTCACGCGGCAGATTGTTTTTCTTGAAGATGGCGATATCGCTGATGTACACAGGAACAGCGTACGGATTATCGATGCGTCTGGCGCCCCGGTTGCAAGAGCAGTACGCGAAAGTGAAATGTCTGCTGACGCCATTGATAAGGGCGGTTATCGGCATTTCATGGTCAAGGAAATACATGAGCAACCGGAAGGTATCGTGCAGACGCTCGAAGAGCGGATCAGTAGTGATCATATGCTCGATGCAGCTTTTGGCCCGGGTGCTGCGGATCAGTTCATGCGCACTAAAGGTGTGCACATTGTCGCCTGCGGTACCAGCTACCATGCCGGCATGGTAGCGCGTTACTTCATCGAACAGTTCTGTCATCTGCCATGTAATGTCGAGATCGCCAGTGAGTATCGCTATCGCAAACCCGTGGTTCCGTCCGGCACATTATTCGTGGCGATTTCGCAGTCCGGGGAAACAGCCGATACGCTTGCGGCGCTGAACCTGGCGCAGGGTGCCGGTTATCTTGCAACACTGGCGATCTGTAATGTGGCCGAAAGTTCGCTGGTCAGGGAATCAGACCTTGTTATGCTGACCCGCGCCGGTCCGGAGATCGGTGTTGCATCAACAAAGGCATTTACCACCCAGTTGGCGGCACTGTCTTTGCTGGTCATTTCACTGGAAAAGGGTCACGGCAATAATCCCGGGCGCACCGCTGAACACATCAGGCGGTTGCAGGCAGTGCCGCGGATGGTCGAGCAAACGCTGGCGCTCGACGGGGAGATGTGCGAACTCGCAAAAAGATTCGCTGATAAACGGCATGCCTTGTTCCTGGGTCGCGGGATTATGCATCCGATCGCAATGGAGGGCGCTCTGAAACTCAAGGAAATTTCGTATATTCATGCAGAGGCCTACCCTGCGGGAGAGTTAAAGCACGGGCCACTGGCGCTGGTTGATGCTGACATGCCGGTCGTCGCGGTTGCGCCCAACGATGACCTGCTTGAGAAACTTAAATCAAACCTTATGGAGGTGCGCGCGCGTGGTGGCGAATTGATCGTATTCGCTGATCCGGATGCCGGAATTAAACCCAGTGACGGTGTCACGGTCATCAACATGCCGCAACATGTAAGCTATTTTCAGGCGCCGATCGTCTACACGGTGCCGCTGCAACTGCTGGCGTATCATGCGGCAGTTCTGAAAGGAACGGATGTGGACCAGCCGCGTAATCTCGCGAAGTCAGTTACCGTGGAATAAGGCTGTCCGGTTCTCATTACTGTTCTTCAGCAACCTGATTTCGCTGCGGCTAATAACTCCAGCCGCTTTTAATGCTGAAAGCCCGATTGGGGAGCCTTTCGAACTCAATAGGTTATGCAAGAGTCTGCGACAATTTTAATTGCCGTAGATCATTACCGGAGCCGGATACAAAAATTACCTTAAATTGTCGGGCACGCGCTGGTTTGCAAGTCGTTGGCTGACCAGGGCGCTGATTGATTGAATCGGGTTTTCCAGTGCCGTATAGCACGGTGGACTGCGCCGCAGTTGATGCCAGTCGCCACTGTCGATGATGCGGCAAAGATAGTGCAGATTCTTTTCTATAAATTCAAAATACGGGTTGCGCCCGTCATAGAGTGCTTCGATATATTTATAGGCACGATTGAACTTGGTGTTTAATCGTTTCATTGCCATGTTCTGAAAAAAACCGGGTGTTTTTTTCAGTAACTCGATGCCTGATGAGTAATTCATATCATTGACATGAATCGAATGTGGCGTGATCGCTACGCCGGCCAGTACAAATTCTGAATAAAGACGGTCGCGGCATTTTTCCAGATAACAGCGATCGGCCATCTGCGCCATCAGGTCGGCCGTGCCAAGAAAATGGCCGATCATGATGTCTTTTGGATCATCCAGTTCTATATCATCGATGTTGATTTCGTAGCCGGTGAAATGAACAATCCGGGTTGCCAATTCGGTCCAGTGTTCCATCCCCAGGCGCGGCAATATGGTGCGCAGAAACTCAGCGCTACGCGAAACATGCCAGTTGGTAACTTCGGCACCATTTTGCCAGCGTGGCTCATCAGTGCGGCAGATGTAACCGGAATCGTGAAACAGGGCCGTGACGATACCCAGCATGGTACGTTCGGGGCCAAGTCGATCTTTTTCGGCGCAAATACTTTCATGCCCGATAATTAATCGCGTCATGGCCAGAGTCATGTCAAGGGTGTGCTGTTTGTCGTGATAGACCGTGTCGCAACCGCGATAACCGGGCAGGCGCCCATCAAACAGCAGGTTAAAATCGTGCAGGGCAAGCCATAACGGATCGAATGATGTGGTGGGAAAAATCATCTCGAACAACGCCTGAATAGCGTCACGCACGGCAGGAACCGATGCGACGTTTACAGTATTCGTCACATCGTAATCATCACGACGGTCTGCCGGCTGCGAGCGGCTGCCGGGAAGAAATTCAGGACTATTGAGCATACAGAAACTGGCTATCAAGCTTTATTTATAATTATTAAATAGCATTTTCGCATAATGATGCTACCCATTAACGGTACTGGATCACAGAAATCAATAAGATAAAACATCATGGTAAAAGCATCTCCCACAGGGTTATGGTTAATGATGTTGCATGGTTGTTATGGCGTTGGCTCGAACACGGCAAATACGGGCGCATGATCGGAAGGTCGTTCAAGTTTGCGCGGTTCAGAATCAACGTCGCTGGTCGTGCAACGTTCGGCCATCGCAGCCGAGGCGAGGATAAGATCGATGCGTAGCCCGCGCTTGCGGCGAAATGCTGCGGCCCGATAATCCCACCAGCTGAAAATATTGTCCGGTTGGTCGAATAACCGGAATGTATCGGCAAAGCCAATGGCTTCAATGCCCTGCAACTGTGCCCGCTCATCATCGCTGCACAGTATCTTGTCGCGCCATTGCTGTGGGTCATAAACGTCACGATCTGCCGGCGCAATGTTGAAATCACCCATGACAACAATGTTTGCATTGGCAACAAGCTCTGCCGCAAGCCAGGCGCGTAATGCGTTGAGCCAGGCAAGTTTGTAAACAAATTTTTCCGCGCCAATGGTCTGCCCGTTCGGTACATACAGGTTGGCGACGCGCACACTTCCATAGTCGGCAGCGATAACCCGACTTTGTTCATCGGGAAAATCGGGTAAGCCGGTTGTTACGTTGGCGGGCTCATGTCGCGACAACAGGGCGACGCCGTTGTAGGTTTTTTGGCCGAATGCGACGGACTTATAGCCGAGTTCCGCAATTTCATCGGTTGGGAATGCCTCGGTCGGCATTTTCAGTTCCTGCAGGCCGAGAATATCTGGCTGATGTTTGTTCAGCCAATCGAGCACATGGGGCAGGCGGACCCGTAATGAATTAACGTTCCAGCTGGCTATTTTCATGGTGTTTCGTTGGCGATACCGGATTGTGCAAGCAGCGGCTCGATCTGCGGTGTACGGCCGCGAAAGGCCTTAAACGCATCGCTGATCTGGCGGGTGCCGCCGATCTCCAGAATTTCGCACCTGAACCGTTCGGCAATATCGGTCGTAAAAATTCCGGACTCTTCAAAAGCCGCCCAGGTATCTGCCGCAAGTACCTCGGCCCATTTGTAGCTGTAGTAACCGGCCGCATAACCACCGGCAAAGATATGCGAGAATGAATTGGCAAACCGGTTGAAGTCGGGCTGTTTGATAACCGCAACCTGTTGCCGGATCTCACCGAGCAGCGCGTTAATATTGCCGCCGACCTGCGGGTCATACTCGGCGTGCAGGCGCAGATCAAAAATCGCCAGTTCCAGCTGACGCAACATCTGCAGTCCGGCATGAAAAGTTCGTGAGGCCTGTAGCTTGTCGCGCAGCTCATCCGGCAGAGATTCACCGGTTTCATAGTGCCCGGAAATCATCTGCAGAACCTCCGGCTCCCATGCGAAATTCTCCATGAACTGGCTCGGCAGTTCCACCGCATCCCACGCTACACCATTGATTCCGGATACGCTGGGATAATCTACGCGGGTCAGCAGGTGATGCAGTGTGTGGCCAAATTCATGAAACAGCGTCAGTACATCGTTGTGCGTCAGCAGACTGGGCGTTGCTTCGCTCACCGGGGCAAAGTTACAGACCAGCTGGGCAACCGGTTGTGCGAAATGACCGGCAAAATCCTTGCGATTGATGCATCCGTCCATCCATGCGCCTGAGCGTTTGTCCGGGCGCGCGAAGAGATCCATATAAAAACCACCGACAATAACTCCATCCGGCTGCGTCAGTTCGATATAGCTGACATCATCGTGCCATACATCTATGTCGTCGACCTGCTGTGCCGTTAGGCCGTACAGCCTGGTCATGACTTTGAACAGTCCCGCGAGGACCCGGTCAAGTGGCAGGTACGGTCTTAATTGTTCATCCGAAACCGAGTAGCGTTCCTCGCGGAGCTTTTCCGACCAGAAAGCAATATCCCAGGCCTCGAGTGATGCGCCTGCAAAACATTCAAGTTCAGCCAGTTCCTCACTGGCGGTGAGGTGAGATTTTTCCGCGAGTCCGGTCAGGAAACCAAGCACTTCGGCAACTGAGTCGGCCATTTTAGTGGCGAGCGAATAAGCGGCAAAATTCTTAAAACCTATCAGCCCGGCGACTGCATGGCGGAGTTCGAGTATGCGCTCGATGGTAGCGGTGTTATCAACGTTTTCATTGTCGCCCTGGGCATCGTCGGCCTGGTCGGAGGCGCGGGTCGTCCAGGCGCGGTAAAAACGCCAGCGCAGGTTACGATATTCCCCGTACGTCAAGATGGCTACATAGGTTGGTTGGTCGAGCCTGAATAGCCATCCGTCCAGCGATGACTCGCCGGCATTCAGGGCGGCTTGTTCAATTACCCAGGCCGGCAGCCCGGCCAGTTGCGCCGGGTCAGTGACATGGGCGGACCAGGCGGCCATCGAGTCGAGTACGTTTTGTTCAAAACGCGCGCCGAGTTGCGTCAGTTCTTCAACCAGGGTCTTGAATTGCTGCTTCTGTGCTGCGGGCAGGTCGACGCCGGCGAGGTGGAAATCCCGTAGCGCGTGGTTGACGACACTGGCGGCCGGACTGGTGGCCGCATCGTCCGGCAGCGTCTCGGCTACTTTTTGATACAGACGCCACAGGCGCGTGTCCTGCGCTATTTCGGTCTGATAGCGTGAGAGTGCCGGCAGACAGTCGTTATAGGCTTTACGCAGCTCCGGCGAATTCATCACACCATGCAGGTGACCGATCGGACCCCAGACGCGGCCAAGCTGATCGCCGAGTTCTTCGAGCGGTAGAATAGCGGTCGTAAAATCTGCTCCCCGGCTTTCGACGTCGGTGAGCAATGTTTCGATGCACTCACGGTTTGCGTTGAGTCTGTACGTCAACGCCGGTTCGATGTGTTCGGGTTTGATCGCGCTGAATTCGGGCAGCCGGTCGGCGGCCAAAAGCGGGTTTGTCCCCATTCGACAGGAGATTCCTTGTAGTGTGTTTGTACGGCGAAAGCGGCATCCTATCACAGCGGCACAACGTGACTTACACTTCCGGCACGGCCAATTGCTCGGACACCACAACGTGGAACAAACAGTATGACTGAACAAAATTCCTTCAACCTGATCGTCATTGGCGGCGGCAGTGGCGGCCTGGCAGCGGCACAACGTGCGGCCGGGTATGGTACGCGAGTTGCCGTCGTCGAGGCCGGCCGGCTCGGCGGAACTTGCGTCAACGTTGGTTGCGTACCGAAAAAAATTATGTGGAATGCGGCCAGTACGGCACACACACTGCACGATGCGGCCGGTTACGGATTCGATACCACTGCGTTCCGGCATGACTGGTCTGCGCTCAAGTCACGGCGCGATGCCTATGTGGCGCGGTTAAACGGTATCTATGCGCAAAATCTTGCCAACAAGGATATTGAATATATAGCCGGCTTCGGGGTACTTGAAGGATCGAACTGTGTGCGCGTAGGTGAACGGCTGCTAACCGCCGAGCGGGTGCTGATTGCTGTCGGTGGTGCGCCGATCGTGCCCGACCTGCCCGGCGCTGAACTCGGTATTACTTCAGATGGTTTTTTTGCTCTCGACACTTTACCGGGCCGGGTTGCGATGGTCGGCAGCGGCTATATAGCCGTTGAGTTATCCGGGATGCTGCGGGCGCTCGGCGCTGAAGTCGACCTGTTGGTTCGTTACGATAGCGTATTGCGTTCATTCGATGAGATGCTTCAGCAATCAGTTGTTACGGCAATGATGGCAGACGGTATTGGGTTGCAACGGCGTGCCGTGCCGACCGGTATCGAGCAGGCTGATGACGGCCTGATACTTACGACCGAAGACGGCAATCGGCACGGACCTTATGATTCATTGATCTGGTGCATTGGTCGACACGCATTGACTGAAACACTGGGGCTGGAATCTGCTGGTGTTGCGCTCGACGACAAGGGATTCATTATTACCGATGAATTTCAGGTGACCAGCAACCCGGCTATTTTTGCGGTCGGTGATGTAACCGGCCGGGCGGCACTAACGCCGGTCGCCATCGCGGCCGGCCGGCGGCTTGCAGACAGGCTTTACGGCGGCATGCCTGATCGACGGCTTGATTACGCCAACATTGCTACGGTTGTATTTACCCATCCACCAGCCGGCACCTGCGGACTGACAGAAAGACAGGCGCGTGAACAATACGGTGAAGATGTTTTTGTCTATTCATCCGAGTTTGTGCCGATGATTAACAGTTTTACCGAGCACCGCACCAAGGCCAGCATGAAACTCATAACGGTTGGGAAAGACCAGCGCGTCGTGGGTGTGCACCTGTTCGGACCGGGTGCTGACGAAATGCTGCAGGGTTTTGCTGTCGCGATTCGCATGGGAGCAACCAAGCAGGACTTTGACGACACGGTTGCGATTCATCCGACCAGTGCCGAAGAACTCGTCACCATGCGTTAAATCAAGCAGCTACTCCCCTATCGCAGTATCCATCGAGACGGCCCCGCCGTCTTTTGCCCAGAATGGCGGCACGCGCAAACCGATCGCCGATGCACACAATGCAGCGGCACCCAGCAGCACGAATATTCCGGCATTGCCATAAATGATCAGGAAGGTAAGCGATGACAGCAAAAACGGGTTATGCGACAACAGAACCTTACCGTTATTGGTGGCCCTGATGTTATGCGGTGGGGATACATGGATATCCCACCAGCCGAGCTGATAATTCATGTTATAGACTGAAAATACAGCGATTAATAAAACGGCATTGACGATTCCCGGCAACTGGAATACTTCCAGGATCGAATAGATAGAGAGCATCAGGAGCCCACTGCAGGCGCCCCAGGTCAGGCCATAGATCACGGTGGGCAAGAGGTATAACTTGCGGCTATGCGTTAAGGTGCCGCGCGGCCACCAGTAGACATAAGCCCAGACGACGATGATGCAACAGGCGGCAAAGGCGGCGTTCCAGACCGGATCGCCGGCTTGCTCGCTGGTGACGAGTGGTGATTGCACAACCACCTTGAAGACGCCCGTCACCCAGCTGAAAACAATCACGAAACAGAAATAAATACCGGCCCGCAGCCAGGCCATCGGTGGGCTGTGTACCATGGGTTCGTGTCTGGAGCGCTCCCGAAACAGCAAGACGCCGAGCAGCGCGCAAATAAAGAATATGCCGAAAATAAAATAGTCATCCCAGGTGCCGGTAAAGGTATAGCCCTGGGTGAAAAAATTGGTTGGCTTCATTGTTCAGGTTCCTCGTGTAAAAACCAGTGCCATGGTTCATAGGATAAGTCCCATTCATTGTTGTGTCCGTATGGCATTAGAAAACCAAAATTTCCGGCCTGGGTGCATAACCATTGAAAAGCCGGTGATTGATCAAAAGCTTCGACCAGCGGGCGTACCCCGGGGGTGGCGATATCAATCGCCCGGCCGCTGTGGTGCTGGCTGAAACCCGGTGCGGTATTAACTTTCAGGATGGTGTCGATGGTTTGCCCGGCGGCCAGTTTGTTGGTGATCAACTGTGCCTGGTACTCGGTACTGCGAAACCCGGAAACCAGCAACAGCTCTATCGAGTCAGCAGCAGCAGCAGCGGACATATCCGACCAGGCGCGGGCGGTTGCCGGGGTAAGGCTTTGCGAGCGGCCGATTATATTCGGCCCGACATCGGTGAGTTCTGCAGCTTCTGCAAAGCGGGGCAAGGCCGGGGAACGACCGTAGGATGCCGGGATGCCAAGTTGTTTGAAAATATGCTCCACGTCAATATTGAGCCAGTCAGTTTCGGGTTATACACCTATGCTGCCAATCACTGTAACCGATCCGGGCATGGCGCTGAAGCAATCACTATTTTGTGAACGAATGTCGCTGCGGATAGCTGAAAAAAATTGTTGTATTATAGCCACAAGAGTCTGTCGAACTCGGTTTTCAGACTGGCAAGTCTTTAATATTATAGATATTTATCCTATGTTAAGCGATAAAGTATGAATTTTGCATAATCTAACTTGTTGTTTTATATTTTGTTTCATTCACAAGTCATCGGCAATGCTCGGTGGATTGGATAACTGCTAAGTTTTGTTGTGTTTATACAAATTGGAGCATTAATTAATCATGAAGGATAATTACAAATTGCGTGAGGCAGTCAAACATACACTTGGTTTGAGTGTAGGCATGATTGCGGCAACCACGGCACCAGCTGTTTTGGCACAGGACCAGGACCAGGAAGAGATGATCGTCACGGGTTCACGCATCAAGCGTGCGGACCTGAGCAGTTCAAGCCCGGTTTCGGTGATCAATCGGGAAGAAATGCTGGCTACCGGTATCACCGATGTTGGTCAATTGCTCCAGTCCATGCCTTCCATGTCCGGTTCGCCGATCGGCACTACCACCAACAACGGCGGTAATGGTGGCGTATTTGTCGATCTGCGCGGTATGGGTACGGCCCGTACACTGACGCTCATCGACGGCAAGCGCATGGTTGATGGTGGTGATTACCAGACCATTCCCGCGTCGATGATCGAACGTATTGAAATTCTCAAAGACGGGGCTTCGGCGGTTTACGGTGCCGATGCGGTTGCCGGTGTGGTGAATATCATCACCCGGCGCGATTTTGAGGGCGTGGAGGTCAATGCGCAGACGGCCGACTTTTTCGATATGGATCAGGGCCGGCAGAACAGCATCAGCTTGATCGCCGGTACAACTTTCGCCGGCGGTAATTTCGTTTTTGGCGCCGAGTATGTGGATCAGGAAGAAGCCTACCAGCGTGATGCGCCCTGGGATTTTTTCCAGGATTCATATTACATTTACCCTGAAGGTTGCGAAGCTCAGACTACGGCACCTTACACAGGCGCTCCGTCGGGGGGTTGTTATCCGATCGGATCCTCTCGCATCCCGGAAAGCCGTTTGGGATTTATGAACCAGGGTACCTTCCTGATAGACGGTGCGGATGCAGCTACATCGCCGTACGAAGTTGGCACGATGTCTTCTCACGATGGCAGAACATACAACTACGCACCGGTTAACTATATTCAGACGCCATACGAGCGGACCAACGTATTTGCGGAAGCCCACTTTGATCTGAGCGAAAACATTCGTTTCAATACAGCGATTCGAACCAACTTCCGGAATTCGGCACAGGAACTGGCACCCATGCCGTACAACTCGCCGACAGATCCGGCCTACAGCGACACATTCGGGAGCACAGCTTATAACGGTATCTCTGAGGATAATTACTATCTGCGCCGTGCGGTTGATGCCTACAATGTTGCCAACGGCGCTGCGCTTGTCTACGAGCCTGTTTCCGATGCTCGTCGTCGCATGATTGAGACCACGCGACGGTTTACCCAGGACGTCACCCAGTTTCAGATAGTCATGGGCCTGGAAGGCAAGATCCAGGATATCGATTGGGAAATTTATTACAACCGGGGTCATCGCGATCGCACGGATATTGACGTTGGCCAGTTTGCTGGTGATCGACTCAGTAACGCAATGGGGCCGTCAGCGGACCTGGACAGTGATGGTCAGCCCGAATGCTACCGCGACATAGCTGACCCGAATACGCTGATCGCGAATTGCGTGCCAATTAACTTTTTCGGCGGCGCAGGCACTCTGACCCAGGACATGATCGACTACGTTGCGGTTGCCCTGACGGATAATCATAAGGAGAGGCAGGATATTGTGGGCCTCAGTTTTTCCGGCAGCATACCCATTTGGGGCGGTGAAGAACTAGGCTGGGCCGCAGGTTATGGCTACTGGGGTCAGACCTACCGTTATGATCCGGATTCGGGTAAACAGCTTGGTGCGGTGACCGGAAACACGGGTGCCAGCACCAAGGGCTCGCTGTACAGCAACAGCTTGTATACCGAAGTGTTAGTACCGGTGTTTGACAATGGTACGCAGAGCCTTGATCTCAACGGCGGGCTTCGCCGGGATAAATACAATACATTCGGCAGTGACACGACGTGGCAATTCGGTTTCGAGTTGCAGGCAATTGAAAGCCTGAAACTGAGAGGAACCGCCGGTGAGGTATTCCGCGCCCCGACGATCGGGGATTTGTTCGCCGGTCAGCAGGACAGTTTCCCGACTTACGTTGATCCTTGTGCGCAAACGCCATTGCCTGCCGGTTGCGACCAGGCTTCAGTGCAGCTTGATAGCCAGGTCCTGGCACTGGTTGGTGGTAATCCGAATCTGCAGCCCGAGACCGGCGACACCTGGACGGTCGGCCTGGTCTGGACACCGGAATTATTCGGCGGCAATCAGTCGCTGACGGTCGACTACTGGGACATTGATATCGAGGACGGTGTCAGTTCTCTCGGCGTTCAGTACATTCTGGATGACTGCTATGACAACTTGAATCAGGCTTCGTGTGATCTGGTTACGCGGCGGGCAGATTACAGTATCGCCCAGATCATTGATGGTTCTTTGAATGTTGCCGAGCAGGGTGCTCAGGGCATCGACGTGGAATTTCGAACCGGCTTTGATTCCTCAGTCGGCCAGTGGGAAGCGGCAATTCTGTGGGCACATTTGCTTGAGCGCACCAAGACTGCCTCCCCTGGTGAGGATGAGGAGGATCTGTCCGGCCGGTACACCGATCCGACTGCCGAGGATGGTGGCGCTTATGCTGAGGACAAGGTCAGCTATTCCCTGCAATGGGCCAGCAACGGATGGACAATCGCCTATCTTGGTGAGTACATCAGTGGTCTGGATGCTGATACGTTCTGTAACTGCGGAGCAGGCAACCAGCCCGACGGTTCTTATATTCAGGACGTAGAATCGTTCCTGTACCATGATCTCGTGGCCAGTTACGCCACTGACTTCACCGGCGCCGGTACGACTACGATTACCGCGGGTATTACCAACATCTCGGATGAAGATCCGCCTTTCATTGAAGTCGGCTTCAATGCAACGACGGATCCGGCTACTTACCGGATGTTCGGTACCGGTTATTATCTGCGCCTGACGCACGCGTTCAAATAATCCGGATCGGGTGGAATAAAAAGGGCCGCTTTCAAGCGGCCCTTTTTTTACGCCGGCGAATGCCGCAGGGGATAAAATTAGGCGTTGCTACAAACCGGATTGTTGCTGCCACACTTCTTCGTCATTTACCAGCGCGTAAAGCGCTTCGGCCTTGTTCGCCAGTTCGCTGTCAGACAATCGCTGCTGCGGTTCCTCTGCATCCTGCTGCCGGGCTGCGTCCAGTTGCCATTTGATTGCGAAATGTCGTGCGGCATCCCTCGGCGTCCGCGCGACCGAGCCGTCCAGATGATCGGTCGGCAGTTCGCCGCAAATGACCCAGATGAACTTTTCCGCATCGGCGTAAGGGCGAATCTTGCCGAGCAGCGCCTGGTACGGAGCCGCCCACACGGGTTTTGTCTCAACAAACGGGCTGTCGACAATGCCGCGATCCGCCAATTCATACACCGCCGCGCCAAGCAGGCGCTTGATCCACGGGCGTACTTCTGCGCGTTGTTCGTTGTCCGCGTTTGCCGGCAGATTCTGACTCTGCGGTTCGTCGACTGTCACGGCAACCTCATCTGCTAACTTATTATCTGCGATGAGCACCCAGGCCAGGGGCAGGCCGTCTTCAGACCCGGCCAGTGATTCGGCACGCTGGAGCGTGAAACCCTGCCGGCACAGGTCGGCGCAGACCTGGTCGAACGTTTCGCTGCTGATCGCAGACCGGCACATTGACGACATGCGTTGTGCATAGGCTTCTAACTCGCTGTCCATCCTGTTCAGCCAGCCCAGCACCTCTTCCGGCTGGTAATGTTGCATCCTGCTGTGAATCCGGTCCACGTCACTGTAGAGGCGGGCAATCGTATCACCCGCAACCTGCTCGCCGTGTTCGGTCATGATGGCATCCAGCGTCTGCACTGCAGGCACAAGCCGGGTTGCGGCCTCGTCATAGGGCGCCCGGTCGGCTCCGCGGCAGGCCGCGAAGCCTGCGGTAAGCATCTCGATGGCATGGGGAATAAATCCGGATGCCTGCAATCGCTTAATGGCATCCAGGCTTGCGGCGCACTCCCGGTGGATGCTGCTCGCCTGGTTATGCAGCAGCAGGGTCAGGCGGCCACCTGGTGCAACGAGACGCGCGGCTTCGCCAATGGCTTTTAGGCCGGCATATTCGACTCCGAACTGGCTGGTGACGGCATCGAAGCCGCCGGAGTCCAGCGGGATCGAACCGGCATCAGCGACCAGGCCATCTATGCCGGGAAACCGGTTGCGGATATTCGTGACTGCTGCGTCAGACGCGTCCAGGCAGGTGATTGCCGGCCGGTCGTTGGCAAAGATTGCCAGTGCGCGTTCAATGACCGCACCGTTGCCGCTGGCAATATCGAGGATTTTTGGTCCCGGGGTTTTCTGCGCGGGATCTCCGCTGTAAGCCTGTTGCATTGCTGCAAAGCACTCATCCCAGAACGACAGGATGGCCGGATGGTTGACGCCACCGCTCGAATAGGCACCGGCATCGCCGCTACCTTGCCAATAGGCATCCCAGCTTGCAGCTACTGGTGGCGGGTCGGAATCGGGGGGCATTATACTTTCTACGAATTGGTCGGCGGGTCAAGATAAACTAGTATAGCAATATCGCAATTGAACCCAACCGCTGCGGCAAATGACAGACGAACTCACACGATTTAGCTTGTCGGCCAGGCGAGCCGTGGAATCCCAGGATTGGGCGACGGTTGAAGCCTGTGTCAAGAACATGCTGCGACGGGACGCCTCGAGTGCCGAGGGATACTTTCTGGCCGGACTCGTCCAGCGGGCGGCGCACCGGCCGGCCATGGCCCTGCAGGCGTTTGAAAAAGCCCTGACCCTCGACCCCGACCGTTATGATGCCGCGATCGAACTGGCCAATCAGTATTCGATAGCGCGGCGCAACGGTGATGCGGCCGCGCTGTTGGCGCGTTACGTGGACAGACTGGACAACAGCCCGGTGTATCTGGATCTGGCGGGCACGATCTACAACGACATTGGCATGTACCGACAGGCCTGGCCTTTGTATAAGCAGGCGACGACGCTGCAACCGGGTGTTGACCTGTTCCAGGCTAACCTCGCCGCCTGCGGCGTCTACCTGGGGAAAATAGAGCAAGCCGGGGCTATTTACCGGGCCTTGCTGGAACGCTTTCCGGGTCACCGGCGAAATCACTACCAGTTGTCCCGTCTGGCCAAAGCGACCGATGCCACGCATGTCGCGCAGATGCAGGAAATTCTGCATACCAGCGATGACCCGCCGGACCAGAATGTCTTTCTGTATTACGCAATCGGCAAGGAACTCGAAGACCTGGAACGCTGGCAAGAGGCTTTTGAATATTACCAGCGGGCCGGTGATGCAGTGACCAGCGTCGCCGATTACGACGTAGCTGCCGATGTTCGATTGATAAATACAATCATCGAGGTTTGCAACACTGACTGGCTGGCGGGTCAAGCCGGCAGCGGGGCGACCCATGAGCCGGATAAAACCCCGATATTTATCGTCGGGCTGCCGCGTACCGGCACGACGCTGACCGAACGAATTGTTTCCAGCCACTCGCTGGTCGGCACCGTCGGAGAGACACAGTTTTTACAGATGGTGTTGCGACGCGAAAGCGAGGTCCGCAGTATCGAAAACATGAATCCGGAGATGATCGAGACCGTCGCATCGAAAGACATGGCGCTTATCGCCAGGGGATACCTCGACTCGCTACGCTACCGGCTCGGCCCCGAAGCCATGTTCATCGACAAACTGCCGTTCAATTTTCTGTTTCTCGGCTTTGTCGCCAGGGCTTTTCCGGATGCCAGGATTGTGCACCTGGGCCGCAACCCGATGGATACCTGTTTTGCAATGTACAAGCAGGTATTCACATGGGCCTATAAGTTTTCCTACTCGCTTAAGGGTCTCGGCCAGTACTACGTGGCCTACGATCGACTGAGAACGCACTGGCGGCAGTTGCTCGGGGATCGCATGATCGAAATTGAATACGAGTCGCTGGTGGCTGACCAGGAAGGTCAGACGCGTATTCTGCTGGAGAAACTGGGGCTGGAGTACGAGGATGCCTGTTTCAATTTTGATGAGAATACAGTGCCCAGCGCTACCGCCAGCTCGGTGCAGGTACGAGAGAAAGTTCACGCTCGCTCGGTGAACAAATGGACCCGGTTTGCCGAACAATTGCAGCCGTTAAAGGAATATCTTGAAAATGCGGGTATCACGGTTGAGTGATTCATTCATGATCGACCGCCGGTTTGCGGTAAAGCTGTTTTTCACGTGAGTCAGGATGCTTCACAAACCAGCGCCGTGGCAAGAAAGGCTGTCGGCATCAGGGACTGGGCGACTGTCGGGGCCTGTGCCGATGAGATCCTGCGGCAGGACAGGCAAAGCCCGGAGGGTCATTTTCTTGCCGGGCTGGTGGCAAAAGCGGCCGGTCGGCCGGCGGATGCCGTGCGGGCATTTTCAATAGCAATCAAACTCGATGGCGACCGCTACGATGCAGCCATGGAACTCGCCGCTCAATATGTGGCGTTGCTGCGTCATGACGATGCGCTGGATTTGTTGCAGCGCTACGAGTTGCAGCTGCACAGCAGTCCGCTGTACCTCGACCTGGCGGCGCAGACCTATTCGCGACTCGGGCTGTATGCCCGGGCCTGGCCCTTGTACCGTAAAGCCAACCAGCTGCAGCCGGGCATCGACCGGTTGCAGGCCAACCTGGCCGCCTGCGCGGTAACCCTGGGTCGGATCGAGGAAGCCGGAGCGATCTACACGAATCTCCTGGAGAAAAATCCGCACCACCAGAAGAATCACTATGAGTTGTCTCGCCTGGCCAAGGCAAAAGATTCGCAGCATGTCGAACAGATGCAGGAAATACTCGACACGACCCGGTTGCCGGCGCAAAAGAATATCTTCCTGTATTACGCGCTTGGCAAGGAACTGGAAGACCTCGGGCAGTGGCGGCAGGCATTTCACTATTACAAGCTGGCGGGTGATGCCGTCACCGCTGTGGCCAATTATGATGTCAATACCGATCTCGATCTGATTGACCGGATTATCAAGGTGTGCAGCGCCGACTGGCTGGCCAGCGGCATTGATACGGGGCAGTCCGGTGAGCCGCAAGGTACGCCAATCTTTATTGTGGGTCTTCCGCGTACCGGTACGACACTGACCGAGCGAATTGTTTCCAGTCATTCACAGGTGGAATCTGCCGATGAATCATTCTTTATGCAAATTGCAATTCAGCGCGTGAGTGGCCTCGCTGCTCGTCAGGGCATGAGTCCGGCGGTCATCGAGGCCGCGGCAAAGCATGATATCGGACCTGTTGCTCAGGTGTATTTGCAAGCTGTGCATTACCGGCTTGGCGGCAAGCCGATGTTCATCGATAAACTGCCGGAGAATGTCTTGTTGCTCGGTTTTATCGCCAAGGCCTTTCCCCATGCGCGCCTGATACTTCTTAACCGCAATCCGATGGACGCATGTTTCGCCCTGTATAAGCAGTCATTTTTCAAATTTGCCTACACGCTGGAGAACCTGGGCAAATATTACCTCGCATATGATCGTCTTCGCCGTCACTGGCGCGCGGTTTTGTCGGATCGCCTGATCGAAGTCGACTATGAATCGCTGGTGGCCGATCAGCAAGGCCAGACAAAGATGCTGCTGGATAAACTGGGTCTGGAATTTGAGCAGGCGTGTCTTGATTTTGATCAGAACCAGGCATCAAGTGCAACCGCCAGTGCGGTGCAGGTGCGGGAAAAAATGCATAACCGGTCTGTTGGTAAATGGAAACATTTCGAGCAGCAACTGTTGCCGCTGAAGCACCAGCTGGAGAGTGCGGGGATATTGATCGAATAGTGCCAGTGCACCGGTCAAGCAGGCAGTAATGCCCTGACCGGCCTTGTATCCGGCCTGACACCATGCCAGATCAGGAATGATTCGGCAGCCTGCTCGACCAGCATGCCCCAGCCCTGATGAGTTTCGGCGGCGCCCTGCTGCTGTGCCCAGATACAGAACGGGGTATCGGTCATCGAGTAAGACAAGTCATAGCAAACCGTACTGGCATCGATGACTGACCCGGGGAATGGCGGTACTTCACCAGTCAGGCCGGCAGAGGTTGCATTGATGATCAAATCAAAATGTAACCCGTGCAGATCGTCAAACCGGCATGGAGTTATTGCGCCGAGTGCAACAAACTGCTCAGCAAGATCTACGGCTTTTTGCACGGTGCGATTCGCGATACACAGGCGGGCCGGTTGTGCGTCGAGCAACACCGGTATTATGCCGCGTGTGGCGCCGCCGGCACCAAGGATCAGCAGGTTGCGGTCGGCCAGTTGAATGTCGAGATTGTCAGTCAGATCACGATACAGGCCTACGCCATCGGTGTTGTCGCCCACCACGCCACCATGACGGTCTATGCTTATCGTGTTCACTGCTCCGGCCAGTTCGGCACGTTCAGATAATTCGTCAACCAGGTTTGCGATGGCATTCTTGTGTGGCACTGTGACATTCAGGCCTTTGACACCCGAATCGATCAATGTGTTTAATTTTTTTGCAAGGTTATCAGGCGCAATATCAATAGCTTCGTAGCTCAGTTCCTGCATGGTCTGGCTGGCGAATTGCTGATGGATGACCGGTGATTTGCTGTGTGCAATCGGATGGCCGATCACCCCGTAACGGTCCGTCATTGTGGATCCTCTGTGCGGGTAGAATCTAATAGTTATTGATGTGACTTAAATTACCGTGGTTACAGGCTTTTTACCATAATTACAGTTGGAATTTTGCTGCTGGCCTGAGTTTGTTACTGTTACTCTCGGCGAGCCTGGGTGAGACCGCTCATTAAGGAGCAGCACCCGCGGTTAGGGTCTTTTTTGGGCATTGCATTTGCACGGTTGATCGATGGCGAAGGGTGAAAAAATACGTTGTCCCTGG
Organism: Chromatiales bacterium; assembly: GCA_002729875.1. Lineage (GTDB taxonomy): Bacteria > Pseudomonadota > Gammaproteobacteria > Steroidobacterales > SMWD01. Next base: position 51,162 of record PBZD01000024.1, on the reverse strand, counting down.
AGCCTCGGTGTCAGCGATGAGTACCGGGTTTATCATGATTGCGAGTGGGGGGTGCCGGCATATGATGATGCTACGCAGTTTGAATTCCTCGTTCTTGAGAGTGCTCAGGCAGGTCTTAGCTGGTCTACGGTGCTGCATAAACGGGACGGCTATCGACAGGCATTTGCAGGCTTTGATCCGGTTCAGGTAGCCTGCTTTTCTGCGCAGAAAATCGATCAGCTCATTGCTAACCCGAAAATTATTCGTAACCGTCTGAAGATCAGGTCAGCTGTGACGAATGCGCAGGCGTTTCTGGCGGTTCAGCAGGAGTTCGGTAGTTTCTCCGCTTACATCTGGGGGTTTGTCGAGGGCCAACCGGTATTGAATCACTGGCGTCGTCAACAGGATATACCGGTGACCACCCCAATTTCTGATGCGTTGAGCAAGGATCTGCGCCAACGCGGCTTTAAGTTTGTCGGCAGTACGATCATGTATGCGCACATGCAGGCGACAGGACTGGTCAATGATCACCTGATCGATTGTTATCGCTATCAGGAAGTACAAACGAAAGGATAGTTTGCAGACCTGATCATGAAACTTTTCACCAGCGAATCAAAGTGTCGAGAATTTATCTACCCGGCTCTGAGTATAGCTCCGGTTCTGGCGTTGCGAATTTCCGATGGGCCGGGGGCGTTACCAACCTTGCCGGGCATGATGAAATCAATCGCCGGGCCTAACCTGCAGCGGACCGTCAGGGCGGCTTTTGCAGCTTCCTGACCGTGGCGATTAGCGCTGGTTGAGACCAGCGCCAGTCCGGCTTCCCGGCACAGTGCCGCGGCAACCGGATGTTGCGTGATGCGTACGGCACAGGTCGAGCGGCCGCCGGTAATCCACTCCGGGCAATCCGGATCGGCGGTTACCACCCAGGTTACGAACGGATCGGTTGCGGCCAACGCAGATTCCTCCTCTGCTGATGGATCAATCCAGCCATCGAGTTGCCGGCGATCTGCAGCAATCAGAATAAGGCCCGCTGCAACGGCCCGCAGCTTGATGGCGAGGATGCGCAATACCGCTGAGTGTTGGCGGGGATCACAGCCAAGCCCGAAGACCCCCTCGGTCGGGTAGGCGGCCACGCCGCCGGCCTGAATAATCCTGGCGGCCTGACGCAAATGAACAAAGCTGATCGCCGCTGGCATCAAGATATATTCCTGAGCGTTCAGCCGTCCTTGGTCTCGGCTGGCGCAGAGGCTTTCGGCGTGGCTTTTTTCCTGGACTTCTTGCCGGCTTTTTTCCTGGCTTTTTTCCTGGCTTTTTTCTTGGTCTTTTTCTTGGTCTTTTTCTTGGCTCCGCGTTTCTTGCGTAGCGGAGCCTTGGCCAGCAGCTCAATGCATTCTTCAAGGGTCAGGCTCTTGGGTTCACGGTCTTTTGGAACCTTGGCGTTCTTTTCCTTGTTTGTGATGTACGGCCCATAGCGCCCGTTCAGCACCTGGATGCCTGCATCTGCAAAATCGAGAATCAACCGGTTTGCATCAGCTTCCTTCTTTTCGGCAACAATTATGAGCGCACGCTCAAGTGAGATCGTGTACGGATCATCGTCACGCATCGACGCAAACTTGTCGCCGTAACGAACGTAGGGACCAAACCGGCCGATGCTGGCAGAAACCGGCTCGCCCTCCGGGGTTTCGCCGAGTTTGCGCGGCAGTTTGAACAGTTCGAGTGCTTCATCAAGTTGGATAGTCGCCATCTTCTGCCCGGGCCGCAGGCCGGCAAATTTCGGTTTGTCTTCGTCCTCGCGGGTACCGATTTGTGCAAATGTCCCGTAACGACCAATCCGCACACTGACCGGCTTGCCGGATTTTGGATCGGTGCCCAACATACGCGCCTGTCCGGCATCTTCGCGCGTTACGGTTTCTTCTTTTTCGGTGAGGAGCTTGTGGAAAGGCTGCCAGAAATTGTCTAGTACCGGAATCCGTTCTTGTTCACCACGGGATATTTCATCGAGCGTATCTTCCATCCGGGCGGTGAAATCATAGTCGACGTAGAGTTCAAAATGTTTGGTCAGGAAGTTGATAACGACAATGGCCACATCTGTCGGTATGAAGCGTTTGCCGTCCATCTCGACATATTCACGATTCTTCAGAGTCGCAATGATGCTGGCATAGGTGGAGGGTCGGCCGATGCCGAATTCCTCCAGGGTCTTGACCAGGCTGGCCTCCGTGAAGCGTGGCGGTGGCTCGGTAAAGTGCTGTTCGGCACGTACTTCTGCGAGTGTCAGCACATCACCCTCGTTGACGACCGGCAGCGTGCGGTCATCGTCGGTTCCTTTCACGTCATCCTGACCTTCATGATATACCGCCATGAAGCCCGGCTTGACGAGGGTGGAGCCGGTTGCGCGCAACCGCGCCGCTGTCGGGTTGACGGTCGGCAGCAGGTCAAGTGCAACCATGTCGAAAACGGCATGTACCATCTGGCAGGCCACGGTGCGCTTCCAGATCAGGTCGTATAATTTATACTGATCCTGATTCAGCGTATTCTTGAGCTCACTCGGCAGGCGCAAGACGCTCGTCGGCCGGATGGCTTCGTGAGCCTCCTGGGCATTCTTGGCCTTGGTTTTATAAACCCGGACTTCATCCGGCAGGTTTTCGGCACCGTAGCGTTCACGGATCAGTGCGCGAATTTCATCCAGTGCCTCGGTTGCGAGTGTGACCGAGTCGGTACGCATGTAGGTGATCAGACCGACACTGCCCTCGTCCTGGTCGGCGGTCTCAAGACCTTCATACAAACGCTGTGCCGTCATCATCGTACGTTGCGTCGTGAAGCCGAGCTTACGCGCCGCTTCCTGCTGCAGTGTCGAGGTCGTAAACGGCGCGGTAGGATTACGCTTGCGCTGCTTCTTGGTGACGCTGCCTACGCGGACTTTGCCGTCAGCCGCAGTCAGCAGTGTGTTGCGTACAGCATACGCCTGCTCTTCATTAACAAAGCTGAATTGCTGGACCTTTTCGTTCTGATATTCAGCCAGACGGGCGGCAAAGCTGGTCGGCTCCTCGTTGACGGTGGCTTCAATCGTCCAGTATTCCTTTTTCTGGAACGCATCAATTTCTTTTTCACGCTCGACAATCAGCCTGAGCGCGGCTGATTGTACCCGCCCGGCCGATAGACCGGGGCTGATCTTTTTCCACAACAACGGCGATATGTTAAAGCCGTACAGGTAATCAAGTGCCCGGCGAGCTTGCTGTGCGTTGACGAGCAGATCCGACAATACGCGCGGATTGGCCACCGCGTTCTGCACTGCAGGCTTGGTAATTTCGTGGAACACAATGCGATGTACGTCTTTGTTCTGCAGTAACCCACGTTCCTGTAGAAGCTCATGCAGGTGCCAGGCAATGGCTTCACCTTCACGATCGGGATCAGGGGCGAGCAACAGCGCGTCGGCTTTCTTCAGTGCTTTGGCAATGGCATCGACACGTTTTTCATTCTTTTCGATGATTTCGTACTTCGGCGTATACGAGTTCTCGGTATCAATTGCGCCTTCTTTTGGCATCAGGTCACGGACATGCCCATACGAAGCCAGAACCTTGTAGTCCTTGCCCAGATACTTTTCGATGGTTTTCGCTTTTGCCGGCGATTCGACGATGACTATGTTCATTCCCATTTCACTGTCTGTGTAAAACAAACCGAGACATGGCCACGGTAAGAGAGAATCAAAGGATGAATATAGAGTTAGATGGCATTAATGGAGTCAGTTTAACTGACCGGTATTTTCTTCAAATACCAGGTCTTCCATCCGGGCAAACGCCTTTTCCTGGCCCGGTTGGCTGAACAAAACCATCAGCACTACCCATTTGACCTGATCAACATCCACATCACCCGCGCCAAGTGCGACGAGCCGGTCTATAACCAGCTCTCTTTGTACTGGCGACAAGATACTGATTTGTTCGAGGTAAAGGATGTAGCCGCGACATTCCGCATCGAGCCGTGACAGCTCGGATGGATTGAACAACCGTATAGATCGTTCTGCAGGCTGGTTGGTGAACGGCGGCAGGCGACAGGTGCTTAATCCATCCAGCCAGTCGAGAGCACGATCGACTTCAGGCTCGCCGAACCCGGCCTGTAACAGTTCTTCACGTAAAATGCTCTGATCGGGTTCCGGCTCATCTGCCATATCCTGATCAGAATACGTTTCAAATAGATACATGAGAACGTCCAGCACCGTTTCACTCATTTTGATCGACCTTCTTCCCTCTGCACATAGAGTCCGCCGGTCAGCGGTTCTACGTATCCTTCCAGTTCCAATATTAAAAGCATGGAGGAAACCTCCTCTGCCGTCAATCCACTACGGGTAATAAGTGTGTTTACGGTGACCGGATCCCAGCCCATCAGGCTCCGTAAGCGTTGGTAGTCGGTATCTTCAACTCGTTCCGGGGATAATCTGTGTGCGGCGACATTTTGTTCAATGGTTGCCGCAAATCCGGCAATTATTCCGCCGAGTTCTTCGCTGATATCCTCTGCGGTTTCTACCAGCTTGGCGCCGGTACGAATTAACTGGTGACAGCCACGTGCAACCGGGTTGTGGATTGAACCGGGAATTGCGAACACTTCGCGGCCCTGTTCGGCGGCATTCCTCGCCGTAATAAGCGCACCGCTATGCTTGCCGGCTTCGACCACCAGGGTGCCGAGCGCCAATCCGCTGATAATCCGGTTACGGCGTGGAAACTGTGAGCGGCGCGGTGTACAACCAGGCGCAAATTCCGAGATCAGTGCGCCGTTGGCTGCAATGTCATCGGCCAGGCGCAGATGATCGCGCGGGTAGATTATGTCGGGTCCGCTACCCAGTACCGCGATTGTTTGACCGCCGGCCAGCAAGGTGGCCCGGTGCGCAGCCGCGTCAATACCAAGCGCAAGGCCACTGGTGATGCAGAACCCGGATTGCGCAAGATGTCCGGCGAACCGCCGGGCAGTTGCTTCACCGCCGGGCGTTGCGCTGCGACTGCCAACAATCGATAGTTGCGGCAGACTCAGTATATTGGCATCACCACGCACAAATAGCAGCGGTGGCGCAGACGGAATTTCGCGGAGCAAAGGCGGGTAACGTGAATCAAGCCAGGTTATGCCGCAGTGCTGTGGCGCTTCCAGCCATTTCCAGCAACGACTTTGCTGCTCGCGGTCAGGGGCAAGAATATCGCGTACCCCGGCGGCCGTAACCCCGGCGGCCAGCAGTTCGTCCGCAGAGTTACCGACAGCGCGGGCAACCGAACCGTATCGTTCAAGCAGGGCGGTTACGGTGGAACCGGTAACTCCGCTGGCAAGGCCGAGCGTTAACCACGCATCATCAAGCACGCAAACCCCCGATTATTAAACCAATGAGGCCTGGCCCCATTGGTTAATTTCAGCAGTTTTACCTGCTGATGAACAGATCAAAATCTGTGCTATTGACGGGGTTTGCAAAAAACCGGGGTGGGCGCAAATCCCTAGTCCGGCGTTTTGACCTTGTCAAAGATATGTATGTCGGTGGTGGCTTCCATAATCAGGGCGTAGCTGATGCGTGGGTAAGTTTTGAATACCATCAGTGTGCCGGCCGGTTCATCCGGCAGTCGTACGGAGCCGCCTTCGATTCGATCAGGTATTTTTTCACCCGCTTGCCAGATCCCCAGTACATGACCGAGTTCAAGACCGTGCTGCATACCCCGGTTGAGAACCACAATTTGATATTGACCGATGATCGACAGTCCGTTGATGACATGAATAATGCTGCCGGAGACATCCTGTTCAGGGGTCCTGGGGATGAACTGCAGTGGAATGTTGAATTCCCGTTCGTACAACCGGTCGCCCTCAAGCGCTTCACGCTGCGTATCAACAAGGTGCAGGGTTGCCGGATCGCCGGACCGCGCAATCAGACCTTCACCGACGAAGATTCCTTCATAGCCGACCACGGCGTCATCGTCAGGGTCGATAAGCGGTTCACCGATGTGTACTACGCTGTAACCGCTGCCAACCGGCCCGATACCGGTGCCGCGCACATAGACATCGTTTCCGGCTCCGGCAATCAGGTGACCTTCCTTGATGGCCACGATGTAGGGTAGTTTCTCGGCCTGATCGAATTGCAGCACTGTGCCTTTGCTCAGGAAAGCAGCAATGGTCTCGAGCGGGATCGTCATGATGGCCTCTTGCAGATCCTCACTGCGAATACGCGGTGACAGTTTTTCATCACCGCCGGCGCGTTCGAGGCGAATTTGCGGTTTGCCATCAATATAGACAAGGATTAGCACGTCACCCGGATATATCAGGTGTGGGTTTTCAACCTGCGGATTGACCCGCCAGATCTCCGGCCAATACCAGGGATCGCGCAGGAACATCGCGGAGATGTCCCACAGAGTATCGCCCCGTTTGACGACATAGCGGTCGGGGTGTGATGGATTGAGGGCAACGGCGGCTCCCGACTGGGCGGCAATGCCGCTGGTCAGGCCCGCACGTGTACCGCCGGCGAAGGCCTCCGAACCCGGGAAAACAACAAGCAGCAAGCACATACCGGCGGTGACCGATCGGATCAGCGGCAGGGAAATCTTCATGGAATTTCCATCCCTAAAGTTTAATGGGCGATGCCCCGGAACAAGCCACTGCTATAATTCCCGGACGCGCACAGATGAACAACACATGACAACAACAAGCCTGATACAGGTAATAACCGGTAAAATATACTGGTTTTTCACTTGGCTATATGTCGATATATCATAAAATTATTCGCAATTCATGGCACTGTGCACGAAATTGCGAAGGAAACATTATGGCAGTGCTGACAGTACTTGAATATCCCGATTTGCGCCTGCGTACGCGAGCTTCTGCCGTGACCACCGTGGACGATGCGGTGCGGCAGCTGATTGATGACCTGTTTGAAACGATGTATGCAGCGTCGGGTATAGGGCTTGCGGCCAGCCAGGTAGATGTGCATGAGCGCATTATGGTACTTGATATCTCCGCAACCAAGGATGAACCGCGTTGTTTTATCAATCCTGAGATCCTCGCACAACAGGGTTCGGCATCGAGTGACGAAGGCTGCCTGTCGGTCCCGGGAGTCACCGAACCGGTCAACAGAGCCACGAAAATCCGCATACGGGCGCTGGATCGCGATGGCCGGTCTTTTGAACTGGAGGCCGAAGATTTGCTGGCAGTTTGTATTCAGCATGAAATGGACCACCTCGATGGCAAGCTGCTTGTTGACTATCTGTCTGAACTCAAGCGTCTGCGCATCAAGAAAAAGGCACTTAAGCAACGCAAGCGTGCGCCCATGGATGCCCCGACCACAAAGCCGGCATATTAGCGAATCCGCTAATTCTCTTACCGCTGCGAGGTTTTCAGTTGCTGATGTTGCGCTGTAATGACGGGTTATCTGAACAGGCTCCGGTAAATGCACTATATTGGTGCATATTGTCGGTATTTGCCGGCGGAGGCTGATTGAAACATGGCACGGATTATTTTTGCCGGATCGCCCGATTTTGCTGTTCCCAGCCTGACGCGTCTGATTGCGTCGCAGCATGAGGTGGTTGCGGTACTGACGCAGCCGGATCGACCCTCGGGCCGTGGGCGGCGGCTCACTGCCGGGCCGGTCAAGGTTTGTGCCGAAAAAAATGGCCTGCCGGTTTACCAGCCCGTCCGGTTGGGGTCTGCAGCCGTTCAGACGCGGCTGACGACATTTGCCCCGGATCTGATGATCGTTGTCGCCTACGGGCTGATACTGCCACCAGCTGTGCTTGCGCTGCCCGGAGCAGGGTGTATTAACGTACATGCATCTCTGCTGCCACGCTGGCGGGGCGCCGCTCCGATTCAGGCGGCGCTGTTGGCCGGTGACCGGCAAACCGGCATCAGTCTCATGCAAATGGCTGCGGGACTCGATACCGGCCCGGTATTTGCCCTGCAACAGACTGATATTGGTGCCGGCGAAACGGCCGGTGAACTGCATGACCGGCTTGCCGAACTGGGTGCAGACCTGCTGGCCCGTTGTGTTGATCCAATACTTGCCGGCGCTTTAAGGCCCGACCCTCAGGGCGAGGCAGGCGTAACTTATGCGGCGCGGATCAGCAAGGCTGATGCATTGATCGACTGGTCGCGGCCAGCGGTTGAGCTCGAGCGCCAGGTACGGGCCTATAACCCGTGGCCGGTCGCTGAAACGGTTCTTGATGGCGAGCGGATGCGTTGCTGGCGGTCAGATGCAGTTGCAGACAAAACGGGGTCGGCGCTACAGGGCTTGCTGCCCCCCGGTCGGATTGTAGCGGTAACGAATGATGGTATTGAAGTGAGTACGGGTTGCGGCATACTGCGCATCCTTGAATTGCAGATGCCCGGACGCCGGCGGGTAACGGCCGGTGATTTTGCCCGCGGTCACGACATCGTCGGCAAGCTTCTCAGCTGATGAGTGACGACAAAACAAAGTCCAAAAGGGGCGTGGCAACACGGGCCGCCGCCGCCTTTACGGTCGATCAGGTTCTGAGCAAGGGCCGCTCGCTGGATAGGGCACTGAGCCTGGCGCGCAGCAATCAGTTGCCCGTTCGCGATCAGGCATTGGTCAAGGCACTGGCCTTTGGTGCGTTACGCTGGCATCACCGTCATCGACTCATAATCAGAGAATTGCTGGATCGGCCCTTGCGGTCGCGCGATCATATTATCGAGGCACTGTTGTCAGTCGGGCTGTTCCAGCTGATTGACATGCGTCAACCCGGTTATGCATCGGTATCCGCGACTGTGGAGGCAACTCGCGAGTTGCAGCGACCGCGTGCCGCCAGTCTGGTCAACGCGACACTCAGGCGCTTCCAGCGCGAGCAAGACACATTGCTGGCAACAGTACTGGATGCGGATGAAGGACGTTATTCACATCCGCAGTGGCTGATCGATTGTCTGCGGGCGGACTGGAACGGCCGGGCGCAACAGATCCTGACCTCAGCACTGATCCGGCCACCGATGTGGTTGCGCCTTAACCTGGCTCGCGTCGATGCAGCTGCCTATGTCAAAGCCCTGCAGTCAGAGCATGGCATAGGCGTGACAAGGTTGGCCGGGTTACCTACCGCCATCTGCCTGGAACAGCCGTTATCGATCGATGAACTGCCCGGGTTCACGACCGGATTGGTGTCCGTACAGGATGCTGGCGCCCAGTTTGCAGCTGCATTGCTGGATGCAACGCCCGGTATGCGCGTCCTTGATGCTTGTGCGGCGCCCGGCGGTAAAACCGGGCATATCCTTGAGCGTGGTGGTGGGCAACTCGAGGTTATTGCTGTCGATATCGATGCCAACCGTAATGCAATGATCAGGCAGAATCTTGAGCGTATTGGTTATACTGCAGAGGTCATCACTGCTGATGCAGAGCAGCCATGGCCGGGTGACAGCAATGCCCGGGGGTCATTTGATCGGATCCTGGTCGATGCGCCGTGTTCGGCCACCGGCGTCATTCGTCGTCATCCTGACATCAAGTTCCTGCGGCGTTACGATGATATTGGGGTATTTGCCGCCCGCCAGGGTCGCCTGCTTGATGCGTTATGGCCATTGCTCAAGCCGGGTGGTCGTTTGTTGTATGCGACCTGTTCGGTGTTGCGGGTCGAGAACCATGAGGTTATTGGTGATTTTTTGCGCAGACAACCCAAGGCGAGCGAGATTAGATTATCGCAGGTCGATATGCCTGAAACTGTTGTTGCAGAATCAGGGCCGGGGTATCAATTATTGCCGGGACCAGCCAATACCGACGGCTTCTATTATGCTTTAATGGAACGAAGCACTTAACTTGCGGGGGAATGGTGTCTGACACCAATTTCCAAAATAAGAATCTGCTGTTGCTAACAAGGGCAAGACTAAACAAGCGGCTAACCGCATGCTCTTTTGTTGGCTTCATTTGCGCATTGCTGATCAGTTTTGCGCCACTTGGCAGTGCCTATTCGAAAGATCAGCCGTTCGAGATTCGCAGCGCTGAATCGCGTCTGTTCCAGGGCGTCTGGTTCGCGGATGTGCTGATTGATTTTCGCCTGAGCGATGAAGCGCTGGCTGCGCTGGATAGCGGGATCGTATTGACGATCGAGTTACAAATTCAGCTCGCCAGGGTCCGTCGTTTCTGGCTGGATAAAGAAACGGCAATGCTGGAACAGAGTTTTGAACTCAGTTATCAGCCCCTTAGTGAGCGCTATGTTGTGCGTAACCTGAACAGCGGCGAGCAGGATTCGTTTGCAACATTATTTTCGGCGCTCAACAGCATGGGCAGAATTGTCAATCTGCCGATCATAGATGCTTCTTTGCTGGACGCCGATGAACAGTATGAAATTGCATTGCGTGCTGTACTCGATCAGAACACGTTACCCGGACCGTTGCGATTATTTGCCTTCTGGAGCAGTAGTTTTCGCTTGGAAAGTGATTGGTATGTATGGATTTTAAACGCCTGAAACGGGGTTTTTACATAACATTGATCGGTGCCATGTTGCTGCTTGGCGCTTCAGATCTGGTGCTGCTGTGGTGGACGGCGCAGAACCTGCAGGAATTTGGTCGGCTGCACAATATTCTGCTGGCTGGCAATGTGGTCGGTGTCTGTATCCTGATCATCCTGATTTTGGGCAACCTGGTGCGATTGGTACGGGACAACTGGCAGCAGGTGCCGGGGTCAAAACTTAAAGCGCGCATGCTGGCGGCGATTGTCGGCCTGGTCGTTGCACCGCTCATCGTTGTGTACCTGTTCGCGGTGCTGTTTCTGTATCGTGGCATCGATACATGGTTTGATATAGAGATTCAGGGTGGCTTGCAAGATGCGCTGTCACTAAGTAGTGCGGCACTGGATAGCCGTATTTATACCAGCATGGAGAATAGCCAACAGATTGCAGCAGCGTTGTTACGCAGTGATGACAGCGACCTGGTGAGATTGCTTGGCCAGTTGCGACGTGATGCGGGCGCAATCGAGGCCACATTGTATGGCCGGAACTATCTGATTGTTGCCACCAGTCATCAGGATGTATCCGCCCCGTTTCCGTCCACACCGCCAGAAGATGTGATGTTACAGGTGCGTAAAACCGGCAGTTACGTCGGCATCGATCCAATTGGCCTCGGGACTTACCAGGTTCGTGCGGCCATATTGTTAGCGAATGCCCGGCTTGGTCAGGAACCGTTGGTTCTTCAGGCTATTTATCCGGTCGGTGAGCGCATTGGCGTACTGGTCGATTCGGTCGAGACTACTTATTCCCGCTATAACGAACTTGTTTTTCTGCGCGAACCGTTAAAAGCCAGTTTTGCACTAACCCTGACGCTCGTCGTCCTGTTATCGGTGCTGTTAGCCGTTTACGGTGCATTCCTGTTTGCCCGTCGACTTGTCGCACCGATTTTGTCAGTGGTGGCCGGTACCCGTGCCGTTGCGGCGGGCGATTTCGATTCGCGGCTGTCGGTGACATCACATGATGAAATAGGTTTTCTGATCGATTCATTCAACCAGATGATTCAACGCCTGTCGCAGGCCCGGGAAGAGGCACGGCTTAGCGAACAGCGTGTCGATAAGGAACGGGCGCACGTCGAGGCTATTCTCGCACGACTCTCGACCGGGGTTATCGCCTTCGAAAGTGACGGTCGCATCAGGCTTGCAAACGATGCTGCAAATGCAATGCTCGAAACAAATCTGACCGGTGTGGTCGGTCGCTGGATTGGCGATTTGATCGGGGTGCATGCAACGCTGGCCGAATTCATGGCAGGCATTCAGGAACATCTTGAATCTGCCGACACAGAATGGCGCGAGCAGGTTAGCGTGCAAAGCGCATCGGGCAGGCGTGTATTTGTCTGCGCTAGCACGGCGTTACCGGCAGATGAAGGCGAACCAGGCGGCAGTATTATTGTTTTTGATGATGTAACGACGTTACTACAGGCGCAGCGGGATGCAGCCTGGGGTGAAGTTGCCCGGCGCATGGCGCATGAAATCAAGAATCCTCTGACCCCGATTCAGTTATCGGCTGAACGAATTCAACGCCGTTATCTCAGCGGTATGAAGGAAATGGAAGCTGAAGTGTTGAGTCGTGCAACCAACACGATCATTGCCCAGGTTGAGGCCATGCGCAATATGGTCAACGCGTTCAGCGAATATGCCCGCGCACCGGAAATCCATATCTCGCGATTCGATCTTAATCAATTGATCCGGGAGGTTGTGTCCCTGTATTGGTCACACGACAATCATGCCCAGATCCGACTCAATCTCGATACCGCTATCGGTGATATAGATGCTGACAATGCACGTATTCGCCAGCTACTGCATAACCTGATACGTAACGCATTTGAGGCCATGGAGGGTCAGGAAGAAATGTGCCTCGATATTACCACCTGTATGGCAGTGATTGCTGGTCGAGATTATGCGGAGATACGTATTAGTGATGATGGTAGCGGTATCGACCCGGAAACGATTGACAGGTTGTTCGATCCTTATGTGACGACAAAAAATAAAGGCACCGGACTCGGGTTGGCAATCGTCAAGAAGCTTGTCGAGGAACATGGCGGTACCGTCAGTGCCAAAAATCTTCAACAGGGCGGTGCCATCATGACGGTCCGGTTGCCGATCAGGCGTGTCACCGGCACGCATGAGTACCATGGTGTTAACAAGGTAAGCACGGAAAGAGCCTCATGACTGGCGCTAAAATTCTCGTTGTTGATGATGAAACTGATATCAGAACGCTGATTGATGAAATTCTGTCCGATGAGGGTTACCGGGTCACGACAGCCGGTAATGCAACCGAGGCACGTAACCTGGTCAGCACCGAGCAACCAGACCTCATTTTGCTGGATATCTGGATGCCGGATACGGATGGCATTACGTTGCTCAAGGAATGGTCGGCTGCTGCCGATCCCGGTTGTGCGGTGGTCATGATGTCGGGGCATGGCACGGTCGAGACGGCAGTTGAAGCGACCCGACATGGGGCCACAGACTTTATTGAAAAGCCGGTATCTATCGCGAAACTGTTACTAACAGTAGAGAATGCGCTGCTCAATGCATCGAAATTAGAAAATCCGATGAGGTTGCCGCCGCTGGCGGGCCCGGTTGGCAAGAGCAATCAAATCAACGCCGTTCGCCGTTCCCTGGAACAATTGGCAACGCTTGCATCACCAGTACTCATAGCCGGTGAGCCCGGTTCGGGCCGTGAGGCCGGGGCACGCTATCTGCACGCTTTGTCGACCCGTTGCAATCTGCCGTTTGTTTGCCTGGGGGGTGACGACCTGGCGGCAGATCGACTGTCACACCTGTTGCTTGGTTCCGGCGCGGACGACAGTGTCCAACCCGGTTTTATCGCACAGGCTGAGGGTGGGGTGTTGTTTCTGCGTGAACTTGAGTCGTTTAGTGCAGATGCGCAACGCATACTGGCCACTGTTATCGAGCATGGTGACTATTTACCGAGTGGGCGGTCAGACAGGCAAAGGACCAATATTCGTTTCCTTGCCTCGGTGACACCCCAGGTCTGTGCAGATCCGGCGGGTGCCGGTATTCGCGGCGATCTCATCGAGCAACTGGCTATTTCCACGATCCGGATCCCGGCATTACGAGACTATCCCGAAGATGTGCCCGAGTTGTTAAGAATATTCGTGGAGCAGTTTGTCGATGCTAATCAACTGTCCTTCAGGCGCTTCGGCGTCGCTGCACAAAACAGGCTGCGACACTATCCGTGGCCCGGTAACGTACGTGAATTGCGCGCCCTGGTACGACGTTTGTTGATTGCATCGGGGGGGGGCGAAGAGATTACACTCGACGAGCTTGAAAGCGCCTTGCCACCGGTATCGGAACATGAGGTTTCTCTGCTCAAGCTGGACATGTTGTCACTACCTTTGCGTGAAGCCCGGGAGCAATTCGAAAAGGCCTATCTAACCCAGCAACTCGTAATGTGTGATGGCAAAGTAAGCCAACTGGCCAAGCGGGTTGGTATGGAGCGGACACATTTATACCGCAAGCTCAGGGCGCTCGGCATTAATTTTCGCCGCTAAGGGCTGCCCGGCAAGATGATTTGAGCAGCCAACCTGGATGTTGCTAGCTGCTGATATATTTTTCAAGATCACCAATGGTTGATTGTTGCTCAGCAATAACAGACCTGACCAGGTCACCGATTGAAATCATACCGATGAGTTTGCCATCGTCATCTAATATCGGCAGGTGGCGAATTCGTTTCTCAGTCATGTGTCCCATACATTCCCGAACACCCTGATCTGCGTGTGCCGTAATGACATCGCTGGTCATGATATCTTTGACCAGCGTGGTTTCGGAGGAGCGGCCTTTCAGAATAATTTGTCGAGCGTAGTCTCGCTCTGAAACGATGCCGATGAGGCGGTTGCCGTCCATAACGGCTAATGCACCGATTTCTTTTTCAGCCAGCAAATGAATCGCATTGTAGACTGACTGATCCGGTCTGATTGACCAGATCTCACTGCCCTTGGCCGCCAGTAGTTCTTTTAATCGTCTCATCGGTTTCCTCCGGCTGCTCCAACCCGGAGATATTACTCGCCGGGAACTGAAAAACCTGTTGCTGAATCTATACTATAACAATGACCCTTGAGTGTTGATATGGTTGTCCCTGCAGGCCAGATTTTTGTTGCCATGCCGGATCCTCAGGCACTCATTGCGCATCTGTGGCGGTCGGCAGGTAGTGTCGTGCCCAGTCGGGTAAAGATGTTTCCTGTGCTGCATTGACGGCCGGAGGGTATGGTCTTGTATTGTAAGTATTCCAGAATACAACCCTTTGTCCGGTGAGTCGTTGGCGACGAGCATCATGGATTAGTGCAGCCAGTGCCTTGCCGGTATAGGTCATCTCGAGGGTGATGTCTTCAGTATTGTGAATCAGTGCGACGGCCTGCGTGCATTCGGATGTTGTCTCGGCATATCCGCTGCCAAAAAATTCGTCGCGTAGCGTCAGATTAACCAGCGGGTCCTCCAATAGCGGGATTGTTGTATCGATCTCATGAAGTTTTTGGTTTGCGGCCACAAACAGCCCGGCAATTCCGGTTGCTGTGCTCAGCGATGGTGGTACGACGCTGACCGCATTGATCCGGGTTTTCAGCCCGGCGAGCCGCAATCCCAGCGCGAGTCCGGCTACGGTACCCATCGTCCCGCAGGCCACATAGATGACATCCGGAGCGATGTCGCCACATTGGTCAGCAAGTTCGAATGCTGCATTAACGAAACCGAGGGCACCCAGTGGCGATGAACCGCCCCACGGAATTCTGTATAGCCGCCGCGCCCCGGTTGGATGATGTGCCGCTAATTGGTCGGCAATATCGATGGATTCGCCGTAATCGTTTGCCAGTACAAGGTTTGTACCAAGTAGTGCGTGATAGCGCAGTGTCTGCGCAATATAAGGCGTCACGGGCTGGTCACTCATAACCACATGGCATTTCAAGCCGAGACGGGTTGCATAAATCGCAGTTGCGAGTGCGTGATTTGAACCCGCGGCGCCGAATGTTATGACACAGTCGCAACCACGATGCATAGCGTCGCCAAACAGGAATTCGAGCTTGCGCACTTTATTGCCGCCATAGACCTTGCCGGTTTGACCGTCATTTTTTATCTGTAACGCATCGAGATCAAGTGTGGTCGCCAGAGTTGCGGCAGGGACCAGTGGGGTCGGCAGTGTAGCGAGGGTGATGCGGGGCGTTAATTCACGTAGCACCACAGTTGCGGCGTTGCGTGCTGTAGTTGTCATTCCGCTTGCAGGACAGGTTGCCCAGGGTCTTGCTGACATCCGGTTTCGGGTTCAGATGCAGGAAAAAAACTGCCGCCGTTCTGAAAACGGATGCCGCCACCCGCAAAGTCTTGTTCGGTCAGTTCCCAGATGCGCTCATAAGCGCGGTGGCGGTCGTCCAGGCGTGGCCCGAAGGGTCGCTGCTGAATTGCCGATACGATTTCACCGCTGATGAACTGTCCATTACCGTCAACCGTCACAATGAGAATGGGCGCCAGCCCTTTTTCGGCATGAATGCTGATGCCATAGTAAGTAGCGAAATTGCCCAGACTATAAGCAATCAGTCGTCCGTTATAGGTTTCCAGTGCGCGCGGTACGTGCGGACCGTGACCGATGACAAGGTCGGCTCCGGTATCGATCATGGCGTGTGAGAATTCAACAACATTGCCGCGATTCTCACCGAAATAAGTTTCACTGGCGAACGGTACATGTGAGGCCTCTGCTCCCTCGGCACCGCCATGAAATGACACGATGATGAGATCAACCATTGCCTTGAGTTTTGCAATCTCGTTACGCGCCGCATCAAGATCAAGCATTGGGTTTGAATTGGTGAAGGGTGCAAACGCAATCAGCGCGGTCTTGATCTTGCCGTCAGGCCAAATGGCCAGGTCACCGGTGCGTCCCGAATGACGAATACCGGCCGCATCCAGTGATGCCATGCTCGCTGTGCGACCGGCTTCACCGAAGTCACGCGCATGGTTGTTGGCCAGGCTCATAACCGTAAAGCCAGCATCGGCGAGATGCCCGGCATAGTGCGTCGGGGTGCGGAACAGGTAGCAAGCGGATGGATCTTTGCAGGTCTTTACCGGTTCACCGCCATCCATCAATACGCCTTCAAGATTGCCAAAGGTGATATTGGTACTTGAGAACACCGGTGCAACTTCGGCAAGCAGTGACCGGCCATCGTCATCGGGCAGGCGATTTTCCGGAAAATCGGTGCCGAGCATGATGTCACCCACTGCGGCAACCGTAATGCGAGCACAGGAAAGTTCGTCGGCACGTTGCCTGGCCAATTGTTCAGGTGTTGGTTCGGGTAGTTGCGCGGGTTTGACCGTCGCCCCTGGCGTGCCTTGTTGGCCTACAGATGAATCGACAATCGGTTCGGCCGTCTCAAGGGTGCGTGAACAACCTGCGGCAAGAAGCGCCAGAACGCAGATTCCTGACCAGTAACGGGCACGGTTAGCCACCAACACGAATCACCATGATATCAATCGCTGCGTTGCGTAGCTGATCACGCAAATTATTCAGTTGGTCCAGGCTGTCCACTGGACCAATCCTGACTCTGTGATATTCCCTGGCATCGATGCTCACATTCTGAATCCGTGATGAGATACCGAGCATTGCCAGCCGCGCTTTCATGCGGTCTGCATCGGCATAGCTTGAGAATGAACCGGCCTGCAGGACATAAATGCCCGGTATATTGAGCGGTGCAAGCTGTGAATCGTTGTAAACGACCGTGTCTTGTTCCGGAATGATGACTTCAAAGTTTGGCAGCATGTCGTAAAACTTGAAGCGTGGTTCGGGCTTTTCGGCAATGTCCGCTGCCGGCCTGGTGACGGGCTCTACGGTGAATGGTCCCGGGTTGCTGCTGGTTGCCCGGGGCGGCTGCATTTCACGGTCCTTGACATAGATTGCGGCGGCGATAGACAGGCCGACGGTCAGACCAAAAAGACCCCAGATCCAACCCGGCATTGGTTTCGATGGCGCCGCACGCCGGGTTCTTTGCTTGCTCCTGGTTTTACGTTTTGGCATCGGCGTTACATCGACTGGGGTGCTGATACACCGACCAGATCCAGTCCATTACGGATGATTTGCCGAACCGCATTGATCAATAGCAGGCGCGCATCGCGTAACCCGACCTCATCCACAATAAACCGATGCGCGTTGTAGTAGGCATGCAATTCATTAGCCAGATCTCGCAGGTAATGTACCAGATGCTGTGGTGCACGTTGCCGAGCCGCCAGCTCGAGAATTTCGGGATAACGCGCAAGCCTTTGCTGCAAAGCCTGTTCGTGGTCTGCCGTCAACAAGTGTAAATGTTGCTGGCCGTTATGCTGATTCCAGTCCAGGTTGCGGGTGTCGAGTTCGCGCATGACGCTCCAGACACGCGCATGTGCGTACTGGATGTAATAGACCGGGTTGTCGTTAGACTGGGACTTGGCCAGTTCAAGATCGAAGTCCAGGTGTTGTTCGTTCGAACGGGTTACATAAAAGAAACGTGCCGCATCATTGCCGACTTCATCACGCAGTTCCCGCAGTGTGATGAAGTCACCCGAGCGGGTCGACATCTTCTGCTTATCAGCGCCACGGAATAATGCAACAAACTGCACCAGTTCGACCTCGAGAATGTCTGCAGCTTCGCCCATTGCTGCAATACCGGCACGGACGCGCGGGATATAACCGTGGTGATCTGCGCCCCAGATGTCGAGCAGTGTGTCAAAACCACGTTCACGCTTATGCAGATGATAGGCAATGTCCGAAGCAAAGTATGTGCTGCGACCGTTGTCGCGGATGACAACACGATCTTTCTCGTCTCCATAATCCGTGGCGCGGAACCAGATTGCGCCATCCTGTTCATAGGTCTTGCCGCTGGCTGTAACCTTGTCCAGCGCATGTTTCACGGCACCACTCTCCATCAGGCTTCGTTCAAAAAACCATTGGTCGGGGTTAACGCCGAATTCGGCCAGATCCTCCTTGATGTCGGTCAGAATTGCATCCAGCACATGATTGAGTATTGCAGTGAAACGGTCCTCACCCAGACAATTGCGGGCCAGATTGATAAAGGCGTCGAGGTAGATATCGGCATCACCATTCGGGGCATCCTGCGGCAGCGTATCGATACCATGCAAGTGCTCGGCAGAAACTGAATCTGCAAACTGCCGAGCGGCGTCAACCGCAATATCGTAAATGTATTGCCCGTGATAGCCGTTACTCGGAAATGGAACCTCGATATCAGCCGCTTCGAGCATTCGTACCCAGAGGCTGAGGGTGAGGATATCCATTTGCCGCCCGGCATCGTTAACGTAGTACTCTTCGTGAACCACATGGCCGGTCGCTCTGAGCAGGTTGGCGATGGTTGCCCCATAGGCGGCATGGCGCCCGTGACCGACATGTAGTGGTCCGGTCGGGTTGGCAGATACGTACTCAACCAGGATTTTTTCCCCGTTACCGAAGTTGCTGTGCCCATAGCTATCACCCTGCTCAAGGATACTGACGAGTTCGGCATGAAAAGCTGCGGGGCTTAACCGGAAGTTAATAAATCCGGGTCCGGCAATCTGAGTTGACTCGATGAGACCGGAGTCCGGGAGCAGGTCGATAATTAATTGCGCTATATCGCGCGGTTTTTGTTGCAGTGGTTTGGCCAGGCGCATGGCGATATTGCACGCATAATCGCCGTGTTGCCGATCGCGGGTGCGTTCGATTTCAGGTACCAGCGCTGTTTTGTCGCCGGCTTCGGCAATCCCGGGTAGCTGGGCGAGGGCGGTTGTTACGAGTTGTTCGATCTGTGTCTTCATTTGTGTGCCGTATTACGGCCGGGTGGGAGCCGGGATTCTATCTCGAATAGTGGGGGGAAATGGGGTCAGATGCTAATTTCATTTGGCGGTGGAGTTTTCCCTGGACGGTATTTCGGGGTACGACGTTGGAAAAATGCCACCCGGGAAAAGGCTAGGAAATAATGGCAAACGCCACCCTCACAAAGTTATATGCGTCACTCCTGGCATTAAAACAATTCAGTCGGGTCAATATCGACCGACCACCTGGTTTTACGTGCTGATTTAAGTTCGTCGAGAGCCGGTCGCCACGCCCCCAGGAAATGTTGCAGTTGACTCCGGGTGTCAGCCTGGATCAGCAGTTGCCCCCGGTAGCGTCCGGCGCGGCGTTCCATTGGGGCTGATGCCGGGCCCAGCCACCTGATGTCGGCGAACTCACCGCTGTTGATGAACCGTGCTGCCAGGTCACGTGCCTCATTCAGGAAGGTGAAAGCAGTTTGTCGCTGGGGCGCTTCGGCGCGGGTTAGCGCCAGGCAGGTATAAGGTGGCCAGCCGGCTGACTTGCGTTCGTCCAGGGCCTGGCGGGCGAAGTGGTCGTAGCCTTCTTTGATCAGGGTTATCAGTAGCGGATGTTCGGGAAACAGTGTCTGGATATATACCTCGCCCGGTCGGTCACCCCGGCCCGCGCGGCCGGCGACCTGGATGAATGACTGGGCAAGTCGTTCACTGCTGCGAAAATCGGTGCCGAATAATCCCTGGTCAGCATCGATGATGCCGACCATCGTCACATTCGGAAAATCATGACCCTTGGTCAGCATCTGGGTGCCGAGCAGGAGTCGTGCCGTGCCGCTGCGAACCAGTTCGAGGCGGCGTTCGATTTCGCCCTTGCGTCGTGTAGTGTCACGATCAATACGGATGATGCGGTGCGGAGCGTACAATTCCTGCAATGCCTGTTCGAGCCGTTCGGTACCCTGACCCACCGGCAGCAGGTCCGGTGCGTGACAGGCTGCGCATTCATGCGCTACGGCGTGCTCGGCGCCACAGTGGTGACAAATCAGCCGACCACGGCGTTGGTGAAATACCAGGCGAGCATCACAGCGACGGCATTCAGCCAGTTGGCCGCAACTGGTACACATCATGCTCGGTGCGAAGCCACGACGATTCAGATATAACAGCACCTGGCCGTCATCGGCCAGGTGGCGGGTGATCGCTGCACGCAAGGGTTCGGTCAGGCCGTCCTTGCAGGGCTGTGTTCGCAAGTCGATCAATCGGACTGCGGGTTGGCGTGCGTTGCCGGGACGGTTCGGCAGGCTTAATTTCGTGTAACGTTTTGCATGAGCATTTTCGAGTGACTCGAATGACGGGGTTGCTGAGCCGAGCACGATCGGTATGTTGCATTGGCGTGCACGCCAGACCGCCAGATCGCGGGCCGAGTAGCGGAAGCCGTCCTGCTGCTTCAGCGATGCATCGTGTTCTTCATCAATGATGATAAGCCCGGGATTTGCTAGCGGGGTGAAGATTGCCGAGCGGGTTCCAATTACAACGCCGGCATCGCCGTTGCGCGCCATTCGCCAGGCCATGAGTCGTTCGGTGTCGTTCAGGCCGGAATGCAGCACCGCGATGCTACTGGCAAGGCGCCGCTGGAAACGGTCAACGAGTTGTGGTGTCAGGCCGATCTCGGGGACCAGCAACAGGCTTTGTCGACTTCGTTGGAGTTGGTGTTCGATGCAGCGCAGATAGACTTCAGTCTTGCCGCTGCCCGTTACACCCTCAAGCAGGAAAGCGGCATAACCATTTGCCGCAGTGATGGCCTCGATAGCCTGCTGTTGGTCATCGGTTGCCGCCAGCGGTGCCTCGATGTTGTGATGGGCACGGGCAGAGGGCCTGACATTTCGTTCGCTAACTTCAAGCAGAGTTTTGTTAACGAGTTTAGCGGCGGCGGTTCGCCACGTTTTGCCGGCCGCTGACAGTACGGTTGCATTAGCACCCTCTTCTCTGGCCCTAACCAGTTCGATAATGCGGGCCTGCACCGGCGCTCGTTTGGCCAGGGTTTCAAAGGCCACAGTCCGGCCGGATTCGGTTGTACGCCAGATCATCTCAGTCGTGTTAACCGCGTCGCCTCTACGCAGGAGTTTGGGCAGTGCCGCAGCAATAACTTCACCCGGCGCATGATGGTAGTAATTAGCCGCCCATTCGAGCAAGGCCATAAGTTGCTCATCGAGTAATGGCTCGGCATCGATGACGCTAATTGCTTGTCTGAGTTTCGCGTCCGGAACTGATGAGGTGTCGGTCGTGGCGACGATGACTCCGATACGGGTTTTTTTTCCAAATGGCACGATGATGCGTTTGCCGCGGCCCGGGGGATGCGGCTCGTCCCCTGTTTTTGGATCCGGACAACGATAATCGAACAACCGCAGCAAGGGGGTAGCCAGACCAATACGCAAAATTTGTTCGGCCACGCCGTTAAACCGGGTTTTCCACAATAGCTGTGGATAAAATTGTGGATAATGCGCCTGAACCGGGCTGGACATCGCATTGTGCATTCAGGCGATTCATTCTGATTAAAAAATAAGCGATATAGTAATAATGTAAATAATACATATAGTTAGAGTTCATTATTGAACTGCAGCAAGGTAAAAAGATGCTAAGGTCATGTGGCTATTGAATCCTTGTGTATAAGTTGCGTCATATGCCGGAAGAATTTTAAGAACAAATGCTAATGGATGGATCGGTTAGTCGTTTTATAGCAGATCGGGATATGTTTTGAGCAGTTGATTTATGGCGCTGCTGACTGCCGATCGATTTGGGGTTAGCACAAGGTACTAACCAGCCCATGTCGGGAGTACAAAAGTTTTGATAAGGAACCGCAACCCTCAGGGCCCTGAGAGAGCGATGTTTTGTGTCCTGAAATAATACAAGCCCCGGAACGGGGCTTGTACAGCGGCGCAAATTGTACGGTACAAATGCGCCCACACCTAGCTCGATAATCGAGACTTTTATTGTTGCGGGCGCATCTGTAACGAGTGTCCAAATTAACCGAGAGCATGGATAATGTCCTTGATCCAGCTCTCACTTTTCAAGTCAAAAATTGTGTTGGCACTTTTTTAACATAAGCTATAAATCAGCGAGCACCTTGTCCAGGCTTTCCCGCGCATCGCCAAACAACATCCGGGTATTGTCGAGGAAAAAAAGCGGATTTTGTACGCCTGCATAGCCGGTTGCCATGCTGCGTTTGAGGACGATCGTCGTGTCGCCCTTCCAGCATTCCAGTACCGGCATACCGGCGATTGGGCTGTCCGGATCGGTCAGCGCCGAAGGGTTGACGATATCGTTGGCGCCGATGATGACGGACACATCGATATTCGGAAAGTCGTCGTTGATCTCGTCCATCTCGAACACGATGTCATATGGCAACTTCGCCTCGGCCAGCAGCACGTTCATGTGACCGGGCATGCGGCCCGCCACCGGGTGAATACCAAAACGTACATTAATATCGTTGTCGCGCAGCTTGCGGGTGATTTCGTGAACGATGTGCTGTGCCTGGGCGACGGCCATGCCGTAACCCGGGATGATCATCACTTCCTTGGCATTTTTGAGCAACTCGGCAGTTTCGGTCGTATCGATCGGCACGACCTCACCCTGATCTTCGCCGCTGGCGGCGCTGCTCGAGCCGCTCGTCGTGCCGAAGCCACCGGCGATGACCGCCAGAAACTTGCGGTTCATTGCGCGGCACATGATGTAGCTCAGGATTGCACCCGAACTGCCGACCAGGGCGCCGGTCACGATCAGCAGGTCATTGCTGAGCATGAAGCCGGTCGCAGATGCGGCCCAGCCTGAATAGCTGTTGAGCATCGATACGACGACCGGCATGTCGGCGCCGCCGATCGCCATGACCATGTGTACGCCGAAGGCCAGTGCGATGAGCGTCATGACCAGTAACGGAAACGTACCGCCGCCGTCTGCCGATTGTCCGACGAAAGCAGAACCGACCCAGATCGTGATCAGCAACAGGCTCAGGTTCAGCCAGTGACGGGCCGGCAGGATTAACGGGTTGCCGCCGATCTTGCCGCTTAGCTTTCCGAATGCGATGACCGATCCGGAGAAAGTGATGGCACCGATCAGGATGCCTACATAGATCTCGATGTCATGGATGGTTTGTTCCACGCCGACAAAATCCATGTCCGGGTCGGAAAAAGTCGCAAAGCCGACGAATACAGCCGCCAGACCGACCAGGCTGTGAAGGATTGCGACGAGTTCGGGCATCTGCGTCATCTGTACGCGCTTGGCCAGCACGAGACCGATCGTGCCGCCGATCACGAGCGCTAGAATCAGCAACGTGTAATTGTCGGTCACGACACCGAAGATTGTCGCGATCAGTGCGATACCCATGCCGGTCATGCCGTAAAGGTTGCCGCGCCGCGCCGTTTCCGGATGGCTTAAACCCCCGAGGGCGAGAATAAATAAAATTGTGGCACCTATATAGGCGACGGTTACAACACCTTGTGGCATGACGGTTCCCTACTTTCTGAACATGTCGAGCATGCGTCGCGTGACCGCGAAGCCGCCGAAAATATTAATGCTGGCGATCAGTATCGTGACTGTGGCCAACAACACGATCCATCCTTCACCTGAACTGATCTGCGACAGCGCGCCGATGATGATGATGCTGCTGATTGCATTGGTGACGCTCATCAACGGTGTATGCAATGCTGCCGTGACGTTCCAAATGACCATGTAACCGACGAAGCAGGCGAGCACGAACACGGTGAAATGTTCCATGAACGAAGGTGGCGCCTTGAGACCCAGGCCGAACAAGGCCAGTGCCCCCAACCCGAAAGTCAGTATCGGTCCGAGTATGCTCGGTTTCTTGTCCTCGACCGGGGCGG
This sequence comes from Chromatiales bacterium, assembly GCA_002729875.1. Lineage (GTDB taxonomy): Bacteria > Pseudomonadota > Gammaproteobacteria > Steroidobacterales > SMWD01. Next base: position 27,093 of record PBZD01000024.1, on the reverse strand, counting down.
GAGCCGGGGCCGGTTTCGGCGCCGGTGCCGCCGAGATTTTCGGCGCTGGTGGCGGCCAGGTAATCTGGCCGTCCTTGACGACGGTCGTGCCGCGCGTGATTTCGTCTTCCATATCGACAACCAGCTGGCCGTCTTTCTCCGGGCACATGTCGGTCAGCAGGTGGCGCAGGTTCGTGCCATACAGCTGGCTGGATTGCGCAGCCAGCCGGCTGGGCAGATCGGTGTAGCCGATCAGTGTCACGCCGTGTTTGACGATGACCTTGCCCGCCTCGGTCAGCTTGCAGTTGCCGCCCTGCTCGGCGGCCAGATCAACGATCACGCTGCCGGGTTGCATCGATTCAACCATCTCTTCAGTAATCAGCTCCGGGGCGGGTTTGCCCGGAATCAGCGCGGTCGTGATGATGATGTCGACTTCTTTCGCCTGTTCGGCAAACAGGGCCATTTCGGCAGCGATAAACTCTTCGCTCATAACCTTTGCGTAGCCGCCGGTGCCCGAGCCCTCTTCTGCAAAGTCCAGCAACAGGAACTCGCCGTCCATGCTCTCGACCTGTTCCTTGACCTCGGGTCGGGTGTCGAATGCCCTGACGATTGCGCCCATGCTCTTGGCCGCACCGATGGCGGCCAGGCCTGCCACACCGGCGCCGATCACCAGCACCTTGGCCGGCGGTACCTTGCCGGCAGCCGTAATCTGGCCGGTAAAGAAGCGCCCGAAGTGCTGAGCCGCCTCGACAACGGCGCGATAGCCGGCGATGTTGGCCATCGAACTCAGTGCATCGAGTTTTTGTGCCCGTGAAATGCGCGGTACGCTGTCCATTGCCAGTGCCGTGATGCCTTTGGCGGCCAGCGCGTCGAGCGTGGACTGATTCTGGCCGGGCCACAGGAAACTGATCAGTATCTGTCCCTGATGCAACAATTCGATTTCGTCGATCCCCAGCTCCGGGTGTTGTTCGGGCCCGCGCACCTTCATGACGATATCACTTGCGGACCAAAGCGCACGGGTATCGCTGACGATCTCGACGCCGGCTTCGGCGTATGCCGAGTCGGCAAAGTTGGCCGGTTCGCCCGCTCCAGACTCGATCGCGACGGAAAAGCCGAGTTTTTGTAACTGGGTGGCGACATCAGGGGTCGTGGCTACCCGCTGCTCGCCAGCATGAATTTCTCTTGGTATACCTATCTTCATAATTTCCTTCTTTGCTGGCCTTGATTCTGGCCCCACTTTTTTCAGTTGGGATCAGTTATGGGGATCCCGCATCAGCCTGTAGAATTTTGAGCGCGTCTTTTGCCCGTGAACCGATTAAGAGTCAAGTCAGATAAAACCCTTATAAATAAACAGAATCGAGCCTCCGCAGCATGCTTTATGCCTTGTGGTACGGATATTATATTTTTCTTGGGAACTCTATGATATACAGAGTGTAGACCAATTAGGTACTCGTAAGTATAACTTGGTTTGGTCGAGAAAAATTATGTTGCCGCAGCAAGCACAACCCGGAGATTTCTCGCTGCAGGTCCTGCGTACCGACGTTGCGGGCATGCCGCTTGAGTGGATCGATTATCGTGATGCCGTTCGTCTGTACCATACGGATCAGGTTGCCTATGCATGTGGTTCCCTGTTATATCGTGTGCGGGGTGGCTATAACGCGGTTACCGGCAGACGCAGCATGGTCGATGTGAATTCGATTATTGCTACCGTCGGCAGGTCGTCGGCAGGGCCTAAATTGCGCGATCGCTATGTTCCGCCTCTCAATAACAAAACATTGTTCAAGCGTGATGCCAGCCTGTGCCTGTATTGTGGCGGACATTTCCTGTCCCGGGATCTGACCCGTGACCATGTTCGTCCGGTCAGCCAGGGGGGTAGTGACAAGTGGCGTAACGTCGTTAGCGCGTGCCGCCGGTGTAATAACCACAAGGGGGGCAGGACGCCCGAGCAGGCCGGCATGGAACTGATTGCCGTTCCGTTTACGCCGACCTATGCCGAGTATATTTATCTGAAGGGGCGCCGGGTTCTTGCCGACCAGATGGAGTTTCTGCTTGCGCATATTTCCCGTTCCAGTCCGTTACGGTCGCGGCTGGTTATTACGCTGAATGAAGGTGTTGGCCAGCATCGTGAAATTCATGATTGATCCGAAGGGGTTTCAGGCCCTTAATTGACGCTTGCCCTGAGCGGACTTTTTCCGGTCAGCATTATTTCTCCAAACCTTAACCCCATCTGCCGGGTTGCTGCGTTTATACCCGATGTAAACCAAGCAACCCGGATGATGGAGGTCTGGATCATGAGATTACGTCAAATAGATATTCTGTGCTATGTCGCCAATACAGTCGCTGCGTTGTTATTGCTTAATGCCTGTAGCGGGCCGCGTAATGAAGCATCTACGGCGCAGCAACCGATTGCCGCAGAATCGGATACTGAAGTTGCGCGGTTGGTCGGTTCGTTAGCTGAGATACCGGTCCGCGCAATTGAGCAGGAAGCCACAAGTGGCCGGCTGGTTGATCAGCAGATGCTTGGCATGAGCCGCTTGATGCCTATGGATTCTGTTTATCCGGCGAAGCTGGCATTGCACTATTCCGCGGCAACATCCGATCGGGAAAACTATGCGCAGGTCGAGCACAATCCGTTGCGGCTCGTTAGTGAGCAGCCTGTGTCGACGTTTGGTATCGATGTTGATACCGGCGCCTACTCGAATGTGCGCCGGTTCCTGAACGGAGGGACATTGCCGCCACAGGATGCCGTGCGGACCGAAGAACTGATCAATTATTTCACCTATGACTATCCGCTTCCGCGTGATAAGGAAGTGCCTTTCAGCGTCACAACTGAGACGGCTCCGGCACCGTGGAATCCGGATAAGATCCTGATGCGTATCGGCATAAAGGGCTTTGAAGTATCTGCAGAGGAGCGCCCGGCTGCCAACCTGGTGTTCCTTGTCGATGTGTCCGGATCCATGAATGCGCCGCGCAAATTGCCGCTGCTGGTGAATGCTCTGAAGTTACTGACAAGACAAATGACCAATCAGGATCTGGTATCGATGGTGGTTTATGCCGGTTCTTCCGGGGTTGTCCTCAAACCAACTTCGGGAGCCGAGCAGGCGACAATTCTGGCTGCGCTCGAACAGTTGCAGGCCGGCGGCGGTACCAACGGTGCGAGCGGCATCCGGCTCGCTTATCAAATTGCCGAGCAGGCATTTATCAAAGGTGGCATTAATCGCGTCATGCTCGCGACCGACGGGGACTTCAATGTTGGTACGGTGGATTTCAACGCATTAATAGATATCGTCGAACGACATAGAAAGAAAAATATTTCACTAACGACCCTCGGCTTTGGGTCCGGTAACTATAACGATCACCTGATGGAGCAACTGGCGGATGCCGGTAATGGCAACCATGCCTATATCGATACCTTGAATGAAGGTCGCAAAGTGCTGGTGGAACAAATGAGCGGCACACTGCTCACGATTGCCAGGGATGTCAAAATTCAGGTCGAATTCAATCCCGCAGTGGTCGCTGAGTATCGGTTGATCGGCTATGCAAATCGGCTGCTGCGTCGTGAGGATTTTAATAACGACAAGATTGATGCCGGGGAAATTGGCGCCGGGCACACGGTAACCGCGTTATACGAACTTGCACTGCTGGACAGTAAAACGCGCCTGGTCGATCCGCTGCGCTATGCTCAAAAGCAGGAAAAAACACCTGTCCTGGCAGGTGAACTGGCCTTTGTACGCCTGCGCTATAAGGCACCCGGTGGCACCCGGAGCCGGGTAATCGAGCAGGCGGTTGCGGCGCCCGCCAGCGAGGCGTTGGCAGCAACAGGTAACGAATTTCGCTTTGCCGCGGCTGTGGCGGCATTTGGTCAATTACTTGCCGGTGGTGAGTATCTCGGCAGTTACCGGCTTGTCGATGTTGCGGAATTGGCGGCCGGTGCGCGTGGCGAGGACCCATTTGGTTACCGCGGAGAATTTCTGGGTCTGGTCAGGCTGGCTGATTCACTGACAGCGCAGGTGCCGCGGGTCTCCCGGCAGCGGTAAAAAGCCCTGCGGCCTTACTTTTTCCCTTATGCTGCCAGGTATGGCACACACGCCCGATGACAAGCTATTGATGGTCAGGTATCGAGACGGCGAAGTTGAGGCCTTCGAGGTTTTGTATGCGCGCCACAAAGGACCTTTGTATCGGTATTTCCTGCGCCGGGGCTTAGCTGCTGAATCCGCCGCAGAACTGGCGCAGGAAGTATGGATGAAGATTATCTCGAGCAAAAATCGTTACCAACCAAGCGCTAAATTTACCACTTATATGTATCGGTTGGCACATAACTGCTGTATCGATCTGAGCCGGCGGTCTGCACATAAGATTGCGCAACAAACTGTCGGTGATGATATCGATGTGGCCCGGTTGCCGGCAACAGCTATGGCCGATCCTGAAGCACAGGCGATTCGTAATCAATCGGTTGCGCAATTTCGTTCTGCATTGGCAGATTTGCCTGATGAACAGCGTGAGGTCTTTATACTTAAACAGGAAGCCGGGCTGTCGCTTGCTGATATTGCTTACGTAACCGGCGTCAGCACGGAAACGGCCAAGAGCCGATTGCGATACGCCTTCGGCAAATTGCGTCAGCAACTGATCCGGAACAGGGGCAAAGTGTGACCGACCAACAAGATGACAAGGAATTTGCAGCATTCCTGGCCGGCGAATCTGAATGGGCTGATCACTATCAGGAACTTGGCTGCGAACAACCCCCGGCAGAACTCGATGAGCGTATTCTTGCTGCGGCAAGCGCTGCAGTAAAAGTTCGCTGGCTCGAGTTCGGATCACGAGGTGGCTGGCTTAAGCCCGTCGCGCTGGCGGCGACCGTGTTGCTGTCTTTTTCGCTGGTCATGAAGATCGGCATTGATTCACCGGTACGTTATGAACAGGTGGTGACTGCGTCTGAAGAATCTGATCAGTCACTTGAGGGATCTTCCGAGCCAGTCGTCTATTCGCTACTTGACCGGACTTCGCCACCACGTCAAGCGGCAATGGAACACATGAGAAATGAACAACTGGCAGAGAAGACTGCCAATGGCGGTAAGGCATTGGTCCGCTTGGAACCGCTTGAACAGCAGGATGCACCGCTGGCGAATTCGGAGCTGGTACCAGCAGAGCAAAGCATCGATCAGGATGCTGCGTTGTTAATCGTAGTTGAACACGTTGCCGCGGCGAAAGCACAGAGCGACAGTGGTCGGGTTCGGATGCTGGAGATGAGGGCGCATGATGAATACAAGGCCGGGCAACCTGAGCTGAGTGCGTCAAATCCGACAGTGGCGGATAAAGATGTGGATTCAATCGATAAACTGCAGAGAGAGGATAATTCCGGGTCGATGTTGCGTGAGATTGTATGGTTATATACCAGCGGGTCGGGCGACGAGGCCGGTATCCGGCTTGATGAGTTCCTGGCACGTTATCCGGATCATCCGGTCAGCGTTAGGCTTCGCCAGCGGGGTTATTGAGCATGACGTACCTGATCGATGCCAGCATTTTTATTTTCCGGGCCTGGTTTTCCGTGCCGGATTCGATGACCTGTCCGAATGATCATCCGGTAAATGCCGTGTATGGCTATGCGCAGTTTCTGAGTGATTTCCTCGAATCGGTGCAACCTGACTCGGTGGCCGCTGCCTTTGATGAAAGCCTTGAGAAATCATTTCGCTGCGAAATTTACCCGGCCTATAAGGCCAACCGTGACCCGGCGCCCGAGGAACTCAAGCGACAGTTTGCGCAGTGTCGCAAGGTAACGCGCTCACTTGGTATTAGCGAATGTTCCAGCAGTCGCTTTGAGGCTGATGATCTGATCGGGACACTGGCCGGTAAGGCTCGGGAAGCCGGTCGGTGTGTGTCAATCCTGAGTCGCGACAAGGATTTGTTACAGTTACTGCAAGCTGGCGATGTGATGTGGGATTACGTCAGTGGCAAGCAGATCGCTCACGATGACGTGCCGGAACTATTTGGTGTGCGTGCTGATCAGATGGTTGATTATCTGGCGCTTGCCGGTGACAGTGTTGATAATATTCCGGGAGCTCCCGGTGTAGGAGCAAAAACTGCCAGTGCATTATTGCAGCATTTTGATTCTCTTGACGAGTTGTACGAAAATCTCGACAGCGTCGAAAATGTCAATGTCCGGGGTGCCGCAAAACTCGGCGCAAAACTTAAGCCCTACCATGACCAGGTGCGCATGTGTCGAGAGCTGACCAGGATTCGTTTCGATGCTCCGCTGCCCGATCATGACGATGTTCTGGCGCGCCAGGTGCCGAATCTGAGTGCATTAAATGCCCTGTATGATGATGTCGGTTTTGGCCAATCGCTGCGCCGGCAAGCGCAACGTATTGCCGACTCATATTAGTAACGGGTGGATACCCCTATTCACAATATCAACGAGGCGGTATTCGAGGTTATCGCGGATACGGTCGGTCGAATCGATCCGGATACGATTGAGATTGTCGGCGGCGGTAGTATTAATCGCAGTTATCGGTTGACGACGCTACAAGGTGCCACCTACCTTTTGAAAACCAATGTCGGCTCAGCACTCGAAATGTTTAAAGCCGAGCGCGAAGGGCTTGAAGTGCTACACCGGGCAGGTGCAATTCGGGTGCCCGAGCCAATTCTGGCCAGCCTTGGTGGCGACCTGTCATTCCTGTTGCTGGAGTATATAGAACTGGGCCACAAGACAACCGCTGCCGGACAGGCCTGCGGGTATGCGTTGGCAGAGTTGCACAGGCAGCGCAAACCACAATTTGGTTGGCACCGTGATAATACGATTGGCAGCACCCCGCAGATTAATAGCTGGTCAGATGATTGGGTCAGGTTTTTCGGTCATGCGCGACTTGGATATCAATTGCAACTTGCGGTTGGGAGCGGCATCGGTGAGTCGATTCAGGCCGATGGGCAGCGTCTGCGCGAGCGTCTTGCAGATTTTTTTATCGACTACCAGCCGGTTGCCTCGTTGTTGCATGGCGATCTGTGGGGCGGTAATTGGGGTGCTACTTATGGTGAGCAACCGGTAATTTTTGATCCGGCGATATATTATGGTGACCGGGAAACCGACCTCGCGATGACACAATTATTCGGCGGGTTCGGGCCGGAATTTTATGCAGCCTACAACGAGTCATGGCAGCTTGATGAGGGCTTTCAACGACGTTGCGACTTATATAATCTTTATCATCTTCTGAATCACTACAATCTGTTTGGTGGTGGTTATAAATCTCAGGTTATCGAATTACTTGGCAAATTACTGGCCTGAATAAAAATATTGGAATGTTTGCCGGAGACCCCAGATGAACGACAAAAGTATCGAATCACTGCTGCATGAGCAGCGTAATTTTTTTCCGCGAGATGAATTTACCTCGGCGGCGCGCCTGCAACCTGCCGCAGCAGAAGCGTTATACACAGAGGCGGCTGCCGATCATGAAGCTTTCTGGGGGCGGCTGGCACGGCAGGAAATTCACTGGGAGACACCGTTCACAGAAATACTTAATGCCTCCGATGCACCTAATTACAGATGGTTTACGGATGGTCGTCTTAATGTGTCCTATAACTGTCTTGACATCCATCTCGCCGAACGAAGCGACAAGACCGCAATTATTTTTGAGGGCGAAGGTGGCGATCAGCGGCGCCTGACGTATCGGGAACTGACCGATGCTGTTTGCCGGTTTGCAAATGCACTGCAGGCTCAGGGCATTTCGACCGGTGATCGGGTCGTTATATATATGCCGATGGTACCGGAGGCGGTCATTGCGATGCAGGCATGTGCCCGTATCGGTGCGATTCATTCGGTTGTTTTTGGCGGGTTCTCGGCCAGCTCGCTGCGTGACCGGATTATCGATGCCGGTGCGAAGTTGTTGATTACTGCTGACGGCGGATTTCGTGGTGGGCATGTCATTGAGCTAAAGGCGGCGGCTGACGAGGCGCTGGCAGAAGGTTGCGACACGATCGAGACGGTTATCGTTCTCAATCGTGCCGATTGCGCCGTATCGATGCGGGAAGGCCGGGATATCTGGTGGTCGGATGCAATAAATGGGCATGCGGCAATTTGCGAGCCGGTGGCTGTCGATGCCGAACACCCGTTGTTTTTACTGTATACGTCAGGTTCGACCGGCAAGCCGAAAGGTATTCAGCATGCATCCGGCGGCTATTTATTGAATGCCAAACTGTCGAGTCAGTGGGTTTTCGATTTGCACGATGACGATATTTTTTGGTGTACGGCCGATGTGGGCTGGGTGACCGGTCACAGCTATGTTGCCTACGGTCCCCTCGCCGCCGGCGCCACGATACTGATGTACGAAGGCGCGCCGACCGTGCCGGATGGAGGTCGCTTCTGGAGTATCTGCCAGCGTCACGGCGTGACAATTTTCTACACAGCACCCACAGCAATTCGTGCTTTGATGAAGTTTGGTGACGATATCCCGGCGCAATATGATCTGTCCAAACTTCGCTTGCTGGGTACGGTGGGTGAACCGATTAATCCGGAAGCGTGGATGTGGTACCACGGGGTGATCGGCGCGCAGCGTTGCCCGATTGTTGATACGTGGTGGCAGACCGAGACCGGCGCAATCATGATTTCTCCGTTGCCGGGGATTACTCCAACAAAACCGGGTTCCTGCACCAAGCCGTTACCGGGTATTGATGTCGATATTGTCGATGAGGCCGGCAAACCGGTTACTTCGCCGAATGAAGGCGGTTACATCGTTATCAAGAAACCCTGGCCGTCGATGTTGCGAACCATCTGGGGCGATAACGACCGCTATATACAAACATATTGGGAGAAATTTCAGAATCGTTATTACGTAGCCGGTGACAGTGCGCACCGTGATGCGGATGGTTACATCTGGATGATGGGTCGTATCGACGATGTGCTCAACGTTTCCGGCCATCGTCTTGGCACGATGGAGGTCGAATCAGCGCTCGTCGCGCATGACCGGGTTGTCGAGTCAGCCGTTGTCGGGTTTCCGCATGATGTCAAGGGCGAAGGTATTTTTGCTTATGTTGTTTTGCGCGGTGAACGACCGAGTGGTGACGAAGAACTGGCGCTGGTGGCTGAATTGCGTGACTGGGTTGGTCAGGAGATCGGGGCAATTGCCAAGCCCGAGCAGATTCGTTTTACCGAGAATTTACCGAAGACCCGTTCTGGCAAGATTATGCGTCGCTTATTGCGAACGATCGCCCGTGGCGATGAGATTACGCAGGATACGTCGACACTCGAGAATGAAGCCATACTCGATCAATTACGCGGCACGAGCTGAATTCGTCAGTATTTGGCCGCTACAAGGTCCAGATGTGTACTTTCCGGTGTCGTCAGGCGATGGTTTGAGCCAATTTGGTGTACCGTCAGGTTGCGTTGTTCGAGTACCTTAAGGGTCTGGTTGAGATCTGCAGACATGAAGCGCAGTGCCGATTGTCCGGGAGATAAATGTGTCTGTAACCCGAGACGCAGACCCGGTGCGAGCAACTCGATAGCATCATCCGCTGTATCGGCAAGTGCCATGAAGCCGGCATCAGTCCAGAAACTGGTTGTTTTGCCGGTATCTTGGCAACCAAGGCTGATCTCGACTGAATGACCGATTGTCGGTGTCGGTAGTTCGGACAGATCGGCGCGCGAAAATGTTCGTGCTTCCATCATGATCAGCAAGTGACCGTCCGGGGTATACACCCCTATCTCGTTGAATGTCTCACTGCCGAGTCGCGAGAAAGCCAACTCATCGTCATCGGGATTGATGTCCCGCAGGTATGATGCGACGTCAGATTTAATAAATGACAGGGCCGGCTGATCAATGCCGCCGGCGTGCAGACCGATGGCAATACGGCCGTCCGTTACGACGCCATAGTGGTAGTCGCGGATATCACCGACGGGCAGCTCAGAGAAGCCGAGTTCAAGGTAAAAATTCAACGATGCCTGAATATCGTCTGTCGGCACGCTGAATTCAAGAAACTGGCCGAAGGTAGTTGTCATAAGCGGGCTATTCGATCCTGAGCGTTACGCCTGAACAAACAGGCAAAAGACTTTTGGATTTTGTTAACTCAGTCAATATTCGGTGATTTATGCGCTATATTGGCTAAAAAAGAACATCTGAGGGGATGGGGAAGGATGACTAACAACAATATTACGTCATTGCGCCATTATAAAGCGCAGCGTGTATACAAGAATTTTATGTCTTTGCCTCCCTCACAGCGAACCAATGCACGTACGGCATTGTTGCTTGAAGTAGTATTTGATTATGCTTACGAGTATGTGCCGCGCATTCAACGTCACTCGTTAAATTGCGCCAATATCAGTGCACAAGAGTCGGCCCGTATTTCTGCGCGACTTGAAGAATTCCTGCCGCTTGCCAATGAGCAGGAACCGATCATGAAGTGGCTAAATGACAATATGGTCTCTGAAGCCTGGTCTTACCCGGAGGATCGGCGGCAATTTGTTCGTGATTGCCTTATCCGTTGACGATAAATTTTTCTCATTTCGCGCCTGGCGCGTCAATTCACAGTATTTGTAATTATACCGAGGTAACCGGCCAGACCGGCCCGGGACAGGCTGTTCCTTCGTACTCCTGACGCAGGGCTGTCAAGTAGTAATATACTGGCAGCGTAAAGCGGCTATCATGGATTCTGTAAAGTTTGTAATAATCGTGCTGTAGCATGTTTGCAGGAGCCCAACTGTTTAGAACAATGGTAGTCATGGCAAAATCTCCGGTATCTGGTCTTTCCGTTCGACTGGCAGCAGATAAGTCGGGGGCCTCCCGATTGTGTAACGAATTATTTCGCTTCCGATTTGGCATGCGTCCTGAACTCGGGGCCGGAGACAATGTTTTTCAGCTGCACATTAACCCGATAGGCCGGCCGGCTCCGGATGAAATCTGGTTTACTGACGGGCCTGTCAGCAGTGAAAGAGTCGGCGATTATGCGATTACGCAATGTGCTGATTATCTGGCCATACATGTCGAGATTGACCTGGAGCCGGGAACGGATTTCAAAGAACTGACCACGCGGGTCTATCGGGAACTGCTACAGCTTACACGGGAGCGCGATTATCCAAACCTGGTCAGGGTCTGGAATTATTTCCCCGGTATCAATGTCGGCGCTGGGGATCACGAATTGTATCGCCAGTTTACCGCCGGTCGTGCCGTCGCTTTTGGCGGATTTGAGGGCGAACTATTGCCGGCAGCAACAGCGATTGGCACCGATGAAGGTACGCCACTCACCATCACTATGATTGCCGCACGTCATCAATGCCGGATGATCGAGAATCCGCGCCAGACCAGCGCATATAAATACCCTCGCCAGTTTGGTCCCAGTAGCCCGTCTTTTTCGCGCGCTGTTGTGGTTGCCGCAGAGTCGGGTTACCGGATTCTGATGTCCGGTACAGCGAGCATTATCGGCCATCAGTCGATGCATTTGGATGATCCGGCACAGCAAACGGCCGAGAGCTTGCGCAATCTCGATCAATTGATTCAGCAAGCCCGCCGTGCGACACGGACAAGTAACGGTGCAGATGAGATTCTGACTGATGGATGCCTGCGCATCTATGTTCGTCAGCCCGCCCAGGTAACTGAAATAAAAACCGCTTTGCGTGATTTTCTGGTTGATGATCCGAATGTCGTGTTTTTGCGCGGCGATATCTGTCGCCGTGAATTATTGCTTGAAATTGAGGCGGCCGGCAGTATTTGAGATCAGCCAGGGCAACCATTATTCAGGTTTTCAGCACGGCTTTGTCTTCAGTTACGGTTTGCACATAAGTGAACCGGAACCAGATACGACCAAGACCGCCGGCGACAAGGTTAGCTGTACAGGCGGCAGCAAATATGCCGGTCAGGCCAAACAGTTTGGCGAGCAGAAAGGCGAGCGGAGCATAGACAAGAATGGTTCGTATCAGTGACACGAACATTGCAGGCATGGGTTTGCCGATAGCATTGAATGCGCTGTTAGCCGTCATGGCCATGCCGAGCCCGAGGTAGCTGATCGGAACAATTGTTAAATGCAATTGTGCGGTTGCGATAGCTTGCGGATCATCGGTAAAAAATTCGGCGATATAGCCTGAAATCATGGCCAGGATGACGGTAACGGTTAGCCCGTAGATGAGTGAAAAACGATAGCACCAGCGTACGCCTTGCTTGACCCTTTTATATTGCTGACCGCCAAAATTCTGCCCGACGAAAGGCGTGACAGCAGAGCTTAGCGCCATGATCGCCATCAGTACGAAGCCTTCGACACGTGATGCTACGCCGAAGCCGGCAACGGCTTCCTGGCCAAACTGAGCAATCTGATAGGTAATGAATGCGGTTGTGATCGGTGCAATCAGGCTGCTGGCGGTCGACGGCAGGCCAACATGAAGGATGCGTCGCCATGAGTCGATTATTTTTCTAGGCCACAAGTGCCGGAATGTGATCAGGTGTTGCTTGTAGGTTACGGCAAGGATGGATGCGACCAGCGTGCCTATATTGGAAACAACGGTAGCAACTGCAGCGCCTTCAACTTCGAGGCGTGGAAAGCCGAACAGGCCGAAAATCATGATTGGATCAAGTATGACATTGAAGAGAGCCGAAACCGTCATGATCATCGCGGGCGTTTTTGCATTGCCTGACGCACGCAGGACCGAATTGCTAATCATGGGCACGACGAGAAAAATACCGCCCCAGTAGTAAATCTTCATATACCGGCGAATGACCGGCAATGTTGTGTCATCCGCACCGAGCAGGGTGAACAGCGGATCGATCGTCAAGAGCCCGATGGCTATGACAATGAGGCCAGCCACAATGCCGAGTAACATTGCATGGATGGCCACACGTTCAACGTCGGCAAATTTCTTTGCGCCAAATAAGCGTGAGCAGACAGATGCCGTGCCGATGCCCAGTCCCAACGTGACGATACCGACAATAAAGCTGACCGGGAAAGTGAAACTGATTGCCGCCAGTTCCATGGTGCCGAGTTGGCCAACAAAATAGGTATCCGCGATGTTATAAGACAGCATTGCGACCATGCCGACCAGCATCGGCATCATCAGCGAACGAATCGTTCCGCCGATGGGGCCCTGGGTTAGATTACGGCCGCCTTTTTTTGATTTCTTCTGTGTCATTATTTGCGGTACTGGTAATAAATGTTTTTTTCAATGCATCATCAGGCTGCAGAACCGGTCGCGGGCGATCGGTTCTGCAACGTAGACCAAGGGGAAGCGACCGGATCACCGGCAGATATCGATCCGGATCTGCATCACCCGTCTATAATACAGCCAAATCGTGACCCGTGTTTTCAGCATCTTAAGGTTGATGCGGACAGTAATGGCGGCCAGATGGGAGGATAATTGATGAGATTTGCCAGTTTTTTAAATCAGCACGGGGCGGGCTTCGGGCTGGTCGAGAATGACCGTATTCTGCCCATTGTCGGCACTCGCTTCGCGGATTTGCAAAGTGTCATTGCCGCCAATGCATATGCTGAGGCCGCAGCTGCAGCCACTGATCCGGTTGCCGCCGATGGCATGCTGCTGGTTCCGACGTTGCCGAATCCCGGCAAGATTATCTGTATCGGTATGAACTACGTTGAGCATATCAAGGAACTGAGCCGAGACCGGCCGGCCTTTCCGACCTTGTTTACCCGCTTTCCGGACAGCCTCGTCGGCCATGAGCAACCTGTCATCCGTCCCCGTGTTTCGACACATTATGATTTTGAGGGCGAACTGGCTGTAGTGATCGGGCGCCAGGCTCGCCATGTGGCAGCCGCTCGGGCACTCGATTTTATTGCCGGTTACACGTGCTTTCTGGATGGTTCGGTACGTGATTATCAGTTTCACACGTCACAATTCATTGCTGGCAAGAACTTTCGCCACAGTGGGGCTCTGGGCCCGTGGCTGGTGACTGCCGATGAGATCCCGGATCCGAATGTATTGACATTGAAGACCAGGGTTAACGGGCAGGTAATGCAAACCGGACACATTGATGACCTGTGTTTCGATATCGGCGCGTTGATAGAGTACCTGTCGACAGTCTGTCAGCTTGAGCCCGGCGACGTTATTGCTACCGGTTCACCCAGCGGTATTGGTATGGCCCGGGATCCCCAGGTCTGGTTACAGCCCGGGGATATTGTCGAGGTCGATATCGATAAGATTGGGGTGTTACGGAATGAGGTTGTTGATGAGGGGTTGTGAGGAGGAGGTCAGCCTGAAAACCAAACAATGGCTGGCAAATTTGCTGCTGCTACAAAACCCGCCCCAGGAATTCCAGTGTTCTGTCCAATGCGAGTTTCGCGCTTTCAGGCTCAAACTCTTCGCGTTCATCGCAGTTAAACCCATGACCCGCTTCGGCATACACATATGACGGATGATCCGGGCGCCCATTACTGATTTTTTCAATTATATCCTGCGGGATATACGGGTCATTTGCACCGAAGTGATAAATGGTCGGGCAGCCCGGCTGTTCGTCGAGCCAATCGACAATCATACGTCCATAATAGGCAACTGCAGCATCGATTTTTACACGACAGGCTGCGAGATCGGCCATTGCACCGCCCCAGCAATAACCGATTACAGCGACATTGCCGGCTGTTTGTGCGGCACCAACGCTGGCTTTAATGTCGGTAATGACCTCGTTCTGATCAAGCCCCATCATGATTGAGCGACCCGTGTCAATGTCGGAGTAATCCAGAATAATATCGGCTTGTACGCGGTCGAACAGGCTCGGTGCTATGGCGAGATAACCCTGCTCGGCATATTGATCTGTGACACGCCTGATATGGCTGGTGAGACCAAAGATTTCCTGCAGGATGACAATACCGCCTTTAGCCGTGTCTTTTGGAGTTGCCTGGTACGCTGTCAGCAGGTGCTCATCTTCACTTGTCAGTTGAATCATTTCACCCATGTGGTGCATTCCATATTATTGTTTTCAGTGGATATCCGGCATAACGGTTCCGGGTTATACATCAACTTACTCTACGTCTTTGCCGCTGATCAGGTCCTGTAGCGACGGCGGGGAATGTTCCGGTCCCATGCGGCCGCTCTTAAAGCGTGCGAAATAGTCTTTGTAGGCGATGATCGCCTGGTGACCGAGGAGCCACATAATAGGTACGTTGACAAACAGCATGACACCCGTACCGATACCGGTCAGGTTATCGAGCTGGGCATCGGTCTTTAAAAACCCCAGCGTTGCCACAATTGTCAGTGAGCAAAATATGAGTTTATAAGGTATCACGGCACGTTCGCCCGCCAGGAAGACGATGCCCTGTTCACCGTAATAACTCCAGGAGATCAGGGTAGAGATAGCGAATAACCAGGCCGCAATGGTAACCAGCCATTTGCCGAGTCCGGGGACCACAGTATCGAAAGCCCGTGCGGTTAGTGTTGCGCCAACATAGCTTACAAAAATATCCGCTCCGGCCAGTTTCGGTTTGACAGAGCTGGCGATGGTGTCCCAGGAAATCTGCAGGGTTCCTGCCGCACTGGCGGTAATTGTTCCGTCCAGCCGGCTTAAATCATTGCCGCTTTGCGGATTTGGATCGCCATGTACGATGACGAATATTCGATCACCCGCTTTCCAGTCATCATGGGTTCGTTCCGGCACCGTAGTGGTTGTTTCAATACTCCACCCGGCATCGGCCGTTGCAACAATGGAGGTGGGCATGTCCAGGGTTGCCTCGGCGCTGCGGTTCCAGACACCGGTAACCAGAATAATCAGGGCGGTTAGCGTACAGACCACGATCGTATCGATAAACGGTTCGAGGCCGGCGACGATACCCTCGCGTACAGGTTCGTCAGTCTTGGCTGCCGAATGCGCGATGGGCGATGAGCCTTGCCCCGCTTCATTGGAAAACAGCGCACGCTTCATTCCAAAAAGGAATGCATAACCCATGGTACCGCCGATAAATGCACCGGTTGACTCAAGTGGCGAGAACGCAGCCCTGAAGATCAGCGCCAATATGCCCGGAATTTCACCAATATTGATGATTAACACGTAGATACCGGCGATCAGGTACAGCGTGAGCATGATAGGAACCAGCCTGCTGGCGACACTACCGATACGTTTGATGCCGCCGATGATGACAGAGCCGACAATGATGGCCAAAATGATGCCTGTCGCGATACTCGGGATACCGAAATAGGATTCGGTAATGACGCCGACATTCCAAGCCTGGAACATATTGCCGCCCGTTATCGTCGATATAAGCAGTGTAATACAGAATAAGATACCGAAGCCCCGTCCCAGGCCGGCAAGTTTTGGCGAACGCAATCGTAATGCTTTGTCGACGACCCACATCGGGCCACCGTGGGGGTTATCCGGATCATCCGTATTTCGATACAGCATCGATAGCGTGACTTCGGTCAGTTTGATTGCTATACCAAAAAATCCGACGACCCACATCCAGAAAACAGCACCCGGACCGCCGAGCGAGATGGCTAAAGCGACACCGCCGATATTGCCGAGCCCGACCGTTGCCGACAATGCAGCCGACAGGGCCTGGAAGTGATTGATGGCCCCCGGATCATCCGGATTGTCATAGACACCGCGAATCACATGTACGCCATGGGTCAGGGCTCGATACTGGCAAAACCCGCTCCAGATCGTGAACAGCACCCCGGTGCCGAGCAAGGCGAACAGCACCGTGTTGTGCCATAGAATTGAGTTAAGGGTGATCAGAATTGAATCTAGAGTGCTCATATGCTCTTTAGTTTACCGTGCCTGGTTATGAGAAATTGAGTGGCATCAGAGGTTGCTGGCTGTCGATCGGCAACAGAGTGCACTGCACTAACCAATAATCCACCTCTTACTCTGAGTGGTTAACCATTATTTTTCAACAAGTGCGGTTACTCCCATACCGCCAGCCGTGCAAACGGAAATCAGGCCACGCCCCTGGCCGCGTTCATCGAGCATCTTTGCCAGGCTGGCAAGAATGCGTGCCCCGGTAGCTCCGAACGGGTGTCCGATGGCCAGGCTGCCACCCTTGGTATTCAGTTTGCTGCGGTCGATCGGTCCCAGTGGCGCAGCTCGCCCAAGTCGCTCACGACAATACTCCGCAGATTCCCAGGCCTTGAGGGTAGCCAGGGTCTGCGCGGCAAAGGCTTCATGGATTTCAAACAAGTCGATGTCGTCAAAGTCGAGTTCCGCGTCGGCCAGCATGTTTGCTACAGCATATGCGGGCGCCATTAGCAGTCCTTCTGACCTGATAAAATCAACAGCAGCAACTTTTCCGTAACGCAAAAATGCCTGGACAGGCAATCCGCGTTCCTGGGCCCAGGCTTCAGAGGCCAGCAGCACGCCGGCAGCTCCATCGGTCAATGGTGTACTGTTTCCGGCTGTCATGGTGCCTGTGGCGCTGCGATCGAAGGCAGGTTTTAGTGTGGAGAGTTTTTCGAGCGTTGTGTTACGCCGTACGTTGTTGTCTTCTGTAACGCCCTTCAAGGGGATGAGGAGATCGGAATAAAAGCCTTCATCATAGGCGGCGGCGGCACGGCGGTGGCTTTCGAAAGCGAGTTCATCCTGAGCCGTGCGGGTGATCTGCCAGTCCTTTGCTGTAATTTCAGTACTTTCGCCCATGCTGAGTCCGGTCCTGGGCTCTGTTACACCGGGTAATTGCGGAATGAAGTGGCGCGGGCGCAAGCCGAACCACGGCATAATTTTTCCAGCCGGCGAGCGGCCCCGAAAGCTCGATAGCAGAACGTTTCGATATCCGTCAGGGTAGACAATCGGGGTATCGCTGATGCTGTCGGTGCCGGCGGCGATGCCAGCATCAATCTGACCGAGTGCAATTTTGTTGCCGATCTGGATTGCCGTCTCAAGGCTTGTGCCACAGGCTCGTTGCAGGTCGTTGGCTGGCGTCTCGGGTGCCAGCCCACTGCCGAGGACGGCTTCGCGTGTAAGGTTCCAGTCACTTGAATGCTTGATGACGGCACCGGCCGAAACATCACCCAGTGCCACGCCATTGAGCTGGAATTTATCGACCATTCCGGCGAGTACGGCGGTCAGCATGTCCTGATTCGACAGGCGGGCATAATTGGTGTGTGCCCGGCAAAATGGAATACGTAAGCCACCGATGATGGCGACTTTGCGCGGTGCGTTGTAGTGCATCTGTTGTTTACCTCGTATTCAATTTCCGGGCTATGAACTGCCGTCGGGCAGACAGGCGGTTTGAGCAGCGGCATGGTCTGCCCAGCCCAGCATTGAGCTGCAAGCGGAACGTGTCTTATAATAATTGGTTCCGGGCTGCCGATGTGAAGTCGGTGATTTAACCATTATATTCATTAAAAACAAATGGTTAAGGCTGCCTGAAGTAGACTGCGACATCCGGTACAGGGAAGGACAGGCGGCAAAGCCGCCCTTAAAGGGCGGCTTTGACTGTGTTATTTGCAGAATTAAGGTCGATATCTGATCGGATTTTTAAGCCTGACATAGTGTCGGTCAGGAAGGTTTTGGAGCCAACAATCAGGAACCTATGAGTTTTCACCTACCAGAAAATTATTGTTCGGGCGCAGGGCTTTACCGGACAGAATTCGAAAAAGATGCTTGCGGTGTCGGCTTTGTTGCTCATATCAAGGGTAAGAGGAGCCACCAGATTGTTCAGGATGCAAATCGTATCAGCTGCAGCATGGATCATCGCGGTGCTCGCGGCAGCGAAGCCAATACCGGTGATGGTGCGGGTATTCTGACCGCTTTACCGCATGAATTTCTGGCCAAAGTAGCCTCTAGTGACCTCGGTATTGATTTGCCGGAACCCGGCAGGTTTGCGGCCGGAATGGTTTTTTTGCCGCCTAATCGCGAACAGCGTAAAAAATGTAAGGCGGTGGTAGCGCATGCTTGTGCCGAAGAAGGACAAACACTGGTTGGCTGGCGTAAGGTTCCCACCGACCCGGAAGCGGCTGATATCGGTCACTCTGCCCGTGCTGCGGCGCCTTATTTTGCACAGTTGTTTATCGCGGCTGGTGATGATCTTGAAGGTGATGCGTTCGAACGCAAGTTATACCTGATTCGTAAACGCGCGAGCCATTTGCTTCGCAATGACAAAAGCCTGTCGCAGGCCAAGTCTTTCTATGTTTGCAGCCTGTCGACGAAAGTCATCATTTACAAGGGCATGCTCACGCCCGATCAGGTGTTCAGGTTCTATCCCGACCTGAATGATCCGGATTACAAATCACATCTTGCGCTGGTGCATTCGCGGTTTTCGACAAATACATTTCCAAGTTGGGACCGCGCACAGCCGAACCGCTTCATGTCGCATAACGGTGAGATCAATACCTTACGTGGCAACGTGAACTGGATGACAGCGCGCGAAGGTGTCGTCGCCAGCGATTTGTTCGGCGCTTCGATTACCAAGATTTTCCCGGTCGTTGAGCCGGATTGCTCGGATTCCGGCACTTTCGACAATGTACTCGAATTTTTGCTCATGACCGGTCGTACGCTGCAGGAAGCGGTCATGATGATGGTGCCGGAAGCATGGCAAAAACAGGATCTCATGGCTGAGAGCAAGCGAAAATTCTATGAATTTAATTCTTGCCTGATGGAGCCCTGGGATGGCCCGGCCTCCATCGCTTTTACTGACGGGCGGTATATCGGTGCGGTACTCGATCGCAACGGGTTGCGACCCAGCCGTTATTACCTGACGCATGATGATCGGGTCATTATGGCCAGCGAGGTAGGTGTATTACCTGTCGAACCGGAACTGATCGCAAAGAAGGGGCGCCTTGAACCTGGCCGTATGTTCCTGGTCGATTTTGAGAACGGCAGGTTGATACCCGATGAGGAAATCAAGAATGAGTTTGCCAACCGTAATCCATACGATGAATGGCTGAGGGAGAATCGTATTGAGCTGGCGGATCTTCATCCCGGCTCAAAGAGTCAGGGTTTTGATTCTGATACCTTGCTTGCGCGCATGCAGGCGTTCGGTTTCACCATTGAGACGATGCAGTTCATGCTGCTCCCGCTGTTGCATCAGTTGCGTGATCCGGTCGGTTCGATGGGAAATGACTCGACACTGGCTTGTCTCAGCGACAATCCACGAATGGTTTATGACTACTTCAAACAGCTGTTTGCACAGGTTACAAATCCAGCAATCGACTCGATACGTGAAGAGAACATCATGTCACTCGAGTGCTATATCGGTCCGGAACTGAATCTTCTGGAGACTACCGGCGGGCATGCGAATCGGTTGCGGATTCCTCACCCGATTCTGACCAACGAAGAACTGGCCGCAATTGCACATATGCACCACCGTGGTTGGCGCACAAAGAAAATCGACATCACTTTCGAACGTGGCGAAGCAATCGTTGCCGCAATCGAGCGTATCTGTGCCGAGTCCGAGCAGGCGATCGAAGATGGTTTCAAGCTCATTATTTTGACAGATCGGGCGATCAGTTCCGAACGTGTGCCGATCAGTGCTCTCATCGCTTGTGGCGCAGTACATCATCATCTCGTGGCTCGCGCCAGACGCACCCAGATCGGTATTGTTATCGAAACCGGAGAAGCCCGTGAAGTGCATCACCATAGCCTGTTGATTGGTTACGGTGCCGATGCCATTAACCCTTACCTTGCATTTGAGTCTCTGTGGCATGCGCGTTGCAGAGGTTTGCTCGACAAGCAGGCTTTCCCCGATGATGACGCGGTCGTTGCGGCCTATCGCAAAGGTATTGCCAAGGGCATGATGAAGGTTATGGCCAAGATGGGTATCTCGACGTTGCAGTCTTACAAGGGCGCGCAGATATTCGAAGCTCTTGGCCTCGATGAGGACATCATTAATCGTTGTTTTGTCGGTACTGCAAGCCGTGTACAGGGGGTCAACTTTCAGGTGCTTGCAGCCGAAGCTTTACGTCGTCACGCACTTGGTTTCAGTGAGCATTCATCAGTTCTGCCAAATCCGGGCGAGTTTCATTGGCGTAGCGCGGGTGAACGTCACGCCTGGGAGCCTGAATCGATTCATGAACTGCAGGTTGCGGCGCGAAAAAATGATGCCGAAGCTTATCGGCGTTTTGCTGCACGGATGAATGCCGACAAACGAACCCTGCGAGGTTTTCTTGACCTGAAAACAGGTATCGCAGGCCCACAGGTGCTGCTCGATGAGGTTGAACCGGCCAGTGAAATTGTAAAGCGTTTTTGCACCGGTGCCATGAGCTTTGGTTCGATTTCGGCTGAAACGCACGAGACACTGGCGATCGCCATGAACCGCATCGGCGGCAAGAGCAACTCAGGCGAAGGGGGTGAAGATCCGGAGCGCTTTAATCCATTGCCAAATGGTGATTCGAAACGCTCGGCTATCAAGCAGATTGCTTCCGGGCGCTTCGGCGTTACGGCCTGGTATCTGACAAATGCCGATGAATTGCAGATCAAGATTTCACAAGGTGCCAAACCTGGTGAGGGTGGTGAATTACCGGGCCGCAAGGTTGATGAGAATATTGCCCGCATCAGGCATTCAACGCCGGGTGTTGGTCTGATCAGCCCACCGCCACATCATGATATCTATTCGATCGAGGATCTGGCGCAGTTGATTCATGACCTGAAAAACTCTAATCCATCGGCACGTATCAGCGTTAAACTCGTTGCCGAGGTAGGTGTTGGTACGATTGCTGCCGGGGTTGCGAAAGCGCATGCAGAACATATTTTGATCTCCGGCCATGATGGTGGCACGGGGGCATCACCTTTAACGAGTATCAAGCATGCCGGATTGCCATGGGAGCTTGGACTGGCCGAGACGCATCAGACGCTGGTCCTGAATGACTTGCGCAGCCGTGTTGTGCTGCAAACTGACGGCGGTCTGCGTACCGGCCGTGATGTCGTCATTGCGGCGTTGCTCGGTGCGGAAGAGTTCGGGTTTTCGACAGCACCGTTGATCACCCTTGGTTGCATCATGATGCGCAAGTGTCACCTGAATACCTGCCCGGTTGGTATTGCAACCCAGGACCGGATGTTGCGCAAGAAATTTGCCGGCCGGCCACAAAATATCGTCAATTACCTGTTCATGGTTGCTGAGGAAGCACGTCAGTTGATGGCTGAACTTGGTTTTCGCAGTATCGATGAAATGATTGGTCGCACGGAAGCGCTCGAGCCACGTGAGGCAATTGATCACTGGAAGGCTGATGGCCTCGATCTTGTGCCGATTCTCGCTCCGGCATTCAGACCTCATGATGACGTTGATGTGCGCTGTACGCAGCCACAGGATCATGGGCTCGACAAGGCCATCGATATTAAACTTGTCGAGTTGGCTGAGCCGGCGCTGGCAGATGGTGACAAGGTTGAGATTCGCATGCCGGTTGTGAATACCAACCGTACGGTTGGTACGATCCTAAGCCATACACTCGTAAAAAAATGGGGTGAAGATGGTTTGCCGGATGACACGATTCGAATCCGCTTCACCGGATCTGCCGGACAGAGTTTTGGCGCCTTTCTTGCGCGTGGAATCACTCTTGAACTTGAAGGTGATACGAACGACTATGTTGGCAAGGGCTTGTCAGGCGGTCATTTAATTGTCTATCCGCCGAAGAACAGCAGCTTTGTGGCTGCGGATAACCTGATTACCGGTAATGTAAACCTGTACGGTGCAACCAGCGGTTCGGCATTTTTTCGCGGCCGGGCGGCAGAGAGATTTTGTGTACGTAACAGCGGCGCACATGCTGTGGTCGAGGGTATTGGCGATCACGGTTGTGAGTACATGACGGGTGGCCGTGTCGTTATTCTCGGTGAGACAGGTCTGAATTTTGCTGCCGGCATGTCTGGCGGAATCGCTTACGTACTCGATGAATCAGGACATTTCCCGGAACGCTGCAACCCGGATATGGTTGACCTTGACAAGGTTGAGTCTGACGAGGACATCGGCGAACTGTTGCAATTGATCGAGAACCATAAGAAATATACGGGGTCTACTGTAGCCAGTCGATTGTTGGATGATTGGCCGAATGGATTAAAGAATTTTATTAAGGTTATGCCACTTGATTACAAGCGCGTACTTGCAGAGCGCAAGCAGTATGATGAAGAAATAGAATCTGGTGGCCGCAAAGGCCGGTCGGTAAAGCCGTCAGCGATAGAGGATTGATGATGGGTAAGCCAACAGGTTTTAAGGAATTTCCCCGTCGGGTTGTCGGTTATCGTGAGGTCAACGAACGCCTGGAAGATTATGCTGAGGTTTATGCGCAAGCAAAAGCCGAGCATCTGGAAACTCAGGGTTCACGCTGTATGGATTGCGGCGTGCCATTCTGCCAGTCTGGTACCGGCTGCCCGGTCGACAACCTGATTCCCGAGTGGAACGATCTTGTGTTCAAGAACCGCTGGCGCGATGCGCTGGACTGTTTGCATAAAACAAATAATTTTCCAGAATTTACCGGACGTGCATGTCCGGCACCTTGCGAGGGTTCGTGTGTACTCGGCATCAATGAATTGCCGGTAACGATTAAAAATATCGAGCATGCAATTATCGACCGCGGGTTTCAGGAAGGGTGGATTAAAGCGGATATGCCGCCAACCAGAAACGGCAAGAAAGTTGCTATTGTCGGCTCCGGGCCTGCCGGTCTGGCTGCGGCAGAACAACTGAATAAAACCGGATATGCCGTAACGGTTTTTGAACGTGCCGATCGCATTGGCGGCCTGTTGATGTACGGTATTCCAAATATGAAGCTCGACAAGAACGGAGTTGTGAATCGCCGCATTAACCTGTTGCGTGAGGCCGGCATCAGGTTTGAAATAAATGCAGAGGTTGGCAACAACATTGATCCACAGCAGTTGCTGGCTGACAGTGATGCATTATTGCTGGCAACCGGTGCAACCGTGCCGCGCGATCTGTCGATTCCCGGACGGCAGCTGAACGGTATACATTTTGCAATGGATTTCCTGACGGCACATACGAAGAGCTTGCTGGACAGCAATCTTGCTGACGGTCAGTACATTAGTGCCGAGGGCAAGCGCGTTATCGTCATCGGTGGTGGCGATACCGGTACGGATTGTATTGCAACTTCTGTCCGGCACGGCTGTTGTGAAATGATTAACCTTGAACTGTTGGAGCAGCCACCACAAGAACGTGCGGAGAAAAACCCCTGGCCCGAATGGCCATTGATCATGCGTACGGACTACGGACATGATGAGGCCACTGCAAGATTTGGCGCTGACCCGCGGCAATTTGCCGTGCTGTCAAAGGAATATATCGATGATGGCCGCGGCAACGTCTGCGGACTGCGGGTAGTTGATATTGCGTGGGTGTTGCGGGACGGTCGTATGGAAATGACCGAGATCGGCGGCACTGAAAGAGTGCTTGCAGCAGATCTGGTGTTGCTTGCCATGGGATTTCTGGGCCCTGAGGCAATTATTGCCGAGGCGTTGGGCGTTGAACTCGACAATCGTTCCAACTATCGGGCTGAACACGGGCCTTTTGCGACCAGTATTCCCGGTGTTTATGCGGCCGGCGATTGTCGGCGCGGACAATCACTGATTGTCTGGGCCATTAACGAGGGTCGTGGCGCCGCGCGTGCGATTGATGTATTCCTGAGCGGTTCGACAACGTTACCCGCCCCGGGTATTGCGCTGGGTGGCTAGCCCGTTCGGCCGCCAGGCGCAGCTACTCGCTTTGCATGGCGGCCAGTTTTAGTATGCCGGCAATACTCAGGACATCTGTAATGTCGCCATCGTTGATCATTTGAACTGCGTTAGCGAAAGGCAATTTCCTGATTTCAATTTCCTCAGTGTCTTCGTATTCCGGTTCGCCGGCCGTCAGGTCTGTTGCGACGTAGACAATCCCCGCTTCGTCCGTAATCGAGTTGCTTATATGCACATCGAGAATTGAGCGCCAGCGAGTGGCTGTCAGGCCGGTTTCTTCTTTCAGTTCCCGTTGTGCGCCGGCGAGCAGATCCGATCCTATGGGTACGCCACCCATCGGAATTTCCCATGAATAGCAGCCTAATGTGTAACGATATTGGCCGACGATCCAGGTGTTGTTTTCGGCATCGAGCGGAATAATGCCGCAGGCCAGGTTCTTGAAATGGACCTTACCGTAGATGCCGGGATTACCGGATGGATTGATAACGTTGTGCTCGTCGACATGGATCCACGGGTTGTCATAGACCTCGGTTACTTGCAGTGTTTTCCAGGGGTTTTTGGCTTCAGGCATCAGTATGTCCCGGCAGTTCGGTGGTTGGTTTATCCGGTGCAAATTCAGAGCTGTTAATCATACGGCGAAACCATACGTGCATGCCGATGCCGCGGGCCAGCATGAAAGCGGTAAAGGCGAGCCACAAGCCATGATTGCCCAGCGAGCTTGCGCCGAACCAGGTTGGCACAAAGACGAGCGCTGTCGAGCCGACCATAATTACCATCATTTCTTTGCTGCGTGTTGCGCCGACATAGACTCCGTCATACAGAAAGCTCCAGACCGAGATCAGTGGTGAGATTATTAGCCACGGCAGAAACTCACTGGCTGTGGTTCTCAGCGTATCAATGTTGGTCAGCATCGAGATAATCAATCGGCCTGCAAGTAAATAAGCGATGCAAAATAAAGCGGCAAATATAAGTGACCACTGCAGAGTTCGACGTACGGCACGGCGTACACCATCAGGGTCGTTTCCACCGACAGCTTTACCGACCAGCGCTTCAGCTGCATAGGCCACTCCATCCAATGCATGAGCCTGAAATAATTGGAAATTCATCAGTAATGCATTTGTTGCCAGGATGACATTTCCCATTCGTGCACCTTGTGCGGTAATAAAGGCAAATACAAACATCAGTGCCATCGTGCGCAGGAACAGGTTTACGTTAACATCAAATAATCTTCGATAATTCGCTGAAACCGTAAATTCAATCCGATTCCAGTGGCCCGGTCGCGATTTGAGTTCGCTGCGCACAAACAGGGTAGCAACAACCATGCCACAGAGTTCGGCGATTAGCGTGGCAAGCGCAACGCCGTCTACCGTCATGCCGAGTAACAGGACAAACACAAGATCTAGTGCGGCATTCACCAGGTTGATGACCAGCAAAATGACCAGCGGTCCCCGCGCATTCTGAAGACCTATAAGCCAGCCTATTAGTACAAAATTGACCAGTGATGCGGGTGAACTCCAGACCCGCAGTTCAAAGTAAGTTTGTGTGAAGTGGCCGACATCAGAACCCGGAGACAAGATTCGCAGTGCGGTATCAAGTAACGGTTGTTGTAGTGCAATGATGAAAGCGGCCAGTGCCAGGGCAGTTATAACAGGTTGGCCGAGAGCGGTGCGCAGCGTGTCGCTGTCGCCGGCGCCGAATGCCTGTGCCGTGATGCCGGTTGTACCCATACGCAAGAAATTCAGGCCCAAGAATAAGACACTGAATATCGTCGCCCCGGCGGCAACCGAGGCCAGGTAAACTGCATCGTCAAGATGTCCCATGACTGCGGTATCGACCATGCCGAGCAATGGGGTGCTAATTGAGGACACGATCATCGGCAGCGCGATGCGCCGGATGGCTCTGTGACTATATGGATCCTGCATTCAAAAGAGTATTGACAAGAATCATCAATATTACAAAAAGTGTCTTGCTCTTCCGTTCGCAGTGGCTAGTAACAATACGCGGCCAGTTCAGGCTGGGATACGCGTGGTAAACTAACAATAGCCTCCGATGCAAAGCAAATAAACGGTATTTGCCTGCCGTTACGAACACTGTGGAAGCGACCGCCGCCGCGAGGCGCGCCTATTGCGCAACAAGCTCCGTGCGCAGCATCTTGATGGCGCGCTGCTCGATTTGACGGATGCGCTCGGCTGAAACGTCATAGCGTTTTGACAGTTCCTGTAGCGTGGTCTTTTTTTCAGCGAGCCAGCGAGCCTGGAGAATTTCACGGCTGCGTTGGTCGAGAGTCTGCAGCGCGTTGTATAACTGTCCGCTGGTTTGCTGCTGCCAGTCATCAGATTCAACGAGTTCAGCCGGGTCGGGCGTTTTGTCCTGTAGATAATGCGCAGGCGCGTAGGCTTGTTCCTCATCATCCGAAGGTGCCGGATCAAAGGCCATGTCATGTCCGGCAAGTCGTTTTTCCATTTCGGTGACTTCCCGCGCACTGACGCCGAGGTCATTGGCGATCGCTTTGGTTTCATCCGCTGACAGCCAGCCAAGGAATGTTTTGGCCTTGCGCAGGTTGAAAAACAGCTTGCGTTGCGCCTTGGTGGTGGCAATCTTGACC
>PBZD01000023.1 GCA_002729875.1 Chromatiales bacterium | reverse complement strand
TGGATCGCCGGTGAAGGACATCCACAGCCGCGCATATTTCTCATCTTCGTCATCGGTGTGATCGTCATGCGCTCGGCGGGTTGCGTCATTAACGATTTTGCCGATCGGAACCTGGACGGCAAGGTACTGCGCACCCGGGAGCGACCACTGGCCAGGGGTACCGTCACGCCTGCTGAAGCCCTGGCGCTGTTTTGCGCACTTGGGCTCATCGCGATAGCGCTGGTCCTGATGCTCGACCGGCTGACCCGGTCACTCGCCGTGATTGGCGCCATCCTGACCATCCTGTATCCCTTCATGAAACGCCTGATCGCCGCACCACAACTGGTTCTCGGCGCGGCTTTTGGTTGGGGTATTCCGATGGCGTTTGCCGCCCAGACCGGTGAGGTTCCGCGACTGGCCTGGTTACTCTGGCTGACAACTGTCATCTGGGCTGTCATTTACGACACGATATACGCAATGGTGGATCGTGCGGATGACCTGAAACTTGGCATCAAATCTACCGCCATCCTGTTCGGTAGCACCGATGTATTCATCATCACGCTGTTACAAATCATCCTGATGCTTGCGTTCTGGCTGATTGGTGCAGCTGCACAGCTCGGCGCCTGGTATTTTTCAGCCACGCTGTTTACCGGCCTGCTCTTTTTTTATCAATTCTTGTTGATCAGACACCGGCAACCCGACGCATGCTTTCGCGCGTTCCTCAACAACAACTATGTCGGTGCAGTGATCTTTATCGGCATCCTGCTCGACTACACGTTCAGCACTGCAATTTAACATCAAACGGTTCGGGCCACGGTCCAGATCTGTGTATCCCGCGCACCGGCCGCTTTTAATGCCGTCGCCACCGCAAGTGCCGTTGCCCCGGTCGTTAACACATCATCGACAACCGCGATCCGCAATCCGGCCAGGTCAACTGATGCCGCAAATGCGCCAACGAGATTGCGCCGCCGGGCGGATCCGCTCAGCGTCGTTTGTTCGCTGGTATGTCGAACCCGGTGACAGGCATCGAGGCGTAACGACAATCCGAGTTGCCGCGCTACCGGTGCTGCTATTTCTGCCGCCTGGTTGAAACCACGAGCGGCCCAGCGGCGCCGATGCAGTGGAACCGGGACGATGGCATCAGGTAAATCAACCGACATCCAACGACCCTGGCTACACAGGTACATGGCGAGCAGTTCACCCAGCACGGCTGAAAAATCAAGCCGCTGACGAAATTTCGCCCCGGCAATAATCCGATCAAGCGGATACTCATATGCCAGCGCCGACAGCATCCGATATTGCCGGCCGGTCGGCACCCGGCAATTACCACAGTAATCATGCGGATAGCCTGACGACAGTGGAATACCACAACTGCGGCACGGATTGGTAAGCCACGGCAAATCACTGCGGCAACCCTCACAACAGGCCTGCTCACCGCCATCCTGGCCGCAAAATACGCAGCTGCGCGGCAACAGGCTGGCAAGCAGTCTGTCAACTTGGTTTGACATCTCAGGTTGACAGCAACTGCATGATCTCCATACTGTCGCGCTGCAACCGTAGTAATTAAACCCCGACAATCGCCCGCAAAGGGCTGGAAACAGAGTGCTGGAAGTTTACGATGTCTTGTTCCGAATCCCCGCCCCCTCCACCCATCCGTACCGACTGGTCACATGCTGAAGTCGCCGACCTGTTCATCCTGCCGTTCAACGAATTACTGTATTTGGCCCACTCGACGCACCGCGGTTATTTTGATCCGAACCGACTGCAGATCAGTACACTGATCAGCATCAAAACCGGCGGCTGCCCGGAAGACTGTGCCTATTGCTCGCAAAGTGTTCACTTTGATACCGCCGTCGCACACGAAAAACTCATGCCACTTGATGCCGTGCTCAACGCCGCCCGGCAAGCGAAGGAAAATGGTGCAACACGCTTTTGTATGGGTGCCGCCTACCGCAACCCTAAACCGAAACAGCTGACAGAAATCACCAAGATGGTGGCTGCCGTGCACGAACTTGGCATGGAAACCTGTGCAACTCTGGGCATGCTGAAACCCGATCAGGCCAAGCAGCTCAAAGCGGCCGGACTCGACTACTACAATCACAACCTGGACACTTCCGCAGCCTTTTACCCGGAGGTTATTTCAACACGTACCTACCAGGATCGGCTGGATACGCTTGAGGCAGTACGTAACGCCGGTCTTAATGTCTGTTGCGGCGGCATCATCGGCATGGGCGAGAGCCAGAACGACTGGATTGACATGCTGCATACGCTGGCAACCCTGCCGCAACACCCCGGTAGCGTACCGATTAATCAACTCGTGCAGGTCGCCGGTACTCCGCTCGACAATCAACCGACCCATATCGACCCGCTGGACTTTGTGCGTATTATCGCCATTGCCCGTATCCTGATGCCCGCTTCTCATGTTCGCCTGTCCGCCGGTCGGGGCGAGATGAGCGACGAGTTACAGGCCCTGTGCTATTTTGCCGGCGCAAATTCAATTTTCTACGGGGAAAAACTGCTGACCACCGGCAATCCGGAAACCAGCAAAGATCTGCAGCTGATGGACCGACTTGGTCTGCAGGCGGAAAAACCCGCGGCTATATAGTGGCCCGCATGGCAACAAAAGATCTCCGTTCCACCAGCGTGTCCGTGACCCAGAATACTGTCCGCAGATGGGGTTGATTCACGTCGCACCCGGTGGTGCCTGATACCCATTTCCGACATCATCCCTGCTCATGCTCGATCAACACCGCATCCGCCACGCTTTCACCCGCGCTGCTGCCGGTTTCGATGCCGGCGACTTCCTGTACCGCGAGATTCGCGCGCGCATGCTGGAACGCTTACCGGCAGTGACAGCCGAACCGGCCCTGGTTATTGATCTTGGTGCCGGCACCGGGTGTGCGACAGCTGGCCTGCAGGCCAGTTTCCCTGCCGCTCAGATCTTGTCAGTCGACAGCTCCGCCGCAATGCTTACCGCCGGCAGCGATGTTGCGCAGCGAATTTGTGCCGATGCAACGCGCCTGCCGCTGATCGATGGCTGCGCCGACGCGGTGGTCTCCAACCTGATGCTGCATCACTGTCCGGCTCCTGCCGCCGTGCTGACCGAGGCTCGTCGCGTGCTTTCAACTCAAGGCTTTTTAATGCTGACGACCTTCGGCCGCGAGAGCCTTACCGAACTCGGGCGTGCCTGGGCCAGCGCAGATCGATTTACCCATATCGCACCTTTCTTTGACCTTCAGGAACTTGGCAATTTGCTTGCCGCCACCGGCTTTAGCGAGCCGGTACTTGACCTCCAGACACTCACGGTAACCTATGACAACCTGGCAAAGATGATGGATGATCTGCGCAGCACCGGCTCAACAAATGCAACCGGCGGCAGGAACCCGGGATTGACCGGCCGCAATGCCTGGCGACGTTTGGTTGCCGCTTACGACCAATTGCGCAGGGCCGACGGTAAATTGCCCGTGACAATTGAAATTATTTTCTTGCTGGCCTGGGCCGGCGGCTACCGGGAGGAGGGTGCCGAAATAGAGATCCCCGTTGATACCATCGGCAAGGGCAATCGTAGCCGATCGATTTAATAAAAAGTGTCGAAAACTGCCTGCTGCATGCCGGCGACGTAGCCTGTAACGATTCAACACAGCCATTGTCGAACAGCACTCCGGGTTGTTAGTCTTTACATCTGATCACTTGCCGGCCAGTAAGTTTATAACCACCATTGAGCCATACAGTCTTAAGAACGTGTTTCTGGTTAACCTGCTCGGTAACCTGATCATGGGCTGCAGTACTGATATCGACATGCAGGGCATAGGCAAGAATTGAAAAAAACGATTGAAGATTTCACCCCTCGGCTAACTTAGAAATGGGCTGCAGAGCCCAATAAAAAAGGGACCAATATATGTATAACTGGTACATCCGGCTGATCGGTCTGACTGTAGTCCTGGCGCTGGTAGTCGTCATTCTCGGTGCATGGGTTCGTCTGACAGACGCCGGCCTGGGCTGCCCGGACTGGCCTGGCTGCTATGGCTCACTGATCGTACCTGAAGACGCGATTGCAGTTGCCGACGCAAATGCGGCTTATCCTGAACGTCCGGTCGAAGCGGACAAGGCGTGGCATGAGATGATTCACCGCTTTGCGGCAACGACACTGGGACTATCAATACTGATTGCTACATTGCTCGCCTGGCGCAACCGGGACGATCCGGCGCAACCGGTAAAAATGCCGATTGCGTTACTGGGGGTTGTGATTTTCCAGGGCTTGCTCGGCATGTGGACGGTTACGCTGCTACTCAAACCGCTCATTGTCATGGGCCACCTGCTCGGCGGCCTGACAACGCTTGGCATGGCCTTCTGGTTAACCCTGGAGCACCTGCGGCGCGGCAAGGTTACCGTGAGCAGGCCACGACAAATAGCCGTCCCGGCCCTGCTCGGCCTGATCGTCCTGGTTGGCCAGATCGCACTTGGTGGCTGGACCAGTTCCAATTACGCGGCTCTGGCCTGTCCTGATGTACCAACCTGCCAGGGTAGCTGGTGGCCGGAAGATACCGACTTTGCCGAAGGCTTTGTGATGTGGCGCGGATTGGGTATCGACTATGAGTTCGGTGTGCTTGAGGCGCCGGCACGGGTAGCAATCCACTATTCGCATCGCCTTGGCGCACTCGCCGCATTCCTGCTGCTGGGCTTTCTTGGTCTCGGCGCCAGTCGCAGCGGGGCATCGGCTGCAATTGTGCGCTCGGGACAATTTGTTATTGCAGCGCTGATTGCGCAATTATTGCTTGGTGTTGGCGTTGTCTGGTTTGGCCTGCCGTTATTTCTGGCCACCGCGCATAACGGTGTTGCCGCACTGCTGCTACTGGCAACGATCAATCTAAACCATGCTGAAATCACCTGTGCCCCTCCTGATGCACGCCAGTGACCAAGACCAACCGATTTACCCTGATCGCGACGGTTCTGCTTGGCATCCTGCTGTATACGATTCTCCAATTCGCACATGACCTCAATGTTGCCTGGGACGGCAGCCCCCTTGAGCCACCGGCAAAAACCAGTAACCAGCATGCGACTACTGTGCCGCGTATTACTGGTGCCGTAGATCTGCATAACATGTTCGCCGACGGCGCTCTCGATGCCGCCCTGAATGACTATGCAGCCTGGAGCGACGCACGGGGGTTTGCCGGTAATAATCGTCTGTTCGCTGCACCGGTCGATACGCCATCAAATCTGCCCGCAGACATGGATGAAACCGCACTTCGGACCCGCAGCGAAGCGGGCGATGTGACCGCAACCCAAGCACTTGCCGCACAAATGCTGTTTGCCGACCCGTTCGCTGCGATCGCACTTTTCCGGCGCGCCGCTGAGCAAGGCTCAACATTCGCATTACTGCGTATCGGTTCTCTGCTGGCAGCAATTGATACCGCGGACGCCTATAACGAAGCAACCAGCTCCGCTCCACGGCAACGAATTGCCGACCTTATCGAACCAGGCCTCAACCATAGCCTGCGGCTGACTGCATTCGGTTATATGGTTACGGCGCTACGCGACGGCGGGGCACCGATTGTCGACCATGACCTGCTCAATTGGCTGGACCGGATCAACGATTCGGTAACAAACGACGAACGGCTTGCCGTTTGCAGGTGGTCGGAACGCACACTGATGGAAATTGCCAAACGCAGGGTGCGCTGGGGCAAACCAGCGGTCACCACGATTACGCCGAAGATGTTCTTCGCTATCCCCGATCTGGCCGAACGCCTGCCGTGTAGACGAACCGTACACCCTATTGATAACCTGATGGATCTAACCCACTGTACGGTGAGCAAAGTTCGCAACGCCGCAGACCAGGATCTGGATCTGTATATCTGTAAAAAATAGCAAAACCTGAACACCTTGTTTCCAGCTAGACTTGCACTCCCGACACTGACGAACCGAAATTTCCTGATATGGACGTAACACCAATTATCGATCCGCTGAATGACGCACAGCGTGAAGCCGTCACGGCAGCCGACAACCCGTTGCTGGTCATCGCCGGAGCCGGCAGTGGCAAGACCCGTGTCCTGGTACACCGGATCGCCTGGCTGGTCGAGGTCAACGGTATCTCGCCGCACGGCATCCTGGCCGTCACGTTCACCAACAAGGCCGCGGCCGAGATGCGCATCCGGATCGAGAAATTACTCGGCGAACCCATTAATAACCTCTGGGTCGGCACCTTCCATGGCCTTGCGCACCGGCTGCTACGCCGCCATTGGCAGGAGGCCGGTCTGCCGCAGTCATTCCAGATTCTGGATTCGGAAGACCAGCATCGGCTGCTTAAGCGCATGTGTAAAAATCTCGAACTGGATGAAACAACCTGGGTGCCGCGTGAAATCCAGTACTTTATCAACCAGCAAAAAGACGATGGTCTGCGCCCGGAACATATCGCAGACCATGGCGACCAGAACCGCCGACAGCTGATTCATTTCTACAAGCTTTATCAGGATATCTGTGAACAATCAGGCCTGGTGGATTTTGCCGAACTGCTGCTCAGAGCCCATGAACTCTGGCTACATCATCCAAAACTGCTCGAGCGTTACCAGCGGCGGTTTCAACATCTGCTGGTCGACGAGTTTCAGGATACCAACGCCATACAGTATGCATGGCTCAAAGTACTGGCCGGTGAATCCGGAATTCCATTCGTTGTCGGCGACGACGACCAGTCCATCTATCGCTGGCGCGGCGCCCGGGTCGAGCATATATACAAGTTCCAGAAAGACTTTCCCAATGCCCGCATTGTCAAACTTGAGCAGAATTACCGTTCCACCGGCACCATCCTCAAGGCCGCCAATGCGATTATCATCAATAACAGCACCCGGATGAGCAAGGAGTTGTGGACCGATGGCAATGACGGGAACCTGATCAAGTTATATAACGCCTACAACGAACGCGACGAGGCTGACTTCGTTATAGCCCGAATTCAGGAATGGGTACGCAACGGCAACCGGCGTGACGAGAGCGCAGTTTTATACCGCTCAAATGCCCAATCCCGGGTCTTTGAAGAATCTCTGCTGCGGGCAAATCTGCCGTACCGTGTTTACGGTGGTCAGCGCTTCTTCGAGCGCGCCGAAATCAAGGATGCGCTTGCATACCTGCGCCTGATCGAGAATCGCAACGATGATCCTTCTTTTGAACGGATCATCAACGTCCCGACGCGCGGTATTGGTGCCACAACAGTTAACACGATCCGTGAGTACGCCCGCGCAAATGCAATGCCCTTATGGGAAGCCGCACGATCACTGGCTGGCGGACAGTTACCGGGCCGTGCTGCAAATGCTGTACAGGCTTTCCTGGTCCTGATCGAAACGCTTGCTGGCGGCAGCCAAGATACTGAACTGCACGAGCAGGTTGATCACGTTATTCAACACAGTCGACTCACCGACCATTACCGAAAAGAACCGCGCGAAAAGGCCGCAGCCCGCATCGAGAACCTTGAGGAACTGGTTAGTGCTGCACGGGGATTTGAAGATAACGAGGCAGAGGAGGGCATGTCACCCCTGGCCGCATTTCTCGCCCATGCGGTACTCGAATCAGGTGACGCCCAGGGTGATGAGTGGGATGACTGTGTACAACTCATGACCCTGCATTCGGTCAAAGGGCTTGAGTTTCCGCTGGTATTTATGACCGGAATGGAAGACGGGTTGTTCCCGCATCAGCGTTCGATGAATGATGCGGACGGACTTGAGGAAGAACGGCGGCTCTGTTATGTCGGCACCACCCGCGCAATGGCGGAGTTATACCTGACCTGTGCCGAGCAACGCCGCATGTATGGCGTCGACAAATTTGCCCACCCGTCAAGATTTATCAGTGAAATCCCCGCGGAACTGCTCGAGGAAGTACGTCCCGGCATCCGGGTATCGAAACCGGTCAGCCATGCCGGCTCGTACTCGACCCAGGCCCTCCCCGCCAGCCCCCGCAAACCGGGCGGTTTGGGCGAGGCAACTGAAAACGGTATCCGGCTGGGACAACATGTTTGCCACGGCAAATTTGGCGAAGGTGTGGTGCTGAATTATGAGGGTACCGGCGCCCATGCACGGGTACAGGTCAATTTTGCGTCAGCCGGCACAAAATGGCTCGTCATGTCCTACGCCAAGCTCGAACTGATGTAGACTACGCATGCCTAGGCCACGTATACACTTAAACAGATGAACATTCTGATCCTCGGCGCCGGTCAAGTCGGCACCACGGCTGCACAACATTTAGCCAAAGAGGAAGCCAATGAAGTCACGATCGTCGACTCCAATGCAGCAGTGCTCAGGGATCTGCAGGATCGACTCGACGTTCGCACCGTAATTGGCCAAGCCTCGTTTCCGGACATACTGGAACGTGCCGGCGCGCGGGAGGCAGACATGATCATCGCACTGACCAACAGTGATGAAATCAATATGATTGCGTGTCAGGTTGCCTATACAATTTTCCAGACACCGACGAAGATTGCCCGCATCAGGGCTTCCGAATACATCGACACCGACGAGTTGTGGCAACAGGCTTCAATCCCGGTAGACTTTCGTATCAGCCCTGAAGAACTCGTCACGCAGCATATCGAGCAGCTTATACATTACCCGGGCGCATTTCAGGTTCTTGAGTTTGCCGATGGTGCCGTGCGCCTGGTCGGCGCTCGTGCGCATCGCGGCGGTTTGCTGGTCGGCCAGCAAATCAAGACCCTTCACGAACATATTCCCGACATTGAAACCCGAATCGCTGCGATCTACCGCAACGGCAGAAGTATCGAGCCGGACGGCAACACACTGATCCAGGAAAATGATGAGGTGTTCTTCATTGCGGCATACAAGGATATTCGTGTCGTCATGAGTGAAATGCGCAAACTGGAAGATCCGGTCCGACGGGTCGTGATTGCCGGTGGTGGTAATATTGGTTTTCGGCTCGCGACATTACTCGAGCAAACCAATCAGGTCAAAATTATCGACCATAATAAGCGCCGCGCCAAAAAAATCTCTGAGTTACTCGATAAAACGATTGTCTTGCACGGAGATGCCGCGGATGAAGAGCTGCTTATTGAAGAAAATGTCGATAATGCCGATATTTTCGTTGCCCTGACGAATGCAGAAGAAGCCAATATTCTGTCCGCAATGGTAGCCAAGCAACTTGGCTGCAAGAAAGTCATGTCACTGATCAACCGACCGGCCTATGCCGAACTCGTCGAGAGCGGCGCCATTGATGTTGCAATCTCACCCCGACAAATTACCATCGGCTCCTTGCTGGCTCATGTGCGTCGAGGTGATGTTGTAAAAGTGCATTCTTTGCGTCGCGGGCGGGCAGAGGCAATGGAAGCAATCGCACATGGGACCGAGCATGAATCGATGGTTGTCGGTCGTGCTATCGAAGACATAAAGCTGCCACCCGGCACATCCATTAACGCTCTTGTTCGCGGTAGCGAAGTCATGCAGGCACACCACGACACCGTAATCAAAACAGACGATCACGTCATCATGTTCATCACCGATTGCAGGCAGACGGAAGAAGTCGAACGCCTGTTCCAGATCAACGTAAAAATCTGATACCACATCCATGCGTTTGTACGTAGTTCAGCGAATCCTTGGAATGTTGCTGATGTTATTCAGCAGCAGCATGCTGCCTCCGATTGTGGTTTCACAGATTTATGATGACGGGTCAAGCCTGGCATTTATCAAGGGTTTTGCCGTTACGCTGATTGCAGGTGCAATGATCTGGCTCCCGGTTCGCAAGGAACGGCGTGAATTACGCCTGCGTGACGGTTTTGTTATCGTGGCTGCATTCTGGGTTGTACTCGGTACATTTGGCGCCGCACCGTTATTGTTCTCGACAGCACCCAGCATGACCATCACTGATGCGGTTTTTGAAGCGATTTCGGGCCTGACAACCACCGGCGCCACGGTTTTGTCCGGCCTGGATTTTTTACCGAAATCAATCCTGTACTATCGCCAGCAATTACAGTGGCTGGGCGGCATGGGCATTATCGTGCTGGCCGTCGCCGTACTGCCGATGCTCGGCGTTGGCGGCATGCAATTATATCGAGCCGAAACACCCGGACCCGTCAAAGACACCAAGCTGACGCCGCGCATTACTCAAACCGCCAAGGCTCTTTGGTACATCTACCTTAGCCTGACGATTATCTGTGCGATTTCTTACTTCTTTGCCGGCATGGATCCGTTCGATGCAATCTGTCACAGCTTTAGTACAGTTGCGATTGGAGGTTTCTCTACCCATGATGCAAGCATGGGATATTTCACAGATAACATTTTTATTGAACAGATTGCTATCCTTTTTATGTTCCTGTCTGGTGTCAATTTTTCTCTGCACTTTTTTGCCTGGCGTTCCAACTCAATTCTTCATTACCTGGAAGACCCCGAGTTCAAGGCCTATACGTTGATCATGATCGGCACTTTATTTGTCGTCCTGACAGGGCTTTATATGAGCAATGAGTACGACACCGTCTCTGAAACGTTCAGAAAAGGCTTATTCCAGGTTGTCTCAATTGCCACCACTACCGGCTTCACAACAACAGATTTCTCAGTCTGGCCCGGAACACTGCCAGTCCTGTTGCTGTTTGCAAGTTTTATCGGCGGTTGTGCCGGTTCTACCGGCGGAGGCATGAAAGTGATACGTTGTGTGTTGCTGTTCAAACAAGGCCTGCGTGAAGTACACCGACTTGTGCATCCGAATGCAGAAGTACCGGTTAAGCTGGGATCGATGCCGGTCCCGCAACGTGTCATTGATGCAGTCTGGGGCTTTCTTGCGGTCTACGTCGCACTATTTGTATTGATGATGATCGTAGTGCTGGCTACCGGCATAGATCAGGTCACTGCTTTTTCTGCTATTGCCGCGAGCCTGAATAACCTGGGGCCCGGACTGGGTGATGTGGCATCCGGCTTTAGCGGCATCAATAATATCTCAAAGTGGGTCTGCATCTGTGCAATGCTGCTCGGCCGGCTGGAAATTTTCACGCTGCTGGTTCTTGTGTCGCCCGCATTCTGGCGTCACTGATCCGCATCATGCAATTCACAAGGTTTCTGGAGCGTCTCAACGTTCATGTCGGGCGCGGCGTAGCGTGGCTAACCCTGATCATGGTATTCGTAACATTTATTATCGTTGTGATGCGTTATTTATTCGATAGTGGCTGGATCTGGCTGCAGGAATCAGTCACCTGGATGCACGCAGCGGTGTTCATGCTCGCCGCAGCCTATACGCTGGCTCGAGAGGAACATGTGCGTGTTGATATCTTTTACCGTCGCTTCACACCAAGAGGTCGTGCGCTTGTCAATGCTGTCGGCTCATTATTCCTGCTAATCCCGGTAGCTGTGTTCATAATTTTTACCAGCTGGGACTATGTCATGCTTTCATGGCAGATCCGCGAATCGTCAAGAGAAGCGGGTGGCCTGATCTACCCGTTTATCTCGATGCTTAAAAGCCTGATTCCGCTGATGTCAATCATGTTGCTGCTGCAGGGGGTTGTCCTGCTGGTCAAGTCCGTTGCAATAATCCGATCCAAAGCCTGAGATGTACGCACTGTTAATGTTTGCGGCTGTAGTCGGTATCCTGCTGCTCGGTTTTCCGGTTGCATTTACCCTGGCCGGTACTGCTTTGTCATTCGCACTGGTTGGTGTGGCAACGGGTCTTTTCGACCCCACTTTCCTCAACACAATGCCAAGCCGCATCTTCGGCATCATGAACAACGGCATGCTGGTCGCCGTCCCGCTGTTTGTCTTGATGGGCGTCACACTTGAGCGGGCGCATATTGCCGAGGATTTACTGGAAACTCTTGGCGCTCTATTCGGACATTTACGTGGCGGACTCGGCATCGCTGTAACGCTGGTGGGCATGTTGCTGGCCGCAAGCACCGGTATCGTTGGCGCAACGGTAGTAACCATGGGTCTGCTGTCGCTGCCCACCATGCTCAAACGAGGTTACGACCCAGCCATTGCAACCGGCATCATCTGCGCGTCCGGCACACTTGGACAGATTATTCCGCCATCGATAATTCTGGTGTTACTCGGTGACGTATTGTCTTCAGCTTATCAACAGGCGCAACTGAACCAGGGTATTTTTTCCCCTGAAACCGTATCGGTAGGAGATCTGTTTATCGGCGCAATCATCCCGGGCCTGCTGCTGGTTAGCTTGTATATCATCTACCTTATTATTATCGGAAAACTACGCCCTTCGGCAATGCCCGGCAATCATGAAAGCGTTGCCCATGCTGCCGATACCGGCCCCATGCTGCTGCATGTCTTCTATGTCCTGCTGCCGCCACTATTGCTAATCCTGGCTGTGCTTGGCTCGATCCTGGCCGGTCTTGCCACACCGACCGAGGCGGCAGCCGTCGGGGCCGTCGGAGCACTGTTTCTGGCTGCAATCCGCGGCGAATTATCCACCCGCAAGGTTACCGATATCGGACGTACGACAGCGCGTATCAGTAGCATGGTATTTCTGATATTGATCGGTGCATCGGTATTCTCGCTCGTGTTCCGGGGCTATGGCGGCGATGATGTTGTACGTAATTTTCTGCTTGCCATGCCCGGCGGTGTGGCTGGTGCCGTTATAACGGTCATGCTGGTCATGTTCCTGCTTGGCTTCGTACTCGACTTTATCGAGATCACCTTTGTTGTGGTACCCATTGTTGGCCCCGTGCTGCTCGGCATGGGGCTTGACCCGGTCTGGCTCGGAATAATGATTGCGATAAACCTGCAAACATCATTCCTGACGCCGCCGTTCGGCTTTGCACTTTTCTATTTACGCGGCGTCGCGCCGGATGACGTTGCTACATCAGCGATATATCGAGGGGTCATTCCATTTGTTGCGTTACAAATATTTGTTTTAATCCTGTTGGCAGTCTGGCCGGAACTGGTCACCTGGCTTCCGGACACGGTCTATCAATAATGCAAACACCATGAAAGTCATCGGCACCGGTTATGGCCGTACGGATTCTGTCTTGCTCAAAAAGACTTATATCCGCGCACCAACATGGGCCTGAAAAGAATTTTATAAACTTTCCCTGGCACGTAGTTTTCACTATGGTTTAAATGCAAGGCACCCATCTGACATTGCGTTAGTTAATAATTTTTTGCCAATACAACGCCTTACCAAGTTCCGGATTCAGTTCATATCCGGCAAATCCGGATTTCTGATAGGCCCGTTTTGCCGGCTCATTACCTGCCAGGACCTCAAGGGTTATCTTGCAACAGTTTTCTTGCCTGGCAATTTCCTCAACTTTGGCGAGCATCAATTGACCGATGCCCCTGCCGCGATAATTCCTGAGAACTGCTATATCGTGAATATTGATGAGGGGCTTGCAATTGAATGTTGAAAAACCCACAAAGCAATTTGTGAGCCCTACCGGCTTATCATTACTATAACAAATCAGGCTAAAAGCATTGGGAAGCTTCGCCAATTCTGCTACCAGGTTCTCTTTTACGCGGCTGGACAGGGAGAGGCCCCCTCCCATGGGATCGGTTGCATAGCAATCAAGCAAATAACAAATATCCTTACCCTGCTGTTCATCACTATAGTCAGCTATTAATACTTTACTTGTGCTGGTCACCTTTAATATTCCTTGCTGCCAAGCCAGGATTGTATCCGGGTGTTTCTATCAAGTTGAATCAAACGTCCTTACCGAGAACATCTCTGCGAATGCTTGCCCGATTGGCTTCCCCTTCAACTTCTGACAGTAATGCTTCCGCTTCTTTCTCAGATCCGGTTGACACGTAGAGAGTCATAACCTGAGACAGGGATTGATTTCTGATATCCTGATTCTTAATCGAGCGGACTACATCTAAAACAGAATCAAGCTCTGCTTTAATACTATCGCCTTTATCTGCAGATTCTTTAAGAGCCACACATTTTTCAACTAATTGTGAAAATATCGTTTGATCCATTTTCCCATATGCTGCCTTACGCTTACGGCTTAGCCATACGGAATAACCAAACACCATAACAACGGGTATTAAAAACCCCAGCACTATAGTAACGAGCATCATAGTCTTATCTCGGCTAATATCTGTAACAGTTCAGTTGCAAACTGTTTTCAATTTAATGTTGTATGGTTTCTCATTTCTGAGATACCGGTAAAATATGAAAGCATTATAACTATCAGGAACCTTATAAGCGGCAAGCAAAGCTTCAGGATTTTGCCGGTTAAGTCAGCTTATCACCAGCCATCCGGTTGAAATCAATCCCCTGCATTTGCGTATACTTTTAACATCCTTATGCAGTCGGTTACAACCACCTGCGTACCCTGCTCTTATAGGCCAGATAATCATCGCCAAAAATTATCTCCAAAGCACTTTCTTCAGGTTTAATCTGCCAGCTATTCATGTACAAAACAAAACCCGCACATACAGCCAATGAAAAAATATTTGACAAAAACAAACCCCAGCCGATCAATACAAGCAAAAATCCAAGGTACATTGGATTACGAGTGCGCCGATAGATACCGTCTGTTACAAGAGATGAGGATTCATTCGGAGTCATTGGATTAAATGTTGTTTTTGCTTTTCTGAAAGTTAACCCACCGGAAATCGTAAAAGCAATTCCAACACCCGCTGTTAATACAAAAGCTGTTATCTTATACAAAATAGGAATTCTGATTCCCGGCAAAAGCAGGGAAGTCAGCTGCATAATCAGGGCAAGAATTATCATCAGAACTAGCGGTGGAATTTTTAGCTGCAGCTTTAGCATGCATGCTATTGCCGATTAATCGTCATCACCGTGCGAGCCACCCGGCAGATCTGCCACTACAGCGATTGCCTCGTGTGAGGCCCGTTCCAGGTCTCCTTCCAGCGGAGCCTTGTCCTTATTCAGTTTAATATCATGATAAGCAGCGTCCTGTGGAAATAGTTCCAGATAGTAAGCAAGCCACTTCTTGACTTCCTCGGGATTGGTGTCGATTGCCACAGCTTTGTATGGTCTATCCTTCCCTCGAATACGTAGCACAACATTAGCGCCACCTCGCAAATTGCGCCACCACTGGTTCTCGGAACCAGTAAAACATCTGACTGTGCCATCGGTTTGAATATACCTGACAGGTGTAGTGAAATTTTTCCCGCTCTTTCGCCCTTTGAAGGTTATCAGCATAAGACTGTCACTCCACAGGCCATGTAATGGTGACCGGAGCAGGAATATCATGGTTGGATTTATTACTGCGAATAATGGTTCTGGAAATTTCATGCTAATTCACCTATACGCATACTGCCCACAATCAAGATCCGGTAAGCTGGCTTAGTAAATAGCATAGGCCGTCGGGTTAACCAGAAGTGCAATACTGTTAAATGCTGTTGAGGCATATAGCAGGTGTCCGCGCTCACCTTTTCTAAACGCCACTACAGCAGCGGCAAGCCCAATTATTGCCATAACAGAAACCAGGATATTCGCCGGGTCAATAACCTCCGCCGGGCTATTCCCTGGTGATGGGGACGTCAAATCATACAAGCGATTTGCCGACCAAATCAGCAGCCCTTTAGCTGCAGCAGTCGTAAGACCGAGTCCGAAACAAAATTTTGACAGTAAAGTAGGCTGCATTTCCCTGGCCTCCTGATGCCTGCGACATAAGAATTCTTCCAACAATATTTTTTCCTGGATGTGTCGGTTCTTTATGTGCGGGTAGTTGTACCATATTTTTATTCCTCACCGATGGTATGCCGATAGTCAATGTACTACCAGGTCGTTTCCGGATTGTTAACTTTTACCATCCGACCGCCCTGCCGGCAGGAAAAATGTGCGTTTAACCGGGTGGAGTTTCAGCGCGCACTGCTCTGATTGGTCAGGTGGATCAGGTGGATCAGGCAAGCAATCTAATCTATGCGCGATGCCTGTTCAGGTTATAAAACCCGGGACAAATAACCTTTCGCACTCATCGGGAGACGGATTGTCAGTTTGCGCTGCAATACCTGAAACGATTCTTTATAACGCTATCGCGGCGCTGATCGCGGCTCAATCATTTAGCAGCAAACATGGGAAGTGAACTGCCGGTGTTGGTTACGGCGCAAATGTGTCTCTGCACTTCCGGAACTGCTACAAGCCTGAGCCTGAAACACCAGATTTGTTGTCAGCCATCGACCATGGTCTGCAAATGAGCAGTGGCCGCCAAAGCAAGTCCCTGTGGGTTGTATCCGCCTTCAAGCACTGAAACCACCCTTCCAGCACAATACTGATTTGCCAAATCCAGAGTCAGCCGGGTCAACTTGCGAAAACCATCATCCGTCACCTTGAATGTGCCAATCCTGTCATCCACCCGGCTGTCGAATCCGGCTGAGATCAATATCAGATCAGGCTGCAATTTTTCCGCCGCACTGGCAGCATGATCCTCAAATGCACGGATGATATCGTCATCACTGGCACCTGCTTCTAATGGAATATTGAGATTGTATCCCTCTCCGGCACCTTCGCCGGTGCGATCGGGGCTACCCGTACCGGGATAGGTCTTCCATTCGTGGGTCGAAAAAAAGAACACTGACGGGTCGTCGTAAAACGACCATTCGGTG
Source organism: Chromatiales bacterium (assembly GCA_002729875.1). Taxonomy (GTDB): domain Bacteria; phylum Pseudomonadota; class Gammaproteobacteria; order Steroidobacterales; genus SMWD01. The sequence goes on along the minus strand of PBZD01000023.1, from coordinate 15,341 downwards.
CCGTTACCATGGTGGTAGTCCCAATCCAGAATCAAAACCTTTTCGATGCCCGGCAGGCTTTGCGCGTAGCGGGCCGCCACGGCCACGTTGTTGAAATAACAAAAACCCTCGCCGGCGTCCACACCGTCATGATCTGCACCATTATTATGGGCGTGATGACCAGGCGGCCGGATCGCACAAAATGCATTATTAATGCTGCCGTTGCAGACATCGCGCACAGAACCGAGCGATAACCTTAAGGCTTCCATCGCCGCAACGCTGGCATGGTTGGCTTTATTGCGGACCGAATCAATATGGGCAGCACTATGAACACGGGATAAAAAGGGCTCGGTCTTTTCCAGGGCCGCTACCGGCTGAGTGTGTTTAAGCACGCCCGAATCCCGAACCCGTTGCATCAAGTCCTGAAGGCGCCGGGGACTCTCCGGGTGACCGGGGCCTAATGAGTAATTAAGGGTGATGTCGCTATAAGCGAATCCGGTTTTTCGCCCCCGTTGCTGCGCCATCGCCGAACCGATACCCATTACCGACACAGCACCGAAAGCAGCTACGCCCAATGATTTCTCGAGAAAGTGGCGCCGGTTCGGGTCGCCAGGACTATCATCTGGTTGGGCGCTTAGATGGATCTGATTGCTCTCAGAACGCCTGGTCATGACCTCGCTGCTGTGCCAATGCATTTTGTCTGCATATTATTGAAATTGTAGCGTTACCGTGCAGGTATATAAAGGCGTCGTTCGGCTTTGCTGCAATGTTATACCTCGTAGATCTTAACAAGAGGTGTTTACCAAACCGTTTACTTGTTTCCGGCCCGCGCCTTTCTCACCGTCGACCTCTCCACGACACTTGCGCACATGACAATATTTTCGGGCTCAATATCCGGGTCAGCCAGCCTCTTGATCAAAATGTCTATCGACATATCTATCATCTCCTCAATGGGAAGGCGTACGGTTGTCAACCGGTTGATTCCCCAGGTCGCTGCGGCGGAATCCCCGAACCCGAATATACCGAGTTTCTCCGGCACATCGATTCCCAAATCGATAAGAGCGCCATCCAGAACCCCGTGCGCCGTAACATCAGAGGAACAAATAACGGCGTCAGGTTTAATTCGGTTCTTCATAAGCCTGCCGATCGCATTACGACCGTCATCGTAACTGACGATATGGGCCTCCTGTGCCACGATTCGCGCGTTACCCTGATCTTCAAGGCTTTTCTCAATAACCTCGGTTTCCTGAATTCCGGCCTCACGATCCGAGTCACCGCGGAGTAGAGCGAGTCGCTCGTAACCAGCGTCCAGCAGTGTTCGTGCAATCCTGCGGCCAATATCAACCGCGTCGCAAGTCACGCTGGATGCACCGATCCTGGATGCCTCCCGATTCAACAGGACAATCGGTGTTTCCCTTTGCAGGCAGGCGGCTGCAATCATTGTTGAAGGCGAAGCAGAAACGATGATGACCCCGTCTACCTGGTACTGCAGCAGCAGTTTGATAGCATCATCAGTATCCTGCTCCTTGTTAACCGTTGCCAGGATGACCTGGAAACCTTTAGCCTGCAATCCCTCGCTGAATTGTTTCAGCATCATGGCATAAAAAGGGTTTCGCCAGTCCGCCATGACTATGCCGATCAACCGGGACTGTTGCATGATCAGGCTTCGCGCAATCACATTCGGCTGATAACCGAGTTTTGCTGCAATTGCCAGCACCTTCTTCTTGGTCTTTTCCGAGATGCTGGCGCCGGGTGTAAAGGCTCTGGAAACCGCCGATCGCGATACGCCAGCTAACGCAGCAACGTCACGTGACGTAACTTTTCTTTTCTTACTCAAATTTCCTCATCCCGCCTTTTGACCAAGCCTCTTCAAAGAAAAGGATGTATAGACTAACCCAGTTTATCCCGAGTACTCGCACAAATGACAAGATTGACCTTTAACAATGTCTCTTCGGATTCCAGATCAGGGCCCGCCAGTCTGGAAAGGAGAATGCAAACAGTCTACTCAACCACGTCCTCGAGAGGATACCCGACAGTTGTGATTTCGTGCGCCCCCCATGATGCCGTCACCCTGTTCCCGATTACCGATAGATCGTCCGGAATACTCAGCTGACGATCGATACGGGCACCATCCAAAACTCCAATAGCCGTATTATCGTAGGAGCAAAAAATAGCGCCGGCCGGTTCGGCGCGTTCGAATAACTCGTTAATGCGCCGTCTGCCGGCCTCGTAACCCAACCCGCTGGCCAAACTCGCTACGTCAAGTGAAGTAATGCGCTTGGACACCACAAGCAACTAATCTAACAGCTTACGGACCACTCGCAAACCATGACCGTCTCCATGCAAGGCTATTGGAAATCCACCTCTAATGGCAGGCCGCAAGAATCCGGGACCGCCCGCCCACGAACCACCTTTTAAAACCCGGGTCAGGCATGACTCAAGTTGATGTGCGCTGCCGTCAGTGGGGGCACCCTCGTGCGTAGCCCCGGCGCAATCCTCAGTCCATTCGGAAACATTGCCGAACACATCGTACATTCCCAATTCGTTCGGTGCATAAGAACCGGAAGGCGCACCAGCCGCATAACCGTCGTCGCACTCGAATAAACCGGGCCACCAATCCTCCGTGTACGCCCCTTTGAACCGGGCATCGGCACCGTTGAGATGCTGACAGGCTTGCGCCCCCAGGGACGAGGGCGCCGGCCCGTCGCCAAGCCCGGAACGGGCTGCAAACTCCCACTCGGCTTCAGTCGGAAAACGATAAGTCTGTCCCGTTCTGGCGCTAAGCCATGCAAGATAGGCGGAAAAATCGTTGTAGCTCAGACACGTCGCCGGGTAAGCATCGGTCACGTCGAATCCCGGGGCACGCCAGTTGGACGTGGGAACAAATTCCCACGCCTTGCCGACGAGTCCGAAACACGCTCCGCCTTCAAAGTCAGTCTCTTCGGCAAATACGGCAAACTCGGCGATCGTTACTTCGCGGCGACCAATTGCAAACGGGTAGTCAATCTTGACCCAGTGTGCGGGTTGCTCTTCCCGGACACGCTCGGGCGGCACTTCGGGCGGAATAAACTCACCCTCGGGCGATCCCATTTGGAATTCACCCGGCGCAATGCGAACCAACTCCGGGCAGACATCACAGTCTTTTATGAATTGCGCTCCGGGAGCGCCTGCATTTGTGCACGCAAACAAGAACAAGGATGCCAAAACCAGCAATACCGCCTGATTGCTTAACCGTTGTCCGTTCAACATTATTGGGCTCCTGGGATTTATTAGAATTTTTCGGTTCGCCAATGAACCTGACCAAATGTAATGAGTTCATGATAGACTGGGTTGCAATCGTTTACAATGTTCGAATTCCCTTGCCTATTACAGAGAAAGTCCAGAATGTGGCAACCAAAACTGATCATGATGAACGGCGAACTCGTGCCATTTGACGAGGCCGGGCTACACCCACTGTCACTTGCCGTCACCTATGCGGCGACCGTATTTGAGGGCTTGCGCGCCTATCAAACACCCGACAACGAACAATTTTCACTGTTTCGTCTGGCCGAACACATACGACGTCTGCAGGCCGGCATGAAGCTGCTGCGTTTTGACGGCACTTACGAGACAGATTACCTGCGTGATTGTCTGACCCGCCTGATTTATGCCAACGAGCCGGACGGTGACGTTTATATCCGGCTGCTGGTCTATATCGAGGGAGCCGGGCTCATGAGCACGACCGGCCCGGTGGGCTTCACGGCCGCAGCAATGCCGAGAACCAGGCCCAAGTTAGGCGATACGGGTCTGAGCCTGGGGGTCAGCTCATGGCAACGGTTATCTGATAACGCATGTCCACCGCGCATTAAAAGTACTGCGAATTACCTCAACGCACGATTGGTTTCCCACCAGGCAAAGGCCGACGGCTATGACGGTGCCCTGATGCTGACACCGCAAGGCAAAGTCTCGGAGGCCCCGATCGCGTGCTTCTTCATGGTTCGCGACGGACAGCTCATCACACCTGACCGCAGCAGCAATATCCTCGAGAGCATTACCCGCGACACCATACTGACACGCTACCGGGAGTTGACAGGTAGCCGGGTCGAGGAGCGAATCGTCGACCGCAGCGAGCTTTATTTAGCTGACGAGGCCTTCCTGTGCGGAACCGGGCAGGAAATTTTGCCCGTTACATCGATCGATCGTCTACCCGTCGGTAACGGCACAATCGGACCGATAACCGAACAGCTACGCCAGGATTATTTCGCTATCGTTCGCGGGTCTGTACCGGATCATCCGGAGTGGCGAACCCTGATCTGAGCGACGCCGATTGCTTTTCAGTGAGTTGATCCGTCTGCTGCTGCGGAATCTTGCAACTCCTCAACCAGTTGCAAACGACTGGTCAACAGGGAAATGAGCACGCCGCCGACTGCAGCAAACAGAAATGCACTCTGCAGGCTATAGCGTTCCGCTACCTCACCCCAGATAACCGCACCCAGCGCCAGGGATCCCATCATGGCCATCAAATTGATCGACAGACCCCGGGCGCGCAGTTGCGGCGGCAGCAATAGCTGCCAGATGATGTTCACTGATGTCATGATCGCGGTCCACGACATACCGGCAATCAGCATCGCAATCGCAGACCAATAGGTGTTTGACGACAGGCCGACAATCAGCAGCACCGAAGCATGACTGGCGGTAGCAAAATCAATGACGCGACTGCGCGTTAACCGGGCATACAGACGCCCAAGAATCAACGAGCCCAGCACTGAACCGACACCAAAGCATGCCAGCAACATGCCCAGAGTCTGCGGGCGACCATCCAACAGGCGATTCACCACCGATGGAACAAGGGCAAGAAGAATGCTCATCATCAGAAAATTCAGCAACGTCTTGAGCAACAGGCGACGCAGCGGGGGCTGTTTAATTGAAAACTGCAATCCCTCTTGCAACGCGTGAAAAAATGATTGCTTCGACGGTGCCTGTGTTGCCCGGAGGTTGCGCCAAAACAAGATCACCACAAACAGGCCGACGAAGGCCAGCACATTCAGAACGAACATCCAGCCCGCACCCCACAAACCCAGAATGATACCGGCCAGCCCGGGTCCAACCGCCCTGGCAATGCTGCTGTTCATGCCATTGAGCGTTAATGCGCTGGGTAACTGCAAGCGGGGCACCAGGTCCGGTGTCGTCGCCTGCATGGCGGGCGACACAACGGCAGCGGCAGTACCGAACAGAAAGGTCAGGGCGATCAGCGCGTTAGGTGAAATGGCTCCCGACAAGGTCACTAATCCAAGCGCAACGGCAATGATCATCAGGCACCCCAGCGAACCCAGCAAAACCCAGCGCCGATCTACCAGGTCCGACACCACCCCCGCCGGCAATCCAAACAGAAAAGCTGCAAAGCTGAATGCCGCCTGGACCTGGGCCACCTTCGCCGGCGACGGGTCCAGTTGAGTCATCAGCCATCCCGCTCCTACCGTCTGCATGGAAGCACCGATGTAGGCGAAGAACGAAAAAATCCAGAAATTCCGGAATACCGAATTCCCAAGAGCTGACCAGGTCCCTGTTTCACCGCTGGCGGCTGATTGTGTCGTGTCATCGGCCATGATGGTCGGGTCACAGTAACGCATAGAGCAGGATTTTCTAGTGTTGCACGCGTCTTCAATTGGCACAAGAGACAGTATCAGTAATGCAGTTCTGATAACTGCCAAAACCTTTTTTCAGCGCCTTTTACGAATCCCCAACTATCCACTTTTCAAGCCGCAAGCCTTTCATGGTGCGATTGTAGCGCCCCTAACCAACCCGATCAGGTGGCCGACAGCTGGCCGCCACCTGATTCCAGGCATTTTTACCCCCTTTCGGAGCCCGGCCTGTAAACGATTGCGACATCTCGCCCTTTCTAGTATTGTTAAAAACAATCACCGTCAGGCTCTCAAGGTATGCCCGAACGTCCCGTCAGCATCCCCATCAAGCTTGCCTTCGGCTCCGGTCAGATGGCGGAAGCCATCAAGTCCAACTCGTTCGAGCTCTTCCTGCTTTTCTACTACGTGCAGGTACTGGGCCTGAATCCTGTCTGGACGGGTACCGCGATGCTGGTCGCACTGGTCATGGACGCCATTACCGATCCGCTGATCGGCTCCATTTCCGACAACTTCAAATCGCGATGGGGCCGCCGCCATCCGTTCATGTACGCATCAGCTATTCCCTTCGGGTTGTGCTTTTACTTTCTCTTTGCCCCGCCTGCAGGCTTGCAGGGTATCGGCCTGGCTGCATGGCTGACCGTTTTTGCAGTCGGGATTCGGGTGATGATTACCTTCTTCATGGTCCCGTACTATGCGGTTGGCGCCGAACTTACCGAACACTACCGGGATCGAACTGCCCTGGTCGCCTACAGAACCATGTTCTCCTTCGCCGGTGCCATCGCCATCTCAGCTATCGCATTTCAGGTGTTCTTCCACGCCACTCCTGAATACCCGCAGGGTCAGTTGAACCCTGCCCCCTATCCGTTGATGGGCCTGACTTTCGGCCTCGCGGCGGCGCTGATCATTATAGGCTCGACGGCGGGAACCCACAGTCAGATACCGCACCTGCACCGGTCCGGTCATGACCAGCACCTGAGTTTACGGGAGTACTTACAGGAGTTAATCAGTCTTTTGCACAACAAGGCGTTCGTGGCCTTCTTTCTGGTGTCTTTGAGTATTTTTGTCATGCTTGGCCTGCAGAAAGCCCTGGCGCTGCACATGAACACCTACTTCTGGGCCCTGCAGTCGCAGGAGATTGTGTACCTGCTCTATGCCTTCTTCGGTGCCACTATCATCACGGTGCCATTCGTCAAGTACATCATCGACCGGCTCGACAAGAAAGCCACAATGAACCTCGGACTCTGGATGCTGCTTCTGTCGTTAATTGCGCCAACGACCTTGCGCCTCATCGGCTGGTTTCCCGGAAATGACAGTGACTGGCTACTGCCCCTGCTAATCGCCGGGCAGGCGGGCGCCGGATTCGGCGGGGGCATCCTCGCAGTATCCACCGGTTCCATCGTTGCCGACATTGCCGATCATCACGAACTGAGAACCGGTAAGCGGCAGGAAGGTTTGCTCTTCGGGTTCTTTACCTTTGCGAGCAAGGCCACGTCGGGTGCCGGTCATTTCCTCGCCGGGTTGGCGCTCGGCCTGATCAGTTTCCCTATAGAACGAGATGTCAGGCCCGAAGAGATCAGGCCTGACACCCTTTTCGAGCTGGGACTAGTCTATGGGCCCAGCGTCGCCATCTTTGGCCTTTTCTGCATCGCTGTGTTTTCGACTTACAACATTACCCGGGCAAGCCACCAGAATACCCTGAAAATTCTCCGCGAACGCCGCAAGCAGAAACCGCTGGCAGGCGAACAACTCAACAGCTGACTGTTGCCGTAACTGGCCCCGGGCTTGCTCAGGACATGGGTGCGCTGAGCGGATCTGCCGTATCGCCGCCGTAGCTTGAGTACAATCTTCCGTAGATCTTTTGAATCATTGCCTGACGCTCTGTCTGCAGCTTCGCCTGGAGTTCCTCCGACGGCCGGCCCTGTTCCAGATCATCGAGCGAAACTGACCCCTGTTTAGCCAGTAACTCTTCCAGAAAAGCCAGCCGGTCTTTGATGACCCAGGACTGGGCCCCTAACTCGAGAACGATGCCGATCAGATGATCGATGACCTCGTTGTCGAAGTAGTTAGGATTACTCCTGACTGCACCGGGCAAATCACGCGTATACGCTAATTCCGAGTCTTCAACTTTAGCCATTTAAACTATTCCTCTATGCGGTAGCGGGTTTCACAGCGACACGACCCTTGCTGAGTGCGGCCTTGTGGTCGTATCCCTCAAGCTCAAAACCTGCCTCTACGAGCAGGTCCTCGACATTGGATCGTCTGTATTCAGGAAGATAGGGTTCGACGTTATCCAGGGCATCCATCTGGGCGAAGAACATGCTGTACAAGTCCGAGGTCTTGGAGCCCGGGAAGTCCAGCAGCGTGAACTTCCCACCCGGCCGCAATACACGATAGACCTCGGCAATAACCTCCTTGGCTACGGGTATCGGTAACTCATGGAACAACAGCACAGCCAGAGCCGCATCGAAATGGTTGTCGGGAAAATCCAGGTCCTCGGCCGCCATCTGCCGAAAATGGACATCGGCATTCGTCTCAATCGCACGCAGATGCGCATAGCGAACCATGGGCGCGCCAAGATCAATGCCCCAGACTTCGGCATCCGGATGTCTTTCCTTCAACGCCGTACTGGAGGAACCGGGGCCAACCCCCAGGTCGAGAATCCGCTCCACCTTGCCGTCATCCGGCATGGCGGCACCCATGGCAATGAACTTGGCTAATTGGTCGTTGTCAGCGGCCCCGCCCAGAAATACTTTAAGCCCATAATCGTAGTAAAGGCCCGCCAAAGCCTCCGACATATTGCCCCCCGGCTGCAAATGAATCTCGCAATCCGCATATTCCGGCACCGAGTCAGCCCAGTTGGGGTCATACTCCAGCGTACCGGGGCCGGCTTGATCGGTTTCATCCAGAGCGGCGAGAATCTCCGCACGACGCTCGTCCAGGGAGTCCTTCAAACCGGACCAGAATGCTTCCTGCAGGCTTCGCTTGACCCGGTAGTATGTTTTCAGCACCGAATCCTGCATAAGCAGTTCGACGGCATCCTGAGTGGTGTCCGGGCCGTTGTCTTCATTACTGAGCTCGGACTTCTCGATGAGCCCCCGGCTATAGGCACCGATGGGCTCTTGCTGGGCATGAATCAGGATCTTCCGCGCATCATCGATAAACTCCACGTAGGCTTCGTCACTGCGGTTTGTCAGTGTCGGGAATACACCGGCCATCTTGCCGCGCGGATAAATAGCTTGCTCAACAGACATTGGCTTGATCCTCAAATTCTTGTTTCGCCACTGCCGAATCTTCACATGACGGCAATGGGGCTTGGTAGACAAATATTGTCAGAAGTGTAAATTATGCACTCGTGTGCAATATGATGTCAAATACAGTTTTCGGCCAATAACAAGGCCGGCTGATTACTTATTGAACAGTGACCTGCACGGCGCCCGCTTCTCATCTGCACGTACAGGGGGGGACTTGGCCGGCGTCTAGTCAGCCGGCTTAATGAAGCGAAGCAGCACCCGGTCGCTGCGTCCCCTGATCTGCGGTAGCATCGCAAGCATATTGTAGTCATCAGCCGGATTTCGCAGCACGTCGCTCTCTGCATCCAGAACGAATCCAGCCGCCAGAAAATCAGCCTTGACCAATTCCGGATCAACCCGATGCAGAGGTTTGACGAGTTCTGCTGGCATCCCCGCTGCGGCAACATGATCGACCAGGCCGAGAGCGGCGCCCGGTTTCATCGCGTGGAAAATCTCGGCGAGCATCATCGGTCTGTCAACCAACTCCCAGCCCCATCCGCCGTCGATATAGTAAACATCGTGATAGGCGAGGATGAACAACACGGCATCGAACGTATCCGCTTCCAGTTTGAGCCGGTTGTTCTCACCAATCAGCTGCTCGACGTTACGCAAACGGCCATTACTGTATCTGGCCTCGATATCCTTACTCGCGATCTTCGCATACGGGGTGTTATTGTGCGCGACTACGCGGCCATCGCTACCGACCACGTACGATAATAATTCCGTGTAGTAACCGCCGCCGGAGTACATATCCAGTACGGCCATGCCCGGCTCGATACCAATAAACTGTAATACGTGTTCAGGCTTACGATTGACGTCGCGCGCAATATCGTCAGCCGATCGCCGTGGGTCGGCTAAAGCCGCCTCGATAAATGACGGTCGCCCTGCTTCGGGCTGTGCCGCAACTTCGGGCTGCGCCACAGCATCGGCCGTCGCGCGATCCGGGCTTTCGGAACCGCAGGCGGCAAGAAAAAGACAACAACTATATATAAGAGTCAGCTTAGGTGTTCTGGCCATTTTCCGCCCTCTTTTGTGGCAAATGGAGTCACCCGCGCCAAATTATCTTTGCGCCATATGGATGCGGGTATCGGTGTTCACGGCGCAAGTCAATCGACAAAGAGTTTCCATAGATACCGTCGCTCCGAGTCGTAGGCCGTATAGGTCTTGTCGATGGTCTGGGGATTTCCCAGTGCAGCCACGACCAATTTGGCGGTATCGATCCGCGAGATATAGCTGAAAGACATGGGATCCTCGGTCAGCATCGCAGCCCCGGTGGACCCGCCATTGGACAGCCCGCCCGGCCGAATAATCGTGTACTTCATATTGCTGGCGCGCAGGTACTCCTCTGCCCGTTGTTTCAGCGGCAGGACCTCGTTATGACCACGACGAGCCGGCAATGGCAAGGCGTCGTGAGACTCCCCTGTGCCAATCACGGTAACAAAAATAAAGCGCTCGACGCCTGCCGCCTGCGCGGCATCGATGACATTACGGTTGCCGATAAAGTCCGGGCGCTTGTTGGGATCCATTTTTACCTGCCCGCTAATCAACGCTTGTAACGGATTTTGCCGTGTCGGCAGATCGCTCGCCGAGGTGCCGAGCGTCGAAATTACGGTTTGGTACTCGCCCCGAGGGATCGCGCGTTGAACCTGTTCGTTGACAAGTGCATCCACGACCACTTGTTTGACGCCCAGTGCGTTCAATGCATCGACATTGGAGGTTGTCCGTACGGTTACGGTTATGTCCTCACCGCGCTCCAACAGCAATTTGACGATTTCGAGCCCGGTGCCGCGGGTGCCACCGACAATCAATATCTTGCCACCGGGCGAGATATAAGAAGAAGGCGTGAAAAATGATTTCGGCGTGTGATATATGCCGCTCATCATAAAGACGTACGTCAGCACGATAAGTACCAACGCCAGGCACGAGTACGCGAAAATGCGTCCAATGGTTGCCAAGCGCATTTTTCAACTCCCTATACGAACCCAATAACCAAAGGCGACGCCCGGTATTCGTTGGCAATCGATTTGGTATCGAGAAATTCCGAAAGCGCTGACGACCACCGTCGTCAGCGTATCGAAAATCCATACCCGCAGCATCGAGACTCGTCAACCACCATTCGCCGTCAGGCTTCTCCAACAGTCGAATGTCGAGCCGTCGATCGATGCCCGGATCACGTTCGCTCTAGCGTCCGGACCCGAACCTGAACCGCCCCGTCACACCGAAGCGCGTGTCATTGATATTGACGGCACTCGTGAGCTGCCGGAATGAATTAAAGTGATTCCCGAAAGTCTGAGTGGTCTCGATCGCATCCTCGCCAAACAAGTTCTCAACCCAGAGCGTAACATCGTATCGATCGTGCAAGACGCCCAACTTAAGATTTGCCAGTGTTCGATCGGGGGCCCATTGAGAAGCTACCAGGTCTGTCGGCTGCTCGCTGCGGTACGACACGTCGAGCCTTGTCATCCATTCAAGCCCATCGACAAAAAATGGCTTGACCAGTTCGGCTGAAAAGACTGCCGTATGCTTTGAACTCCGGCGTAATTGATTACCGCTGATATCGGGTACCCGGTCGTCCACCATACCGTCGCCGTCCGCGTCAATATCGACGCACGTCGCAGGAATCACGGGAATCGCAGATTGGCTTGCCGCCAACTGATTACAGAAAAAGGTCTCACCCGAGGCGATTGTGCCGTTGTCGAACTCCGGATCGGAGTAGCCGTAACCGAGTGACAACGTCAGACCATCCGTCGGCGAGGCAACAAGCTCTAATTCGACCCCATAACTCGTTACACCGGCTCCATTCGTCGTAGCCGTCAAAAAGCCGGCGGTACTCGACGAAAGTAACTGCCGAATCTGCACATCTTCCCAGTCAATATAGAAAGCCGCGAAATTGAAGGTCAGCCGATTGTCGAGCCAGGCTGACTTTATTCCTGCTTCATAGGTCCAATTCGTTTCTTCATCGTAGGAGACCCGCTCTGGATCGGCGAGCAACACGTTTAGCCCACCCGACCGGGTGCCGTGAGCTGCTGAACCGTAGACCATGACATCTTCCGTCGCCATGTAGCGCAGGATGATACGGGGATCCCAGAAACTCCAGTCGTCGTCGAATGTCGTGGGGCCAGTCGGCAGCGAACCGAAGAAGTCGTCCGTGATATTGACGATTTCACGTTCTTCATAGGTGTAGCGCAGTTCCGCGGTACCCGTGAGTCGGTCAGTAAAATCGTACTCAACGGAGCCGAATACCGCGTATTGCGTCACTTCATCCGTGCCTACAGTCAACTCAACAGTACCTACCCCGTCCAGAAACGCGACGCTCGGGAGGAACGGTGTCGGCACACCAAGCGTTGACCCCGGCGGCGCTGCCGGGGGGCCCAGTGAATCGGTCAGCAAGAACTGCAGGGCGCTGGGCGGCAGCCCAGTCGCTGCGACCGCAGCGCTTGCATCGATACCGAAACGCGTCGTATCGGTGTTCTCGCTGTCAAAAAAGTACAGCCCGCCCAACCAGCGCAGCGGACCGTCCGTCACAGACTCGAACCGGAATTCCTGCGACCAGTACTCATTGTCCAGCCCCTGCGAGCCAATATAGGTATTCAGGTTCTGCTCGGCGGTAAACGCAGGGTTGCCGAAGGGTACCAGGAAAGAAAACATAGGCACCGGGAAACCCGCCGCCGCCCAGTCACCAAACGGTAACCACCCGTAATGCGACTCACCGACCTGAGTCCGATCAAGATCCTGTTGGGAAAAACTTTCAGATTCAGTAAATGCCGTTAAGGAGACGAAACGAAACGCCGAAAAATCAATCGTGATATCAAGCGCTAGCCGGGTCGTCTCGGAATCGGAGGCATAGGCTTGCGGCGACAACGGATAGGTATCCGTCTGCAAGGCCGGTATATCACCGCAGTAGTAAGATGGAACACCGACATCATAGGAACCCAGCGGAGGGAATTGAGCCGGATCCAGTTCACCGCAATTGTTCGGCGCAATATTCAGGGGACGGCTGTCCAGAAAATCATCGGCGTAATACCCACTCAACGTGACGGAAGAAGATTCAGTTGGCAGAAACGTCAGTGATCCGCTGATCGATTTGTATTCATGGCCGCCGATACCGTCACCCGCGCCCAGCGGGCCGGCATTTTCCCACATCCCGTCATCTTCGTCGTACCGTGCAGCAATCCGGCCCAGCAACTTATCGGCAATCAACGGGCCACTGACCGAACCCATGACCTGGTAGAGTTCGTCTTCTGCAGCCGTGGCCTCCAACTTGCCTTCCAGCTCGTTGGTTGGCTTCTTGGTTACATAGTTGATCGCACCGGCGAAGGTATTGCGACCGAATAAAGCACTTTGCGGGCCACGCACGACCTCGACACGCTCGACGTCGAGAAGATTGACGTTCTGCACGGCGCGCCCGGAGACGAAAATACCATCGATAAATATGCCCACGGGATTGTCGAACGCGCGCGTATCGATAGTGGCTATGCCGCGTATGACTGGCGTGGCGCGACGACCGGCCTCGCCCGACTCAAATGTCAAATTCGGCGTGAAGTTAGCCAGATCATCGATATTCTGAATTCTGGCCTGCTCGATGGTTTGTGCGGAAAAGGAGGAGATGGATATGGGCACATCTTGCGCCTTCTCCTCGATCCGTCGGACGGTAACGACCATGTCATCCAACTCAGCCACGGCCGGCTCGATAACCAGTAGAAATAAAATTGCCCCCGCTATAGCGCGAAACAAGAATTTAAAGCGTGTGTTGCGAATCATATCGGCACCCCCCGGATCCCGTGATAACCGTAATATTAAGAGAACTCGAAATCAACTTTGCCAGCCGTCGGTTCGGCAATAAGTATAGGTCTCGCTGCAAACGATTACAAGAACCAAACTCCAAGGTAACTTAAACTGTGAGAAAATTTAATTTACCCAATAATTTCAACTAGTTATTTATTTTTCTAATAACATTTTATGCCTACCCGATCTTAAAGGCAAGCCTAATAAAATCAATGTTGCATACGTAATCATATCACCGGCTGTTCGTCCGCCGATCTCCAGGCGGGCCGGGATTCCTGCCCGCTTTAAGGCACATCGACTTTCAGTCCAGCGAAAATGTCCCCGTCCGGCGGGACAACGGGTTGTGACGCATCTTTCACGACTTCAACGGTCACATTGCGCGCCGCCGGATCTGTTAAGGCGCGTACACAGATCCTGGCCACATCAATGCGGTTGGTCTGACCGGGACCCTGGTTGTCGCCCTGGGCCACCAGGGTTCCCAAAGTGCCGCCGGCTTCGTCACTTAATCCCCCCGGTCTTACAATCGTATAGGGTACCCCGCTGGCCCGCAGTGCGTTCTCACCCTTCAGTTTCCAGTGCATGATATTGTCCATTCGGTCATGCGCGCCCCCCAAACGGGTAACACCCATCGCCGAAACCAGAACGAAGTGCTCGACCCCGGCGCTGCGCGCCGCCCCGGCCAGGTGCTTCACGCCTTCATAGTCCACTAACTCAGTGGTATTCATAGGATCGGCAAGATCACCTTTGCCGACGAATCTGGCGCCGACGGCTGACACGACAAACCGGGCACCCTCGAAAGCGGACGTTAGCGTCTCTGGCTGACGAACGTCACCAAGGAACAAAGTCACGTTGGCCGGCAGTTTCGCCCGGGCACGATCCAGGTCTCGTACCAGGGCCCGTATCCGATAGTCATCGCCCAGTGCCGCCAGTATGGGACCCCCGGTTCGCCCGGTTGCGCCAATCACCAGTACCACGGGCGGTTCCGAAGCGCTCGAGTCTATGGCGTCCGCCGTTTGGCTGCAGCCCATCAGGAACCAGGTGCACAGCACCAAGGCGGCCAGCACTGCACCCATTCGGGTTTGGATTCTCACGCTTCTATCTCCTTTGTTGCGTTCGTGATTCACTCGCTTGATGGCGCATCAGCTTTCAGGCCAGAGAATACTTTCCCATCTAGTGGAACAACGGGTTGCGACGCATCTTTCACGACCTCGAGGGTCACATTGCGCGCTGCCGGATCTGTTAAGGCGCGTACGCAGATCCTGGCCACATCAATGCGGTTGGTCAGACCGGGACCATGGTTGTCACCCTGGGTCACCAGGGTACCTAAAGTGCCACCGGCTTCGTCAGTTAATCCCCCCGGTCTTACAATCGTATAGGGAACCCCGCTGGCCCGCAGTGCGTTCTCACCCTTCAGTTTCCAGTGCATGACATTGTTGAATTTATTCAGCGGGTGGTCCGGATTGGTAACGCCCATCGCCGAAATCAGAACGAAGTGCTCGACCCCGGCGCTGCGCGCTGCCCCCGCCAGGTGCTTCACGCCCCCATAGTCCACAAACTCTGCGGTATTCATCGAATCATCGAGTTCACCTTTGCCCACGAATCTGGCGCCGACGGCTGACACGACAAACCGGGCACCCTCGAAAGCGGACGTTAGCGTCTCTGGCTG